>CAMHBH010000022.1 GCA_946183175.1 uncultured Oscillibacter sp.
AATCCATGGACTACTTCGACGCGGAGACCGGCGAGAAGTTCATCCCCTACGTGGTGGAGTCCTCCCTGGGCGCGGACCGGGTGGCCCTGGCCTTCCTCTGCGACGCCTACGACGAAGAGGTGGTGGATCCGGAGAAGAACGACGTGCGGGTGGTGCTCCATCTGCATCCCGCGCTGGCTCCCGTGAAGGCCGCCGTGCTCCCGCTGTCCAGGAAGCTCAGCGACAGCGCCAGGGAAATCCAGCGGACGCTCTCCAAGGACTTCATGACCGATTTCGACGACACGGGTTCTATCGGCAAGCGCTACCGCCGCGAGGACGAAATCGGCACGCCGTACTGTGTGACCGTCGACTTCCAGACCGCCGAAGACGGGTGCGTGACCGTGCGCGACCGCGACACGATGTCGCAGGAGCGCATTCCGACGGCGGACTTGCGCGCGTATCTGGCCTGGAAACTGGCCTATTGAGCGGACGCCGTGACGAAAGGGGGGATTCCCTATCTCGAAAGCCAATAAGCCCCACAAGAAACGCTCCGCGGGGAACAAGTCCTCCGGGCCTTACGGACAGTTTCACGACCCCTACGGGCGGCTTTACGACCCGCAGGGCAAGAACGCTTCCGAACCCGTGCGGAAAGTCGGGCGGCAGGAGCGGCAGACCAAAGCCGACTACAAGCTCAAAGACCTGAATACGCCCCCGCCGCCGTCGGTACTCGCGCCGCCGCCGTCGCTTTCGGACTTGTGGACGGCCTCGACGCAGTCGACGCCGTTAGTCAGGCGGCAGAACGCCGACATTCCCCTCCCGGGGGCGTCGGCGGGCAACATCAAAATCTACCCGTCGGAGAAGCCGCGCCCCCGGGCCGGGAAGGCCCTCCCCCCGGTGCCGCTGACCAATGACGTACTGCAATTAGAAGAACCGTCGCGCAAGCGCAAGGGACAGCGTCAGAAAGGCAAGAAGTCGATTCCCTTGCAACTCGTCGAACCCGAACCCGAACCGCCGCCAACCGTCCCGCCGCCGCGCGTACAAGTCCCGTCGCCTATCAGCCTTTTACGGTGGCGGCAGGAACTCAAGGAGGGCGAAAGAAGTCTCGCGCGGCATAAGGATTCCGGCGCGCCGCCCGAACAGGACTTGCCGTGGCTCCCCTCGCCGACGGACAAGCCTCCGCCGCCGCCCCCGCCCCCGCCGCTGTCCGAACGCGCCGCCGCGTACCTCCGCGACGCCGTACAGACCGGGCTTTCCAGCGCCGCACATTGGATTCTCGCGTTATTCCAACAGGGCTTCGCGTTCCTGTGTCATATTGTCGTAGGCCTCTTTGCGTGGATTGGGCACCACCTCCCGCCGCTCCCGGCCTTCCTCCGGAAACGCCGCCGCTACCGCGGACGCGTCCGCGCCCCGGCGTGGAGACAGTGGAGGGCCTTCTGCCTGTCGTCGCTGTGCATGGGCCTCGCGATTACGGGTGCCGTGGAGGCCGTCCGCGCGGGCGGATTCATGGACATGTGCGCGTGGGCCGCCGAACGCATGGGAAGTTTCTTCTTATCCGGCTGTCTCTACGGCGCTGTGATAGCCCTTCTGGGCGCGCTGATTGGCAAATTATGGGTCTCCGGACTTGTCGTGTCTATCGTGGGCCTCGCCGCCTCGCTCGTCAACCACTTCAAGTTGCGAATCGACGGTACCCCGCTCGTGCTCTCCGACTTCGGCCTCGTCGGACAGGCCGGGGATATCGCCGGGGTCGCCGGGGAACTCAGCCCCCCCGAAATCTTCTGGGGTGCCGTCTGGCTCCTGACCTTCTGCGTCCTGACGCTCTTCTTCCTCAGTAGCTGGACGCGTACCAGAGGCCCCGACAGACTGGTACCTGTCCTTGTGTCGGTGGCGCTGATGTTCTGCCTGTTCTCCACGGGCATGACGCTTTCCGTCGGCGCGCTGTTCCATGTGGATGTCGCCGAACGCCTGCCCCCCGCGACCAACCACCGCCTCTACGGCCTGACGGTAAGCCTGTGGCGGGAGCTGTTCCTGCAAAAAGTCAGCCCGCCCCCCGACTACAGTACCGTACAAATGCAGGACGTTCTCGCGGAAGTCGACGCCCTGACCGCCGAACCAGAACCGGAACCCGTAGAGGGGGAGGAAATTCCGGAAGAGCGGGTAATGCCCAATGTCCTCGTGATTCTCTCGGAGAGCTTCTTCGACGTGAACCGCCTCCCGGGCGTCACCTACGACCGCGACCCCGTGGAGCATTTCCACGCCCTACAGGCGGAGAGTATCAGCGGGCGCTTCTACTCGCACTACCTCGGCTACGGCACGGGCTATATCGAAATGTCCATGCAGACGGGTATCGGCGAACTCGACCTCGACGCCGGGACGAATATTTGCTTCATGCCCGACGAGACTTACGAACTCTTCGATTCCCTCGCCGAACAGTACACGAACCTGGGCACCTATACGGCGGAAATGCTCCACGCCTACGACAACAGCCTCTACAACCGCACCGTCACATACCCGCTGATGGGCTACTCAAAGTGCCTGTTCTCGGAGGACATCCGCGCCCTCGGAATCGAGTGGAACGGCAACCTCTACGGCGGCTACTACATGAAGGATTCCTATTTCTTTCAGGCCATGCGCCACGAAATGGAGGCTATCAACGAATCCGGACAGAAGGCCTTCCTCTACGGTATCACGATGGAGAATCACCAGCCGTTCAACCCCGACAAATTCAACGGCGTGTCGCAAGTCAAGGTTACGGCCCCGAAACTGAAGCGCTCCGAATTGGAGATTCTCAAAGTGGGCGTGGAGGGCATCGTACGCGCCGACGCCGCCCTGAAAGAATTGACCGACGCCTTACGGGATTACCCGGTGCCGACGATTGTCGCCTTTTTCGGCGACCACCGCCCGACGCTCCCCATGCCAAACGGGCGCACGGTCTATACGCAACTCGGGCTTGTCCCCGGCGGCGACACCAGTCTGTGGACGGAGGAGCAGATAGGCGACCTCTACTCCAGCGACTACCTCATCTGGGCCAACGACGCCGCGCTCTTACAGGGACAGGCCGGAACCCGTAAACACGCCGGAGTATTGTCCTTCGGCCCCATGATTCTCGAACTCACCGGACAGCCCCTCACCCGCTGGTGGAAACTGGCGTGCCTGTCGGCGAAAGTCCAGCTTGTCAGCCGGGAAGTTTATTTCGCCAACGGCGCGGGCGAGGCGTACTTCACACAGGCGCGGGCGGGACTGTCGCCGGAGGAGGAACACCTTCTCGACTTGCGCTCCTACGTGCTCTACGACGCCCTCTACGGCGAGCACTACATCACGGCGGCGATGAACCGCGCCGGGCCGTAGAGATACGAAAGCCTGTCAAGTTTCCCCGCGTGGGAGGCAACCGCGACACAAGGCCGCGGCGGCCCCGGATTCCGGAGGCCGCCGCGTTGAAATGTCACGTTTTCGCCTGAATTTTCGCGCCGCACTTCGGACAGGTGATAATGATATTCCCCTTGCCCGTCGGGACGCGGCAGACTGTCCCGCACTGCTTGCAGGTGTAGTATTTGTGCTCCTTGTCGCGGTGGCGCTTAATCGCCCCGTCAGTAATGCGCTTCGTGCGCCCCCACCAGTCCAGCCAGCGCAGATTCTCCGCCTGACGCTTCGGCAGATTCCGCGACAGGATACGGAATGCCATCACGACGAGTACGATGTACGTCAGAATGTCGAACGCCCAGCCGACAAGCGCGCTACGCGTCAGAGCCAGCGCAAGCGCCCGCGCGAGGCACACAATCAGGTACCCCCACAACAGCGCGTAGTTCAACTGGTCCATCCCGTTGCGGCCCAGCATGAACCGCCCCGCCGCGACGCGCAGTTTTTGCAGGGCATTTTGAAGGCTCTCCATGAAATCCCCTCTCTTTCCGGCTATTTCCCCTATTGTATCCGAAAATTCCCCCGCTGACAACCGTTTTCACAGAAATTTACAATTTCGACATATTTCGCATTCTGAAAAGGAAGTGTGTTTTCCGCTATGGAAAAGAAAGAGTTCAAGGCCGAATCGAAGCGCCTCCTTGATTTGATGATTAACTCCATCTACACCCACAAGGAAATTTTCCTCCGGGAGCTGATTTCCAACGCCAGCGACGCCTGCGACAAACTCTGTTACCGCGCACTCACCGACAGCGCCGTAGGCCTGGAGCGCAAGGACTTTCAAATCCGGCTCACCGTCGACGCCGACAAGCGCCTCCTGACCGTCTCCGACAACGGAATCGGCATGAACCGCGACGACCTCGAAGACAACCTCGGCATGATTGCCTCGTCCGGCTCGTTCCGCTTCAAGCAGGAACTCGGCGACGACGCCAAAGACACCGACGTTATCGGACAGTTCGGCGTGGGCTTCTACTCGGCCTTCATGGTTGCCGACCATATCACGGTCATTACGCGCAAGTACGGAGAGGACGCCGCGTGGAAATGGGAATCCGACGGCTCCGAAGGCTACACCATCGAAGAGGCCTCCCGCGACGCCGCCGGGACGGACATCATCCTGCATATCAAGCCCGACACCGACGAGGAGAACTACGGCGAGTTCCTGCAAAGCTGGAAAGTACAGTCCCTCGTGCGCAAATACTCGGACTACATCCGCTTCCCGATTCGTATGGAAGTCAGCAAGACCCGTAAGAAAGAGGGCTCCACCGACGAGAATCCGGAGTACGAGACCTATCAGGAGGAAGATACCCTTAATTCTATGGTGCCCCTGTGGCAACGGAGCAAGTCGGAAGTCACGGAGGACGAGTACAGCAAGTTCTACCGCGACAAGTTCCACGACTACGGCGAACCCCTCCGCGTGATTACGGTTTCCGTAGAGGGTGCCGTCACCTACAAGGCCCTGCTGTTCGTGCCGTCCGCCGCCCCCTACGACTTCTATACCAAGGACTACCAGGCCGGGCTACAGCTCTATTCCAGCGGCGTCCTCATTATGGACAAGTGCGCAGACCTGCTCCCGGAGTATTTCCGCTTTGTGCGCGGCGTCGTCGACTCCCCCGACCTGTCCCTGAACATCTCCCGCGAGCTGTTACAGCACGACAGACAGTTGAAAGTCATCGGCGCGAACCTCGAAAAGAAGGTCAAGAGCGACCTGCTGAAACTCCGCGAGGAAGATCGGGCCAAGTACGAGACCTTCTGGACGCAGTTCGGGCGGCAGATTAAGTACGGGCTTGTCAGCGACTACGGCGCGCATAAAGAGGCGTTGCAAGACCTGCTGATGTTCTACTCGTCGACGGAGAAAAAGCCCGTGACGCTGGCGGAGTACGCCGACCGTATGCCGGGAGAGCAGAAGTACATCTACTACGCCGCCGGGGAGACGCCGGAGAAAGTCGACCGCCTGCCCCAGACGGAACTTTTGAAAGACAAGGGCACGGAGATTCTGTACTTTACGGAGGAAGTGGACGAATTTTGTGCGCAGACGCTCCGCGCCTACCGGGAGAAGGAATTCCGCTCCGTACTCGACCAGGAGTTAGAAGAGGGCGACAGCGAGAAGGCCAAGGAGACCGCCGAAGCGCATAAGGCGACGTTCGACTTTGTCAAGGAGGCGCTCGGCGACAAGGTCAAGGAAGTCAAGGCGTCCACGAGGCTGAAGTCGCACCCTGTCTGCCTGACGGCGGAGGGGATGAGTTTCGAAATGGAGAAGTATTTCCACGCGGTACAGCCCGACATCGGCGTACAGGCGGGCCGGGTACTCGAACTCAACGTGGAACACCCGGTATTCGCGTCGCTGGAAAGCGCGGTCTCCGGCGACCCCGAGAAGGCGAAGAAATACGCCTCCCTGCTCTATTCGCAGGCCCTGCTTATCGCCGGACTGCCCCTCGACGACCCCTCCGAGTATACCGACCTCGTGTGTGACCTGATGAAATAACAAAAGCCGCCTCCCCCGTTTCCACGAGGGAGGCGCTTGCTTTCCGTCTGGATTGCCGACAGCGGACGCCGCAAAGCGTTTTGTGCGGTTCTTAGTCGCCGGCGTAGCGGTGCAGGAAGGTGATAATCTGCGCGCGGTTACAGGTTCTGGTCGGCTTGAAAGTGCCGTCGCTGAACCCCGCCGTCACGCCGTGGGCAGAGGCCCAGTTCACTGAGGCATAGCAGAAGCTGTTCGAGCGCACATCCCCGAAGTAATTGCCCGTCGACACGGAAGGGGTTCCGGCGTAGCGGTGCAGGAAGGTCACAATCTGCCCGCGGTTACAGGTCTCCGACGGCACGAACGTCGTGGCCGTCTTGCCCCGGGTAATGTCCCGCCCGAGGGCCCAGAGTACGGCGTTGTAGTATTCGTCGGAGGGCCGGACATCCGTAAACGGATTGGAGCCGGACACCGTGGGCGAACCCGCAAGACGCCACAGGAACATCACCGCGTCGGCGCGTGTGCAGTCGTCCATGGGGCGGAAGGGTTCTATCGGGACGATATTCCGCCGGACAGCCCACCTGACCGGATAGTAATAATATTTATTCCTGTCGATTCCGAGTATTCGGTCTATTTCATCGTCCGTGTACGAGCCATTCGGGTTGTCTCGCGGGTAGACCTCAATCGAAACCGATTTGCTGACGGTCTTGCCGCTGCTGTCCGTGGCCTCGATACGCAACGTGTGCGTGCCGACCGTGAGGCGCGCGCCCTCGAAGCTGTTGAGGCGGGAACTGCCAATATTCAGGCCGGTTCTGCCGATACTGCTGACCGTCGCCGACCAGCCGGAGTCGAGGGTGGATATGGTGGCCCGGGCGCTCGTCAGGGAGTAGTTGGAGCGGATAGAGCCGCGCACGTCGCAGGGGGTACCCTGTTCGATTCGGTAGGAGTTCTGCGCGGTCGTGATGGCGAGGGTGGATTCGGGCGGCGTGCCGCCGGTACTGGTGTTGATGTAGTTCGGGCGCGCGAAGAAGACAATTTTGGTTCTGGAGCCCATGCGCCCGGTGCTCCGGCTGTAGTTGTGCCTCATGGCCTTATTGGAGGTATTGCCCTCGATGGTGCGGACGTAGTCGCCGTCGACGGCGTAGACCAGCCCGACGTGATTGCTCACGCCGTCGTTGTCCACGTCGATATAGGCGATGTCGCCGGGCTGGGGGGTTTCGGAACCGAAGGCGAACGCCGTGGCTGTCCCGAAGCTGTTGCGGCGCATATTCGACGTAGAGAAGTAGCTTGCCAGGGCGTTCTTTTTGATAATCGACGTGGGAATCCCGGCCTGATTGGCGCACCAACTGATGAAAATGGCGCACCAGGCGGCGGAGATGTTGGAGCCGTAGAACCAGACATTGTACTTTGTACGGTTGTCGCCGACCTCGGCGTAGCCCTCCTGCGTGAGCGCGATTCCCACGATATCCCGGGCCTGGTCGCCCGTGTTAGTCCATGTGTTGGGGCAGGCGCTGCTCGGCTGCGGGACACTGCCGCCGTTAAATTCCGCCGACAGGAGGTCGTGAATCAGAGGGTCTCCGTACTGGTCCCGCTCGATGAACCATCCGTTTTGGGCGTCGCCGCTCACCCGGAGCGTGTGCAGGATAACGAATTCGTCCCCGTCGACCGTCTTCTCGGTCACGTCCACGTAAAGGTCTCCGGTCTCCGGGTAGTAAGTCTGCACCTCAAAGGTCACTTGTTGGAGGGCTTTTTCCCGTTCGCTCATGCCCTCCACGCGAATGACGGCGCTTTCCAGCACCTCGGGGGACATCCAGCTCAGGAAGTCGTCAAAGTCGCAGTCGTAGACGGCGGGGCCCTGCGTGAGCAACTTGCCGAAATAATCGTCCAGCAGTGCCGCGAGAGTGCTGTCAATCGTAGCGGTGGGCGTATTGCCGGGTTTCGTGTCAGTCGTGTCACTCGGGTCGGGTACTTTCGTATCGTCCGCGTCAGGTACTTTCGTATCGTCCGCGTCAGGTACTTTCGTATCGTCCGGGTCGGGTACTTTCGTATCGTCTGTGTCGGTTTCCTTCGTATCGCCGGAATCGGGTACTTTCGTGGTGTCGCCGGATTTTGTGTCGTCCACGTCTTCCGGGTCTAAGAAAACCGTAGAGCTGGAGTCAGGGGCCGCGTCGACCGCGGAGGCCAGCGCGGCCGGACACAGGGTCAGCGTCATGCAGAACGCCAGCAACGCGGAAAGTAATCGTCGTTTCATGGGGTGCGTCTCCTTTTCCTGAAAATTCTAAAACCATCCTTTCAGACAGCTTTCATCAATATTCGGCCCTTACGAAACCTCCCCCGCTGTGCGGAGGAGGGAGTGCGTTACCGGAGGGCTACCGCAAGAGCGCGGTACACGTCCAGAATACGGGTAAAGAGGGGGTCTTCGGGCTTCAGGCCGGTATAGAGCTTGAGGGCCGCCGCCGCGTTCTCCTTGCGGATTTTCTCGAGCATTTCGACGCTCTGGGGGTCGTCGGGACAGTCGAAACGCAGGGCCGCCGCCGCGCCGAAAATCAGGTGGTCGACGGGCAGATTGTACGACGCCGTCGTGACAAGCGGCTTAATGAGGCGGTCGCCCGGGGACAGCTTGCGCATAGGCTCGCGACCTACGCGGGCTACTTCGTCTTTCAGGTGCGGGTTGTGGAACCGCTTGAAGATACGCTCTACATAGGCGTGGTGGGTCTCGGGGTCAAAGCCGAATTCCCGGATAAGGCCCTCGCCGCTCTCGCGGATTGCGGCGTGTACGATATTCCCGATGACGGGGTCTTGAATGCTTTCCAGAATCGTGGTGTGTCCGCGCAGAGTGCCCAGATACGCGCAGATGGCATGTCCGCTGTTGAGGGTAAAGAGCTTGCGTTCCAGACAGGCCATGAGATTGTCGGTATAGGTCAGGCCGTCCACGTCGACGGGCTCGCCCTTCCACGCCGAACGCTCCACGTCCCACTCGGTGTACTCCTCGGCGGCGGCGTCGAGGGGGTTGTCGTAGTTGGGCTTCGGGCAAATCCGGTCGACGGCGCAGTCGGCAAAGCCGATGTACTCGTCGGCGAACGCGATTTCCTCGGGCGTCATGTGCTTGAAGGTCTCCTCTTTCAGGCGCGTGGTCGTGCGGAGGCCGTTTTCACAGCAGATAATGTTCATGGGCTCCTTGTTCCCGGCGGCGATACGCGCCCGGATACCCTCGGCGATAGTCTTGGCAATCTTGGGGAGTACCAGCGGCCCGACTGCCGTCGTAATCAGGTCACAGGCCGCAATCGTCGGGGCAATCTGGTCTCCGGCGGAGGAAACCGCGCTGATGTTGCTGACCTCGAAATCGTAGCTGTTCTGGTCGAGGATGTGTACGGTGTAGTGCTTCTGGGTGTTGATGGCGTCGATGATGGAGTCGACCACGTCGGCGAACGTGACGTGCCAGCCGCTCTTCTCCAGAATCGCGCCGATGAAACCCCGTCCGATGTTGCCAGCGCCGAACATAACCGCCTGTTTCATATTACTTCCTCCTTGATTTCAATCAATCCGGAAGGGATTGTCACAACTGGGCGAATACTTCCCCGATGGGGTCGCGAATCACGAGCGCGTTGGACAGGGGCCGCGCCACTTCCGACTTGTTCACGAGTACGAGACGCTCCCCGCGGTAGTAGTGAATCAGCCCCGCCGCCGGGTACACGTTCAGCGACGTACCGCCGATAATCAGCAAATCGGCCCTTTCGATTGCGTCAATAGCCGCGTTCATTACGTCCATGTCGAGGCCTTCTTCGTAAAGTACCACGTCCGGCTTGACGCGCCCGCCGCACTTCTCGCACTTCGGCACGCCCTCGCTATAGTAGACGTAATCGAACCCGTATTCAGCCCCGCAACGCTCGCAGTGGTTGCGGTGTACGGTGCCGTGCAGTTCGTATACGGTCTTGCTCCCGGCGGCCTGATGAAGTCCGTCGATATTCTGCGTGACAATCGCCAGAAGTTTCCCCTGCCGCTCCCACTCGGCCAGCTTCTTATGCGCGGCGTTGGGCTGTACGTCGCGCACGAGCATTTTCGCGCGGTAGAAACGGAAAAATTCTTCGGGGTTGCTTTCGTAAAAGCTATGGCTTAAAATAGTCTCCGGGGGGAACTTCCATTCCTGATGGTACAGCCCGCCCGTACTGCGGAAATCCGGGATTCCGGATTCCGTGGACACCCCCGCGCCCCCGAAAAAGACCATCTTCCGGGCCTCGTCCACCCACTCTTTCAGCTTTCGCACTTCTTCTTTCACGTTGATTCCTCCTGTCGTCGTATCGCCTAGGAAGCGCGCGCTTCCGGAAAGGAACGCTTTATGAACATTCAGATTTTCGGCTCGTCGAAATCCTTCGACACCAAAAAGGCGCAACGCTGGTTCAAAGAACGCCGGATTCCGTTCCAGTACGTCGACCTGCCGTCGAAAGGATTATCCCCCCGGGAGTACCAGTCTGTCAAGAGCAAAATCGGCGTGGAGGCGCTGATTGACGAAAAATCGAAAGCCTACGAGGCGCAGTACATGGCGTATATCACGCCGGAGGCCCGCGAGGAAAAGCTCATGGAGTACCCGGAACTGTTCCGGACGCCGATAGTCCGCAACGGGAAAGAGGCGACGGTCGGATACTGTCCGGACGTGTGGGCAAACTGGAAGTGACGCCGGGAGGAAAACGGGCATGAAAAAGCAGATTTTTTGTCTTGTATGCGCGATTCTGTGCGCGCTGATATGGGGCGCGAATTTCGCGGCGGACTTGTATTTCGGACAGAGTACCGACTTGCTGATGTTTTTGCATGGCCTCTGCGCGGTCGTGTGGGCCCTGGCGGCGGTGGAGTGGGCGTTGCGTATCCGCAAGGCGCGGAAAGGGCAAGCCGGAAAGGATGATGGTTAATGCAGGAGCGTCCGTTCCAGACGCCGCCGCGCAACTCCCTTGCGCGGGGCGCGTATATCATGCTGCGCCGCTATATCCGGCACCAGGTCGGAATGCGGAGCGCCGCACTGGCCTTTTATCTGCTGTTCGCTATCTTCCCGATTCTGATTTTCATCAGCGCCCTTGTCGGCCTCCTACAGGCCGATATCGAATCGGAACTCGCCCGCCTCGGCGACTTCCTCCCCAACTCCGTCGTCATGGTGGTACGGCGCTACCTGACGTTCGTCTCGGCGAACCCCGGCCCGCGCCTGATGGTATTCGGCGCGGTGTTCTCGGTCTACTTCCCGACGCGCGCCGCGAATGCCCTTATCAATTCGGTACGCAAGGCCTACCGCCTCGGCCCGCCCGCCGCCGCACTCGGACAACTCCTCAAAACCCTGCTCTATACCGTCCTTCTGACTGGGGCGATTATCCTTACCGTCACGCTCATGACGGTCAGCGACCGTATTTTATCATGGGCCGTCGCAAATGTAAACCTCCCCGTTTTCGTGGCCGACCTGTGGGGAATGCTCCGCTTCCCGGTGATTGCGCTGATTGGCTTTTTCGCGCTGTTCGCGCTCTACGCCCTCGCCCAGGACGGCCCCATACACCCCCGCGACATCTGGCCCGGTACCCTCGCGTCCCTGTTGGGCTGGATGCTCGTCTCGTGGCTCTATACCTTCTACGTCAACAACATCGCGCGCTACTCCCTCCTCTACGGCTCCCTCGGTACCATGATGGTACTGCTTATCTGGCTCAATCTCAGCGCAATGGTGCTCATTCTGGGCGCGGAGTTCAACGGTACTTTAATCAGCCTGCGGAAAGAACGCCTCAACGGCGAACACGCCCACTGAACGAAAGGAATGCCTATGCGAAAGCGGAAACAACGTGTCTTTGAACTCGTGGAAGTCGGCTACGCCGGGGACTTCTACAGCCGCGCCTACGATTTCCTCGGCGTCGTGGCGATTGTCGTCAACCTCGCCGTCAGCGTCCTGGACACCTACGACGGCATACACGACCGTTACGGCGGCCTCCTCTCCGCCCTCGAAACGGTTACGGTACTCTTCTTCACCCTCGACTACGCCCTCCGCGTCTGGACGGCCAGCGAACTCTACCCGACGGAACGGCACCCTGTCCGGAAGTACGCCCTCTCCATGACGGGCCTCATTGACTTGCTCTGCTTCCTGCCGTGGTACCTGCCCGTATTCTTCCCCGCCGGGGCGGTGGCGTTCCGTATGTTCCGCGTCGTGCGGATTTTCCGCCTCTTCCGCATTAACACCTACTACGATTCCCTCAACGTCATTACGGAGGTCATCAGCGGAAAGCGGCAACAACTCTTTTCGTCGGTGTTCATCCTGTGCGTACTGATGTTAGGGGCCAGTCTGTGTATGTACAGCCTCGAACACGAGGCACAGCCACACGTATTCGCGAACGCCTTTTCCGGAATCTGGTGGGCGGCGTCCACGCTCCTGACGGTCGGCTATGGCGACATCTACCCCATGACTTCCGCCGGGAGACTGTTCGGAATCTGCATTACGTTTTTAGGCGTGGGCATTGTCGCGATTCCTACCGGTATCATCTCCGCCGGATTCGTGGAGCAGTATTCCAAAATCAAGCGCCTGAGCGAAATCGCCGACGAAGTCGACATTCACTTTATCAAGTTCCGCCTGTCCGGACAGGACGCTTGGACGGGCAAGAGTGTCAAGGACTTAGGACTTCCGAAGGGCGTCATACTCGCGGCGATACGGCGCGGACAGGAAGTGATTGTACCGCGCGGGGGCGTCGTACTCGCCGACGGCGACACGGTCATACTCGGCGCCGAACCCCTCCGCGACGACCAGCACATCGACTTTCAGGAAGTCACGCTCCGCCGACAGCACCCTTGGAACGGGAAGGCCGTCCGCGACCTCGACATCTCCCGGCATACGCTGATTGTGGCGGTACGGCGGGGCAGTCGGGCGCTGATTCCAAACGGCGACTTGGTGCTCAAAGAGGGCGACACCGTCACGCTGTACACGCAGATTCCCATGTCGGACGCGGAGAAGGTGCGGATTTAATGACAGGAAACTCTCCCCATGCAACGAAGCAAGCAGAAAGTGCGGATTCAATCAAACAGGAGGCCCCGGCAATGCAACGAAGCAAGCACAATCCCTTTATGGAACACAGTTTTAACGAGCTGGCGGAACTGACGCCCGGGCGCGCTGTCACGTCGCTGACGATTCGCCCGGAAGTGCGCAACCCTTACGGCATGGTACACGGCGGCGCGCTCTACACCCTCGCCGACAACGCCGCGGGCTTTGCCGCCCATACGGACGGGCGCGCCTACGTCACACAAAGCAGTAACCTGTACTTTCTGCGCAACCAGACGGAGGGCGTCGTACGCGCGGAGGCCAAAGTACGCCGCCGGGGGCGGACGACTTGCCTTGTGGAAGTCGACATTACCGGGAAGGACGGCGCGTTACTCGCTTCCGGGACATTCGTTTACTTTTGCGTTGACCAGACCGGGCCGCTTCATTCGGATTCGCCGTCGCCGGAGGGCTGAACGACACGCACGGGCATTCCGTTCACGGTCACGTCGTGGTCGGCGGGAATCAACAGGTACTTCCGCCCGTCGATGACGCGGTACTCGACCACGTAACTGCAAGACGGGTTGACGGTAACGCGCGCTTCCGGCGTGATAATCTCGAAGCGCTTGCTGTCGATAAGGTTTTCGGGGGTAAGGGCGGCATTTTCGCCGAAGCGCTCCCCGCAGGAACGCTCGAAGGCCTCTAAGCGTTCGGGGGACGCGCCGCCGTTGCCGAGAATGTCGCACAGCTCGCGGGGCGTCAGCGACAACGGCTCCGGGTTCTGTTCCTCGCGGTGCTCCTCCATGCGCTCTAACAACTGTTCGTGTACGGTCTGCAAGAGGTCGTAGCCGCACTCGTCCTCCAGCGATTCCGACAGGACATCGTGGAACGCCTCCCGCTGTTCATCCGCCGACATCACCGGCCCGGTACGGAATACCGCGTCGATGAACTCCTGATGTAAATCGCCGGGCTTGCGGGCGTAGTAGAGGGCGTTGTAGATATTCGCGGCGCGGTCGTCGAAGGCCGGGAACAGGAAACCCAGGTACGTATTATCGACCATCTGCCCGATTGCGCTTCCGTGGAACTCGTTGGCGTCGTGGAAGTAGCGGAGGGCGTAGCCGGCGTCTTTGACGGGGCACAGCGCGCAGATGATGTACGAGAACATATTCTCCGACTCGTCTACGCGGTCGCGGCCATCGCGGCCCCGGCGCGGCACGTCGTACACGTCCGACGCCAGCAGAATCAGGTATCCATTCTCGCCGAGGTCGAGCTGGTCAATCACGGTACGGTAGAACGCCTCGCGGGCGTCGGCGTTCTGCAATTGCGAATTGCGCAAGTCCGACAGTAACTTGTGTTCGTCGCTGTCCATGACCTGTTGCGTCGAGAAAACGATGTCGATGAGGTTCTTGCCCAGACTGCCCGTGAGCGTCTTTTTCAGGCGCGCCAGGTACAGCTCTACTTCCTCCTCCGGCATTAAGCCCAGCGACGTGTCCAGATACGACACAATCTCGCGGTTTCCGTTGACGTAACAGCCGTAAATGCGGCTGATTGCGTTCTTTTCGGGGCGGAAGCGGCGGCGCAGTTCGTTGACTTCCTTCAGGTTCATATCGAAACTTCCCTCTCTGTTCGTAGCGGTTTGGCGTATTATAGCAGATTCCGTACCGGGAATCAAGCGCGGCAAAACGCCCCCTGTCACTTCGTGACATCCCCCGGGTTGTGGGGGAGACAAAAAGCCTCCCCCGCGTCAACGGGGGAGGGAGCTTTATTCGTAGTCGATTCGCTCAATCCGGAAAATGACGGGTCTGGTGCCGTCGGAACAGCAGGTAATCATGGTATTTTCGTCGCGCATCCAGCCGCGCATAATCGAGCCGCCCTGCAGGCCCGCATAGATATACCGCGAAATGGCGTCCCAGGCCTCGGAACAGTGGGGCATTTTGGGCCCGCCGGCCACGCTGTCCGGATTGGCGGCGGTTTTCGCGAGGGTATTCAGGCCCATATGCCAGAAGTGGTCGCGGTCGCCGTCGCGCTCGAATACGAACTCGTCGCCGACGTGGTAGCACGGACAAGAACCCGATTCCGGGTCGGCGCAGTACTGCCGCTGTAACTCCGGATAGAGCTTCTTGTCAATGACCGTTACTTTCACTCTGTGTTTCACGGCCTGTCCTCCGGACGCCTACGAGAGATACAGCGACGCGGTCGCTCTGCACCGATTGTAGTTGTCCATTACTCTCAGGGTTAAATAGCAGGTTGCGTAGTCGTTGCTCCTCCGGTAGAGGTTTATCGTGGCGGAGCCGGTATTCCCGGCGTTAGCGGGCCATTGCACGTTGGAGTAACTGGACATGCGGTAGCGCAGGGCAGACCGGGAAGTATCCACGATGACATTGCTGACGTTGTAGCCGCGGAACTGGATTCTCACGGAGCCGCTGGTACCCGGGCGCATGTAGTGACTGGAAATCGTAAAGCCATTTCCGTCCACAAAGCGCGCCTGATAATCACTCACGTTGTCCAGGTACCAGAGTTGCGCTCTGGTGTAATTCGCGGGGTAGACCCAGATGTTGGTATAGTTCGCCGCGATGCCGCCGCTGGCGTCGAGATAGAAGCGGGTGTTGTACATGCTCTGAATGCGGTAGCCGGAGCCGGAACGCTGGAAACTCCACAGTTGGTTGCTGCCGCCGTGGTACTGATAGAGAATGACGTTGTTGCCGCCGTTGGAGTTCCAGTTGGAGGCGTTCACGTCCAGCACCTTCCCGGACTGCGTGTGAACAATCTTATACCAGTTCTTTCCGTTCTGGTATTTCACGTATTGGATTTTGAAATCCTGGGCCCAAGTCCAGTTCGACCTGTAGAGCTGGATATTGGAGCCGTTGTAGCTGTTATTCCCGCTCAGGTCCATCGCGTAGCCCGTGTTGATTGCGGAGAGGATGTTGTAGCGCTGGCCGCTGTAGACGTAACTGCCGATGGCATCGGCGGACATCTCGGTGTCGTCGATGGGTTCCGTCCCCTCGGGCGCGTCAACCTCCATCGCGTTGACCTCATCGGCCGCGTTGAAAGTTACGTCATAGGAATCACCCAGCGGCACCATATCCTCGCCCAGCGCGAACAGCTTCACCATCTGCGCGTCCCGGCTGACCGTCACCTGGTTGTTGTTGACTTGCAGGATATCCAGCGCCTTGTCGTTTTCGTCGAAAGAGGCCGCCCAAACTACGGCGTTTTCCGGCCTGTCCAGCACGCCGGAAGCTCTTTGGCCGTCCGCGCGCGTCACGGAAATGCGGTTGTTCTCGCCTTCCTCGTCACTGCTGACGTGCCACTCCTCCGCGGGCGTTTCCGGGCCCCCGTCCGACTGCCTGTCCCACACGCCGTCCCACAGGTCTTCGGGCGGCACTTCCGTTCCCGGAGGCTCGGACGACGACGCGAACACACTGACCGTCATCAGGATAGCCAGCGCCATGCTGAGGACGCTTCGCCTCATCTTTTTCATTCTACGATTCCCCCTTCAGTTAGTGTCGGTGTCCCGGCAGGACGCCGACCAGATTCTTCCTTATCTGCATAGACGTTTTCGCTTCCTTCCTATGATACCATAAGATTCCATACATTGCAAGGGTTTTCTATGCGGAAATACGGGAAGGCTGTCTGTGATTCACAGGCTGTCCCAGTCGATTTTGTCGGACTTGTAGAAAAATTCGCGGTCGCGCTCCCCGACGGCCCGGAGCACCCGGCACGGATTCCCGACGACGAGCACGTTGTCGGGGATGTCCTTTGTGACGATACTCCCGGCCCCGATAACCGTATTGCCGCCGATAGTCACGCCGGGGACAATCACGACGCCCGCGCCTATCCACGCGTTGTCGCCGATGTGAACGTCGCGGTTATATTGCAGGCCTCTTGCGCGGAGTTCGGGGTCAACGGGGTGATTCGCGGTGGCAATCGTGACATTCGGCCCGAACATCACCTTGTCGCCGACGTAAATGTGCCCGTCGTCGACGAGGGTCAGGTTGAAGTTGGCGTAGACGCCCGAGCCGAAATGTACGTGGTGCCCGCCCCAGTTGGCGCGGAACGGGAGTTCGATATAGCAGTTGTCGCCGCACTCCGCGAAGACTTCCCGCATGTAGGCCTCTTTGGCGGCGTAGTCGGAGGGCCGCAACTGGTTGAAGGCCCATAGCCTGTCCTGGAAGGGCACCTGTTCGCGCATAATCTCCGGGTCGCCGGGGTCGTAAATCAGGCCCTGTAACATTCTCTGGTACTGCGTCATAGTACAAACTCCTTACTTCTCCCGGACTGCGTCATGGTATCCCGTCACTTTTCGCGGACGCGCTTCCCGGTCATGTGCTCTACGGTCAGCTCCAGGCACTGTACGCGTTTCCCGTCGCGTTGCAGTTCGGTTTCCACGTAGTCGGGGGCGGCGTACTTCAGCCCCAGCGCGCGGACGCGTTCCAGGACTTCCGCGCGGTCGTCGAGAATCCGCACCCGCCCGAAGACAATCACGCTCCGGAATGTCAGCCACCATTCCCCGGGCGTACGCTCCCCGGCGTCCATGACGCAGAAGGTCGCCTTGTCGCAACGCCGGATTGCGTCTATTTTGTGGCCCTCCCCGGCGCAGTGAAAGTACAGCTTCCCGCCCTCGTAGACGAAATCGAGCGGCACCGCATAGGGGTAGCCGTCGTCTCCGAGCACGGCGAGTACGCCGCGCGGCGCGCGGCGCAGGATTTCCGCGCACTCCGATTCGGGCAACTGCTGTCCGTGGCGGCGCATTTCGCGGAACATCGTATTCACCCTCCTTACTTGTGGTATAACCGCTTGGTCTCGTAGCGCGGCTCACAAGTGACGTTGATTCCGAGTTGCCGCAAAAGGTTGATGTCCTCCTCACTGAGAATTACGGAAAAGTGGGCGTCACAGCCGTGGAGTTTCGGCAACTGCTGTTGTGCCAAATCGGCGAGGGGGTTCGTCAAAGCGGAAATCGTCAGGGCCATTAACACCTCGTCGGTGTGCAGACGGGGGTTTTTATGTCCCATGTAGCGCGTTTTGAGGCGGCAGACGGGTTCCAAGACTTGCGCCGACATGATGTCCAGATTCGGGTCGATACCGCACAGGGCTTTCAGGGCGTTGAGGAGCAGGGACGACGCCGCGCCCAGTCGGGAGGACGTTTTGCCGGTGATAATGCGCCCGTCGTTGAGCACCATGGCCCCGGCGGGGGCGGACGTGTCCTCGGCCTTTTTCATGGCGGCGGCGATTGCGGGGTTGAGTTCGGGCGTGACGCCGCCGCGCCGCATAATCAGCTCAAGGCGTCGGACAGCGGCGTCCTGTCCGCGGCCCTGTACGCGTTCGACGAGGGCGGCGTAGTAGCGGCGGAGAATCTCCCGGCAGGATGCCGCGCGGCAGATTTCGTCGTCGATGATACATTTCCCGGCCATATTCACGCCCATGTCCGTCGGGGAGCGGTACGGCGAACCGCCCTGAATCTGCTGAAACATGGCGTTGAGTACGGGGAAGGTCTCCACGTCGCGGTTGTAGTTGACGGCGGTTGCCCCGTAGGCCTCCAGATGGAAGGGGTCAATCATGTTTACGTCGTCCAAATCGGCGGTTGCGGCCTCGTAGGCGAGGTTTACCGGGTGCGTCAGGGGCAGATTCCAGACGGGGAACGTCTCGAACTTGGCGTAGCCGGACGTAACGCCGCGCTTGTAGTCGTGGTAGAGCTGTGACAGGCAGGTTGCCATTTTGCCGCTCCCGGGCCCGGGGGCCGTCACGACGACCAAAGAGTGCGTCGTCTCGATGTAGTCATTGCGCCCGAGGCCGTCGTCGCTGACGACGTGGGGGATGTCGCCGGGGTAATTCTCAATGGGGTAGTGGCAGTAACAGCGGACGCCGAGCGCCCGGAGGCGTTGCAGGAACGCGTTGGCGGCCCCCTGTCCCTGGTAGCGCGTGACGACCACGCCGCCGACGTACAGGCCGAGGGAGTGGAAAACGTCCATGAGGCGGAGCACGTCGTCGTCGTAGGTGATGCCGAGGTCGCCGCGAATCTTGCTCTTCTCGATATCGGCGGCGTTGATGGCAATCACGATTTCGACGTCTTCCTTCAACTGCTGGAGCATTTTCATTTTGCTGTCCGGCTGGAAGCCGGGCAGGACCCGCGAGGCGTGGTAGTCGTCGAACAGCTTCCCGCCGAACTCCAGGTAGAGCTTCCCGCCGAAACGCGCGATTCTCTCCTTGATTTTCTCCGACTGGATTTCCACGTACTTCTGATTGTCGAAGCCTATTTTGTCCATGTATAGTCTCCCTTTTGACCCAAGGCCGCTAGCTATCCCGTTACTATACCACAGTTTTGGGGGCATGGGAATACAGGATTTTTGAACGAATCCCGCCGGAAAGTTTGGTTACTTTGACGGGAGTCAGAGAATGAGCAGGAGGCCCAGCGCGACAAGCAATTCCTCGTCGGCCCCCTCTCGGTAGAGCAGGAACAGCAGACAGAGGAGTAACAAGTCTCCGGTGTCGACGTTCTCCGTACGGGAGACGTTGAGCAGGTGCCGAAAGAAACCTTGCAGGCCGTCCCGTACAGGCGGGGGCGGGCCGTGGGGCGATTCCGGGGGCGGGTCGTGGGGCGGCCCTGGCGCTTCCGGGGGCGGGCCGTGCGGCGGTTCCGGCGGACTGTGCGGCGGCGGGACGTTCGGAGGACGATGGGGCTTTCCATCGTCCTCCGTGATACGGGTGTATGTGCCGCGGTCGTTGCGGATATAGCGGTTATACATGAATTATCCCTCCCACTGCGACAGGAATCGCTTCCCCACGCGGAAGAGCCGCGCGAGGTGTAAGGCCCGCTCGATTTTCTCCTGTTTCTGGGGGCGTAAGTACGGGCGGAGCGCGTAGAGGAGGCGTCGGGCGTCGGAATCGCCGCCGAGGTCGCGCAGGAGCGGCAGGAACTTCGCGACGGTATCGGCGTCGGGGAGCGGCGGCATATTGTCGGGGACTTGCGGCGGATTCCCGGGCGGCGCGTCGCCGGACAGCGGATTCCCGGGCGGGGGCGGCGCGGCGTCGGACAACGGCGTCCCGTTGCCGGGAACGGGCGGCGGCCCATTCCCGGAGACGGGCGGCGCGTTCAGAGACTGCGCGAGCCGCGCTATCTGCGCCATCGCGTCCGGGTTCGACAGAATCTGGTTGAGCCGTTCGTCAAACTCCGCCATAGCCTCCGCCCCCTCCCCGCTCCATCAGACGCTGTAAGCGCGCAATCAGCGCCGCGCCCTCCCGGGTCCGCGTGACCTGCCGGAGACACTCCGCCATTTCGGCGGGGTTGCCGTCCGCCGCCGACTGCACCGCCTGCCGGAAGCGCGCGCCCCTGTCCGGCTGCGTGAGCAGTTTCATGAGCGTCTGCCCGTCGCGGGAGTTCATGATTTGCCGGAGGAGTTCTGGATTGTTACGCAATTCCTGTTCAAGCTGATAATTCATGGTGGGGCCTCCGTTTCCGTTCGGGTTGCTACGGTTCAGTATATGTGCCACGGCCCGCAAACGTGCCGACTTTCGCCCAGCCGGGCCGACACGCAGCGACAGAGGCGCAAATCGTGCCGCGGCGCGCCCGTAAATTGACGCTTGCAAAACTATCTGACAGCGTATATAATACTTTCCACCTTACTGGACCGGGAAAAGAAAGGCAGGGACAAAACGCATGGACAGTTTATATCTTGTCATGCCCGCCTATAATGAGGAGGAAAACATTGAGGAAGTCGTGCGGGCGTGGTACCCGGTACTCGACGGCAAGGACGAGGCGTCGCGCCTGGTCATTGCCGACAGCGGGAGTACCGACGGCACGCACGGCATTTTAGAGGCACTGCGGGCAGAGTATCCGAAACTCGAAATTCTCTCCGACACGGGCAAACAGCACGGCCCGAAAGTCATTTCCCTTTACGACTACGCCATCAAGAGCGGGGCCGACTACATCTTTCAGACGGATTCCGACGGGCAGACCGACCCGGCGGAGTTCGACGCGTTCTGGAATCTGCGCGGGCGCTACGCCGGAATCTTCGGGTTCCGCAAGGAGCGCGGCGACGGGAAAATCCGCGCGTTCGTCGAGCGCGTCGTATGCCTTCTGCTGAACCTCTACTTCCGCGTGACCGTCCCGGACGCCAACGCGCCCTTCCGCCTCATGC
>CAMHBH010000023.1 GCA_946183175.1 uncultured Oscillibacter sp.
AACTCCGCGTTAATGTCGCCGATATCGGTAAAGGCGGCCTCGCCTGTGGAGGTATCCGCGCCCTCGATGGTCGCCGACAGGCGGTAGAGCACCGTCACGAACGCCGCGCGGGTCATGACGCCTGCCGGGTTGAACTCGGTCGCGCTCACGCCCCGGACGAGATTGTGTTCGTAGGCGTAGAGCACAAAGGGGAAGCTCCAATGTTCTCTCGGTACATCCGTAAAGGGCAGGCCGGGGCCGGCATTGTCGGGGGTTTCATTTTCGCCGGAATCTGTGGGCGTCACGCTGTCGCCGGAATCGGTCGTTGCCACATCGTCGCCGGAATCGGTCGTCGCTACGTCGTCGCCGGAATCGGTCGTCGCCACATCGTCGCCGGAATCGGTCGTCGCTACGTCGTCGCCGGAACCAGTCGTCGCTACGCTGCCGTCGGGTTCGCCCGACAGGGTGTCCATTACGTCCCGTTCCTCTCCGGTACCCCGGTCTTCCCCGGCGGAAGCGGTTTCCTCCTCGGTGGCGGTCTCGCCGACTGCCGCCGCGTTTTCCTCTTCCGCGGTCTCCGACGCGCGCGCCGGAATACCCGCAAGCAGGCTGACTACGGCTATCAGTACGGCCCATTTTCGCAGTTGCTTCATAACTCCTCCTGTAAATGGAGACCGCCGCCCCGGATTGGGAGCGGCGGTCTCCCGCGCTTCACTGATTCGCGTTCGCGCTATCGGCCCGCGCTCAGTTGATAACCTGCGTCACGTTGAAGCCGATATCCAGTGTCTTGGTGTCAGCGTTGCCGTAGTAGGACTCGAGAATCGGGGCAAGGCCGGCACGTTTGGCGGCATCCAGCGTCAAGGTGAATGTCACAGACTGATAGCCGCTTTCCTCGAAGCTCCGCCACGCGGAGTTGAACGCGTCGTCCATCTCGGAGTTCATGGCCAGGGCCGCGAGGAGGTTGGAGACTTCCTTCTTCTCGGCGGCGCTTAACTGACTGCCCTGCTTGGTCGTGCCCCACTTGTTGACGGTCACAGCGTTGCGGTTTCTGCCGTTGAGCTGACCTTCAATCAGGCCGGCAATTACAGACTGGGCGCTCTGGTTCTTGTTGTTCGTCGCGGAGGTCTCGCGGATATCCGTGGAGATACCGTTCCGGAGGCCAATCAGGAGGTCAACCAATACCTCGTAGGAGGTCTCGTCAGTCGGGGTGGCCGAGTCTCTGAGAATCTCATTGAAGTTGATGGTCAGGACAAGGTTCTGGTTATTGTTGGTGGCTCTGCCAATGACCGTAGACGTGCCGCTCTTGGTCTTGAGGGTCAGCATGCTGTCCGGGGTCTTGGAGTTGCACTCAACAAAGCCGTCGTAGAGGTTCATGAACGCCGCGCGGGTGTTCGCGCCGCTGCCGAGACTGCCAATTCTGTTCGTCAGCATGTCGCTGGGGCCTTGGATTACGTCCTTGACGACGTTGCCAATCATCTCGCCGGAGAGCACCTGGGTCATGTCAATGGCAATGCCGCTGGAAGTGAAGTTGCTGTTCCAGGTGTTGCGTACCGCGCTGTCGATACTGCTCAACATGGAGGCCTTGTCGACCGTGATGTCGAGCTGGGCGGCGGAGTAGAGACTGGGCTGCATCGCCGGGAGGGTGACGGCCTCGTTGGCCTCAAAGATACCGTTGCCGTTGCTGTCGTAGCTGACACTCGAAATCTGTGCCAGAATCCAGACGTTGAATCTGTCGGCGTACTGGGCCATGGAGACACTGCTGTCCAACTGCGGCCAGTTATTGTTCGCGGCGGTGACATTGGCGGAGATGGTCAGGGTCGGCGTCGTGGAGTTGGCCGAGTTCGGCGTAACCGTGAAGGTCGGCGTCAGGTTGCTGTAGTTGTAGCTGTCGTCCACCTTAATCTTGCCGAGGTAGTCGGAGACAAAGCCGCTGAGCTGGGATTCGGCGCTCTTTCCGGTGAGGTCGTTGGCCAGAGCCGGATACTGCGTCTGATACTGCGTCTTGAGCTGGTTTTCCTTCTCCGCGCTCAGAATCGTGGTGACGTTCGCCATGACCTGGAAACTGCTCTCCCGGATTTCGCCGTTCCTGAGCTGAGTGAGCGTATCCGTGCCGGCATAGACAGTCTCAAGGACGGTGGACTTCGCCGCTCCGGTGACTTCCGTCGGCGTGGGATTCGCCGCCTGACGGCTCCGCATTTCGGTGCCGATGGGCCCGGTGACGTTGCTCGGGTCGGCCTTCAGCTCGGCCTTCTTGGCCTCGACCACGGACGGGAACACGGTCGAGATACTCGACTGAATCGAATTTTCGAGCATGTTCTTCACGGATTCCGCGCCGGTAATCTTGGTGCCGTCCTCGTCCTTGGCGACCCTATGGCTGAAGTAATAGGCCAAAGTCTGGTTGAGGGTGGCCGGGGCGGAGAACTCGTTCGTAATTCCGGTTCTCGTGTTGGTGGCCGGGTCGATTCTCTGTCCGTTGTTGAGGGAGTAGAGAACGTCCTGTACCGTGGCGTCGTAAGTCTTGGCGATGCTCGTACTCAGCGAACGCATGCTCGGGCCGGTGCCTCCGTTATAGGGGGCCTGGAAGAGGACGCTGTAGGAGTCGAACGTGCCGAATCTGACGACCGCGGTGGCCTGCGGGGAGGTCAACTGGAAGGAGAAGCCCCTGGTGTTCATCACGTCGGAGGCGGCACCGCCGGGGGTCTTCGTGACCGTGATTTCGGCAACCTTCGACGTGTCGCTCGTGTTCGGGATAATCGTAATGACGGAGTTCTCGAACGCGTAGTAGGACCTGGTCTGGCTGCTTACGGTGTCGCTGGTCAGGGTGCCGCTCGTCGTCTTGAGCTGGTCTTTGGCGGTTTCGGCGGTGTAGCCGGAGGCGTTCATAATGCGTCCGCTCTCGGGTCTGACGCGCACGGAGCCGTTGACCACCTGTACGGTGAACTGAACCGCTTCGCGGTCCTTGGGCTGCATTTCGACGATAATGTCGGTCAGTTCGCCCTCGGTCAGTGTGATGGTGGCACTGCGGCTGGTACTGACTTCGCCGTTAATCATGACTTCGTAGTCTTTGGCGGACTTGCCGGAGGCTACGGTCGGCGTGGCGGTGATGGTCAGAGTGCCGGGGGCGTCGACGACGAGGCCGCTGCTGTAGGTCTCCGGGAGGCCGGAGGTGTTGGTGCGGCTGACATTGTCGAAGGTGTTGGTTACGGTGCCCTGTCCGATGACGGTCAGGTTGTAGCCGTAGGAGGTGATTTGCGAGAAGCTGACGCTGACGTTCAGGGCGGTACCGCTCTGGACGGTCTGCTCGGCGGAGATGTTGTCCGCGCTGACAGCCGTGCCGTTATAGGACGCGCTCGTGAAGCGGTAGTTCCGTCCGGCGACCGGGGTGGCGGTCAGGTGGACGGGCAGCGTGAAGTTCTCGTTGCCGTAGAGCTCGACATAGTCGGCCTGCGTCATCGCCGTGCCGGTCGTATTGTCCTCGGTCACGATAACCGCGCCGGAGGCGTCCAGCCTGACGTAACGATGAACCGGGAAGGTTGTCACGTTGGCCGTGTCAATCGTCTGGGTGACGCCGGCGATATTCAGGCTGACGGCACCCTGTCCCGTGATGTTGACCGCGACATCAAAGTTGAGGTTCGCGTTCGCGTTCGCCGCGTACGTGACCGTAACGGTGACGGCCTGGTCGGGCATGGTGAAGTAGTACACGTCGCCGGTCGCGGAGGAGTTCGCGTTGTCCTTCGTGTAGGTGACGGTCGTGTTGTCCGCGCCGACTACGGTGATGGAGCTGAGGCTGTAGCCTCTGTAGCCGGTCAGGAAGGGCACGTTGACGGTCACTCTGTTGAGGTACGTCGCCTTGTTCAGGTCGGCGGTCGCCTCGAGAGGCACTTCAGCGGTCGGAAGCACGGTGCCGTCGGCCAGGCGCGAGTTGACCGTAACGTCATACGTTCTGCCGACGCCGCTGAGCAACTGCATGAGAATCGAGACGCTCGTCGTGGTGTTGTCGACTGTGAACGCGGAGCGCGTGATTCTGTAGACGCGCGTGTCGGTCTCGTTCGAGTTGCTGGCGGGCCATATCTGCGTGACGGTCGTGTCTGCGGCGGGTGTGAGTTCGAGCGCGCTGGCGTCGAACTTGAAGCCGGCTCTCGGCGTCAGCGTGAGGTAGACGTTCGCCGCCGTGCCGTCCGTGACGGTCAAATTCACGCTGGCGGTGCCGTTGGCGGTCAGGGCCGCCGGGGCCGTCGGGGTGGTGGGATTCTCCGCCGTCGGGGCGGTGGGGTCAGTGGTCGACAGCGCGAAGTAGACAAACTCGTCGTTGTTGGTCACGTTGACCGTCCAGTGACGCTCGGTTTGTCCGGGGCCGGGGCCGGGCTCGTCGCCGCTGCCTGTGCTTTGGCCTGTGAACGTGGCCGTTACCGTGACTTGAGTCGGCGTGGCCGCGGCGGTGCTGGTACTGTTGACGCTAATCGTCAGCACGGTGTAGCCGGGGATGCTCGTGTCCGTGTTGGTGACGGCCTCCGGACGCGCGGTGCCGTCGACGCTCACGACGGAAGTGGCCGTCACGTTGGCGGCTTTCTCCAGAACCGCGTAGAATATGAAGGTCGCGCCGTGATTGGCGTCGCTCCAGCTAAGGCTCGTTTCATGGGTCGCGGTGGCGACATTCGCGGCTGTAATCGGGTCTTTGCTCAGCCACACGCTGCCCTCTGCGTTGCTCGCCGCGGTTCTCACGGCGGTCGCCTGCAGGTAGTAGGCGTACGCGGGAGGATTCGGGAGACCGCCGCCTCCGCCGCTGGAACCGCCGCCGCCTCCGCCGCCGCCGCTACTGCCTTCTTTGAGGTACTTCAGCGTGATGGTGACGGGCATATTCTCGGGCACGGTGAAGGTCGAGACGTTGCCGTTCGTGTTGACGTTGACCTTTCTGCCCTTGGAATCCTTTACCGTGATGGTGGCGCGGTAGCCGTCGTTGGGAACGTGGGAGAGTGTCACCACGTCGCCGGGCTTCAGGTCGTCGGAGGCGACCTGTACGCCGTTGCGCAGGACGCTCAGGAACGTCGTGGTTCCGCGTTTGGCGTTGGTGATGTTCAGGCGCATTCCGTCGTAGCTGGTGGGTACGTTGACGGTCGGCCCGTTTTCGGTGCCGTCGCCGCTTTGGACGGGAGTACCCTCGGGCCCGTCCAGAAGCGGGGTGTAGCCGCTCTCGGTGACCAGGTCGAGGAACCGGGCGAGAATCGCCGCGATAGCCGCGCGCGTGATGGGGTTGCTGGCGCGGACGGTGCCGTCACTGTAGCCGGTGAGCAGGCCGTGAATGCGGGCGTACTCGACATCTTCCGTGAACGCCGAAGAGACAGAATCGGCGTCCGTGAACTGCGCGGGGATGGGGTCGACTACGTGCAGGTTGGTGTAGCGCTTTGCGATGATGTAGCGGTGAATCAGGGCCGCGAACTGTCCACGGGTAATCGGCGAATCGGGCTTAAAGGTGCCGTCGCCGAAGCCGCGTACAAAGCCCTGCTCGTCCGCCGACGCCCACGCAATCGGGCCGGCGGCCCGTCTGGTCGGGGTGACATCCGGGAAGCGGGTGACAGTGTACTGTCCCTCCAGACTGCTCATGCCCTCCATACGGGCCATGACCATGACGAACTGAGAACGCGTCATCGCGTTGGACGGCTCAAAGGTTGTCGCGGTCTTGCCGTTGAAGAGGCCGGAGCCCACGACCTGATTAATGTAGCCGTAGGCCCAGTGGTCCGTGGGGACATCCGTGAAGCGTTCTGCTCCGCCGCTCTGGACTGTGATTCTGTTGTCTCTCGCCACTGCGAAATTACACAGCGACATCAGCAATGCAAAGACCAGAAACAGCGAAGCAATCCTGTTTTTCATGCAGATTTCCTCCTTTATTGAGATTTACCGGGAATCGACGGACGCCGTGCCGAATGACCGGACGCATGAAATCCGCGTCACGTAATCCGTCGCTGGCCCATACCTTGTCCACCGTCCGGGGCCGCTGGGGTAACAGGCGTGCGTAAGGTGGGAAATCCGGTACGAGTTTCTTTATTATAATCTGACAATCGGGAAAAATCAAGAGGTTCCACAGATTTTTCATGGGATTCCTGATTTTTTAAGGATTTTGTAACAGGTAAATTTTACCAATTCAGGGGGTACAGGGAAACGGAGGAAATGCCCGGAAAAGGCCCGGAAACGCCCGATTTCAAGGAAATTGCGTTCCTGCGGGGGGAAAACGGCGTTGGAAGGCATTTCCATCTGTGGATTCCGACGAGCGTCGGCGCGGCAAAAAGCCTCCCCCGTGGCGACGGGGGAGGCGGGAATCAGCGCCGGATGACGGTTTCCAGTGCGGGGACGGTGTCGGCGATATCGTCGGGGCCCGCCGCCAACAGCGACGCCCGCGGACGATATCCCCAGGTCACGGCGCAGACGCGCAGTCCGGCATTGTGCCCGGTGCGAATGTCGGTGGCGCTGTCGCCGACGAACAGCGTCCCCGACGGGTCGGCCCCGAGGGCGCGGAGAATGCCGTAGAGCCCCGCCGGGTCGGGCTTGACCGGAATCCCGGGCTTCTTGCCCTGTACGAGCGCGAACGTGTCGGGGAAAAAGCGCGCCATGAGTTCCTGTGTGAACTCGTGCGGCTTGTTGGAGTAGACGGCCATTTGTACGCCGTCGGCGCGGAGACGCGCGAGGAGTTCCGGAATCCCCGGAAAGGCGCGCGTGCTGTCCGTCTTGCAAAGTTCGTAATGGACGTTGAAACGCCGTAATGTTTCGGCGGTTTGCGCGTCGCCCCGGGCCTCCGGCGGGGAGAATTGGGAAACCAGGTTCAACATCCCGTGTCCGACCATGGGCTTGTAGGCGTCCACGGAGTGTTCGGGCCAGCCGTACTCCCGGCACACCGCGTTCCCCGCCGCCGCCAAGTCCGAGATGGTGTCCAAAAGCGTCCCGTCCAGGTCAAAAATTACGGTTCGATACATACTGCCACCTTATTATATACACGGCAACGGACACTCTTCCTGTCCGTGCGCCGTCAGAATCGTACAGGCCCGGAATCCCGCCGCGCGCGCCGCCGCTATCGCCGTGTCGTAGGCATACAGAATCGTGTCGGGGTGGTGGGTGTCCGCCGTGATGATGACGCGCCCGCCCATTTCGCGCCACGCCTCCAGTATGAATCGCGCCGGGTAGGGCGTCGTGCGCCAGCCGCGCGACATCGCCCCGGTATTGATTTCCAACAGCGTCGCCGCCGGGTCGATTGCGTGTAAGGCGTCGAGCGCGGCCTTCCGGTAGCGGGGGGCGTCCGCGTCGAAAAAGTCGTGCTTCTCGCTGTACTTCGTCACAAGGTCGATGTGGCCTAGAATGTCGGGCTTGCGCGCGGCCATTTCCGCGACGGCTTTATAATAGGCGTCGGTCATGGCGTAGGCGTCGCCGCCGAATACGCGCCCGATACACTCCCCGAATACCTCCGGCGACGCGTCCACGGCGTAATAGCCGCCCCCGGCGTCGCGGAGCGCGTGCACACTGCCTATCCAGTAGTCGTAGCCCTCCGGCGCGCCCGCCGTCCAACTGTCCCACTCGATTCCCAGCAGGATTTCCATCCGCCCGGCGTACTCCTCCCGCAACGACAGCACCTTGTTCCGGTACTCCGTCGTGTCCGGGGGGAGATTGTAGCCGAAATCTATCGGGTTCGGCGAAAAGCTGTGGCCCGAAAAGCCGTAGTATTTGACGCCCGCCGCGTAAGCCGCCGCCGCCATTTCCTCCGGCGTGCCCTTGCCGTCGCACAGCGTCGAATGCGTGTGTACCGAACACTCGTAGGGACTGCTCATTGCATGCGCTCCTGTTTCACCTTGTGGTCGATGACGTGCCGCTTTTCCAGTTCGCGCGTCACGTCCTCTATCGTTATCCCGCTCTGTACCATTAAGACCATGACGTGATAGGCCAGGTCCGCGATTTCGTACACCGTCTCCTCGCGGTCTTGCTTGCTCCCCGCAATCACGACTTCCGTACACTCCTCCCCGACTTTCTTCAAAATCTTGTCGAGGCCCTTTTCAAAAAGGTACGTCGTGTAACTGCCCTCTTTGGGTTCGGTCTTGCGCCCCGCAATCAGGCGGTACAGCCCTTCGTAGCTGAACTGTTTCAGCTCGTCCGACAGGTACAGCGTGTGAAAGAAACAGCTCTCCGCGCCCGTGTGACAGGCGGGGCCGTCCTTGACGACTTCCACAACCAGCGCGTCCTTGTCGCAGTCCGCCGTAATCGACACGACGTGCTGAATGTTGCCGGAAGTCGCGCCCTTGCGCCACAGTTCCTGTCTGCTACGGCTCCAGAAACACGTCCGCCGCTCGTCAATCGTAATCGCGAGGCTCTCGGCGTTCATGTAGGCCAGCGTCAGGACTTCTTTCGTATAGTGGTCTTGTACGATGGCGGGTATCAGGCCCCGCTCGTCAAATTTCAAATCCATACGCCCTCCGTCAAATCCGCATTTCCACGCCTTTTCCGCGCAGATAGCGTTTTAATTCCTTGATGTCGACCTGTCTGCTGTGGAAAATCGACGCCGCAAGCCCGGCGTCAATCCCGGGGTGCGCGAACAGCTCCGCGAAATGCTCCATATTCCCCGCGCCGCCGCTCGCAATAATCGGTACGCTTACTCTAGCCGCTAACGCGTCCAGCATTTCCAAGTCGAACCCTTGCTTTACCCCGTCGGTGTCGATGGAGTTCAGCACGATTTCGCCCGCGCCGTCGCCGACGCCGCGCGCGGCCCATTCGAGGGCGTCAAGCCCGGTATCCTCGCGGCCCCCCTTCGCGAATACCCGGAAACGCCCGTCCACGCGCTTCACGTCCATCGACAGCACAACGCACTGGTCGCCGTACTTCTTCGCGGCCTCGCCAATCAGCGCCGGATTCGCAATCGCCCCGGAATTGACGCTCACCTTGTCCGCGCCGCACTTCAAAACCCGGTCGAAATCGTCAACCGTGTTGATTCCGCCGCCGACCGTCAGCGGTATGAATACCTCCGCCGCCGTGCGCCGTAAGATGTCCGTAAAGAGCTTGCGCCCCTCCGCCGACGCCGTGATGTCGTAGAAAACCAGTTCGTCCGCGCCGGAATCGTTGTAGTAGCGGGCGAGTTCGACGGGGTCGGAGATGTCGCGCAGTCCCGTGAAATTCGTGCCCTTGACCACCCGCCCGTCGCGCACGTCCAGACAGGGGATGATTCGCTTCGCTAACACATTCCCGCCTCCCTCATGACTTCCGCCAAATCCAATTTGCCCGTGTAGAGCGCCTTCCCGAGTATGGCGGCGTGTACGCCCATGTCGCGCAGTACGCGCAGTTCCGACAGGCTCCCCACGCCCCCCGACGCTGTGACGCGCAGTCCGGGTATCGTCAGGAGTTCGCGGTACAGCTCTAAATTCGTCCCGCGCTCCGCGCCGTCGCGGCTGATGTCCGTATAGATTACGTCGCGTATGCCGTGCCCGACCAGACGCCGACAGAAGTCGGGCCCTCGTTCGTCCGAAAGTTCCTTCCATCCGCTGACGGCTATCAACCCCTCGCGGGTGTCGACGCCCACCGCGATTTTGTCGCCGTACTTCGCGCCCATCCGGGCCGTGAAATCAAAGTCGCGAACCGCCACCGTGCCGAGAATACAACGGCTTACGCCGCAGTCGAGATACTGTCGAATGCGCTCCTCCGTCCGGATTCCGCCGCCGACTTCCATGTAAAAGCCGCCCTGTCCGGCAAGGGCCGCTATCGTGTCGAAATTCGCCGTGGTGCCGTCGCGCGCGCCGTCCAAGTCCACGACGTGCAGACACGACGCGCCCGCCGCGCGGAACTCCCGCGCCACCGCGCAAGGGTCGGCGTTGTAGACGGTCTTTTTGTCGTAGTCGCCCTGGTACAGCCGCACGGCCTGCCCGCCGATTAGGTCAATTGCCGGGAATATCCGCATGTTGCTTCCCTCCGTCACTGTTCCGCGAACGCTTTGAGCAGTCTAAGCCCGGTGTCGCCCGACTTTTCGGGGTGGAACTGCGTCCCGTACACGTTCCCGCGCCGTACAACCCCCGTCACGTCGACGTTGCCGTAGCGCGACGTGGCAAGCGTGTCGTCTGCGCAGTCCTTCGCGTAGAAGCTGTGGACGTAGTACACGTACTCCCCCGCGCGGACGTGCCGGAAAAACGGGTCGTCGCGGCGTATGTCCAGACTGTTCCAGCCCATATGCGGCACCTTCAAAGCCTTGTCCGACAGGTCGGCGCGCAAGTCGCACACCTTCCCCGGAATCAGGCCTAACCCGTCGTGCTCCCCGTACTCCTCGCTCCGGTCGAACAGCAACTGCATACCCAGACAGATTCCCAGAAACGGCTTGCGCGCGGCCTCGCGTTTCAAGACCGGAATCAGGCCCGTCGCGCGGAGTTTGTCCATTGCGTCGCCGAACGCCCCCACGCCCGGGAGTATCACGCGTTCGGCGGCCTCAATCCGCGCCGCGTCGCGCGTGATTTCCGTCCCGGCCCCTATCGCCCGGAAACTGCACGCCAGCGAAAACAGGTTCCCTACGCCGTAGTCTACGATGGCAATCAAGCGGTGTCCCTCCTTCGTCAGAGTACGCCTTTCGTACTCGGTATCTTCCTTCGTCAGAGTACGCCCTTCGTACTCGGTATCTCTCCGCGGTGCTTCGGGTCGATGTCGACGGCCATACGCAGCGCGCGCCCCGCGCCCTTGTACGCCGCCTCTAAAATGTGGTGCGCGTTCTCCCCGGAGAACTCCCGGAAATGTAGCGCGCAAGGACAGTTCCGCACGAATCCAAGCCAGAACTCCTTCGCAAGTTCGGTATCGAAATCGCCGACTTTCGCGGCGGGGATGTCCAGCGCCCACACGAGGCAGTCGCGCCCCGACAGGTCTACCGCACACAGGACTAATGTTTCGTCCATCGGGAGAAAGAACTGCCCATAACGCACGATTCCGCGCTTGTCGCCGAGCGCCTTTGTGAAGGCCTGTCCAAGTACGATACCGATATCTTCCGTGGTGTGGTGGTAATCTACTTCCGTGTCGCCGTGACAGGTCAGCGTCAAATCGAAATCGCCGTGGCGCGCGAACAGTTCCAGCATGTGATTGAGGAATCCGCAACCCGTCTGAATGTCGCTTTTCCCGGTGCCGTCCAGATTCAGCGACAGCGTGATTTGCGTCTCTTTGGTATTGCGTGTAATGTCCGCAGTTCTCATGTCACACGCCCTCCAGCAGTTCGCCCAGACGGTCTACGAGAATCTGCATTTGCTCCCGCGAACCGATACTGATACGTAGCCAGTCGCGCAGGCGCGGGGCGTCGAACCAGCGCACGAGTACGCCGCGCGCCTTCAGTCCCCGGTAGACCTCCCCGCCAGACAGTCGGTCGCTTTTCGCGAATACAAAGTTTGCCTTCGACGGCAGTACCGTAAAGCCGATATTGCGTAAGGCGTCGGTCGTCCAAGCGCGGTTCTCCTGTATGACTTTTGTACAACTCCGGAAATAGTCCTCGTCCTCCATAGCGGCGGCCCCGGCCAGTAACGAAAGGCGGTTGACGTTGTAGGGGTTGAAGCTGTACTTGACGCGGTTCAGCGCCGCAATCAGCCCCGCCGCGCCGATTCCGAATCCGATACGCCCCCCGGCTAAAGAGCGGCTTTTCGAGAACGTCTGCACGACGAGCAGATTGTTATAACGCGCCGTGAGGGGCGCGCAGGTCTCCCCGCCGAAATCGACATAGGCCTCGTCCACGACAACCACTCTGTCCGGGTTCGCGTCGAGCAGGCGCGTAATGTCGCTGACGGGAATCGCCATGCCCGTCGGGGCGTTGGGGTTCGCGAGAAAGACTGTCCCGGGAAAGTTCATGTAGTCGTCGACGCACAGGGAGAAGTCGCCGCGCAGGGGTACGACCGTCGCGTCGAGGCCGAACAGCGCCGTTTGCGCCTGATAGAAGCTGTAGGTGATGTCGGCGTAGGCGACGCCGATACCCGTACCGCAGAAGGCCCGGAACGCGAACGCGAGAATCTCGTCGGAACCGTTCCCGGCGATGACGCTTTCGGGGGCTACTCCGTAGCGCGCCGCGACAGCGTTCACCAATCCGCGGCAGGTCGGGTCGGAGTAGAGATTCAGCTTCCGGAACTCGTCCTCCGTCAGCGCCGCGAGGACGTTCGGCGACGGCGGAAACGGGCTTTCATTCGTGTTCAGCTTGACGTATTGCCTGTCTAACGGCTGTTCGCCGGGGGTGTACGGCGAAAGCGCCGCCGCCTCTTTCGACAGAAATTCCCTCATACGCTTTCCTCCTTGCGAACCAGTACGGAACGGGCGTGGGCGCGCAATCCCTCCCGTTCGGCGAAGTCCGCGATTCTGTCCGCGACGCCGTTCAAAGCGTCGCGCGTGTAGTAGATAAAGCTGGATTTCTTTACAAAGTCGTCGACGGACAGCGGCCCCGAAAAACGCGCCGTGCCGGAAGTCGGCAACGTGTGATTCGGCCCGGCGAAATAGTCCCCGAGGGCCTCCGGGGCGTTGTAGCCCAGGAATACGCTCCCGGCGTTGCGAATCAGCGGCAACAGCGACAACGGCTCCGCCACGCACAGTTCCAAATGTTCCGGCGCGATACGGTTCGCGGCCTCCACGGCGCGTTCCAGACTGTCCGCGACGTACAGTTTACCGTTGCTTTCCAGCGACTTCCGCGCGATATCCGCGCGCGGTAATAACGGGAGTTGCCGTTCCAGCTCCGCCGCGACTTGTCCGGCGAGCGCGCGGCAGTCCGTGACAAGTACGGCGGCGGCGTGGGTGTCGTGTTCGGCCTGACTGAGCATGTCCGCCGCGACGTGACAGGCGTCCGCGCTTGCGTCCGCGAGTACAAGAATCTCACTCGGCCCGGCAATCAGGTCGATTCCGACCTGTCCGAAGACCTGCCGTTTCGCCTCCGCGACGAATACGCCGCCCGGGCCTACGATTTTGTCGACCGCCGGGACGCTTTCCGTACCGTAGGCGAGCGCCGCGACGGCCTGCGCGCCGCCAATCGTGTAGACGCGCACGCCCGGGGCCGCGATGTAGGCCGCGCCCAGCGCCGCCGCGCTGACTTCCGGCGGCGTGACAAGTAGGATGTCGCGCACGCCCGCCAGCCGCGCCGGGATGGCGTTCATGAGAATCGTGGACGGGAACGCCTCCGGGCTTTTGGGCACGCAGATTCCGACGCGCTCCATAGGGATATGACGCAAGCCCAGTAAAATTCCGGGCCTGTCGGCGAGGACGTAGTCGCGCCGAACCTGCCGCGCGTGGAACTGTTCGATATTCTCCGCCGCGCGGCGCAAGGTCTCCCGGAACCCGGCGTCGAGGGACTTGTACGCCGCCTCCAGCGCCTCCGGCGCGACCTGGAACTTGTCCACGTCCACGCCGTCGAAACGTTTCGTATATTCGTGTAACGCCGCGTCTCCGCGTGTCCGCACGTCGTCGAGAATCCGCGCGACCGCCGCCGTGATTTCGGGGTCAGTCTGTACGCGCTCCCGACGGAACAGCGCTTCGCCGCCGTCCCACTGTTCGACTTTTATCACGCGCCCGTCACCTCCCGTAATTTTTCCGTGAGGGTATCCACGGCCCCCCGCTTGAACTGGTACGCCGAACGGTTTACGATAAACCGCGCCGAAATCGGCATGAACTCCTCCAACACCTGCAAGTGATTTTCCTTTAACGTCGTCCCGGTCTCCACGATGTCAACGATAACGTCGCTCAGGCCCAACAGCGGGGCAAGTTCAATGGAACCGTGCAGTTTGATGATGTCGATATCCTGTCCGCGCGCGGCAAAGTAGCGCTTTGCAATCCGCACGAACTTCGTCGCGACGCGCAGCGGACGCCCGCCCACGTCGAGGCCTCCGGGCCTCCCGGCGACGCACATCCGACAGCGCCCAAGGCCCGTGTCTAGTAACTCGTACACGTCCGGGCGGTGCTCTTCGAGGATGTCTTTCCCCACGATTCCCACGTCAGCCGCGCCGCGTTCGACGTAAATCGCCACGTCCGACGGCTTCACGAGAAAGTAGCGGATTCCCGCCGCCGGATTCTCTACGACTAATTTCCGGGTATCGGCGTAGCCCTCGGGCGCGCCGTAGCCCACGCTCGCCAGCAGATTGTAGACTTTATCGCCCAGCCGCCCCTTCGGCAACGCCACGCTCAACATACCGTTGTCGACGGGTTCGGCTTCGGCTTCGAGTTCGTCGAGGTACAGCGCAAAGCCAATGGCCTTCGCGCCCTTATGAAAACGCGACACTAAAGGGTCGTACCTTCCGCCCCGGAGTACCGGACGCGGGACGCCTTCGAGGAAACCTTGCAGGACGAGGCCGTTGTAGTAGTCCAAATCGTTGACAAGCGACAGATTCAGGCGCAAGTGTTTGAGGGTGTCGGGGTACGCCGCAAGGCTATTGTAAAGCGTTTTCAATTCCCGCAAGGCGTCGCGCATGACGGCGTTTTTGGCCAGCGCCGACGCCGCCAGGAATACGCTCTCCCAGTCGCCGTCGAGCGAGAATAACGCTTCCAAGTCGCGGGCGTCCTGCGGGCTCTTGTCGCGGATACTGTCGAGTAAGTGCGCCCGTTGGCGCGGCGGCACGTTGAGCGCGTCGAGCAGTCCGGACACGTAGCCCATATGCCCGATTTCCAGCGCCGGACTGCTCCCCGCCGCCGACAGGCTCCGTACCGCCAGCGATACGGTTTTCGTCACGGTGTCGGCGTCCACGTCCCCGACGCACTCCACGCCCATTTGTCGTATCTCCTGAAAGCCCTGGTTCTCCCGCCCCGGACGGTACACGTTTTCGAGATAGTAGAAGCGCCCGCGCGGGGCGTGCTTGGCTATCGACAGCGTAACGTCGGGCTTCAGGGCCATGAGACGCCCGTCTAAGTCGGTGAACGTCAGCGCGCGTTCCGCCGACAGGAAGCGCCGGTTCTCCTGATAGAATCCGTATTCCTCAAAGCGGCTCATGTGGTACTGCCGGAATCCCTCGGCTTCGTACATCTGCCGGAGTTCCAGCGACAGCCGCTCCAACGGCGATAATATGCTTAAATCCAGTTCCATGTGTACGCCTCCTCTTTACCGCACTCTATTTTATACACTTCGCCCCGAATGTCAACGCTTTTCCTTTGCGCGGCGTGTTCCTTCCTTTCTTCGCGACATGTCAGGCGCGGTGAAAAGCCTCCCCCGTGTCGGCGGGGAGTGGCAACGGCACATATTGTCAACTTATAGTAAAATAAAGGTTGACAATTACTCCGTGCTGTGCTATGATAGCGCGCGTAATTTCACTCCGAAAGGAAGTCGTACTATGTCACAGCCCGTCCCAGCGGCCCCGGCCCGTATGCGTACCCTTGACTTAGCCTATACCGCCTTTTTCGCGGTGCTTATCGCCGTATGCGCGTGGGTGTCGATTCCGGCCCCGAAACCGCTCGTCCCGTTCACCATGCAGACCTTCGGCGTATTCGCCGCGCTGATGTGCCTCGGCGGGCGGCGCGGCCTCTACAGCGTAGTCGTGTACCTGTTACTCGGCGCGGTGGGCTGTCCGGTGTTCAGCGGATTCCGCGGCGGCCTGAGCGTCCTGCTGGACACCACGGGCGGCTATCTCGTCGGGTTCGTCGCGCTCGCCCTCGTCTACTGGTTCCTCACCGCGCGTTTCGGCGACACGCTCCCCGTACAAGCCGCCGCCTGTGTCGCCGGACTGGCCGCCTGTTACGCCTTCGGGACAGCGTGGTTTGTCGTACTCTACACCTCCTCTAAAGGCGCAATCAGCGTATGGACGGCTTTAGGCTGGTGCGTGTTCCCGTTCCTGTTCCCGGACGCCCTGAAACTGTGTCTTGCGGCGCTGTTGAGCCGCCGCGTGTCGGGCATGATGAAATAAAAAACGGCTGTCCCGCGCGGGACAGCCGCCGTTTTATGCCCCGGAGAGCGCCTGCCGGAGACGTTCCCAGCACTCCACGGCGCGGAATTTGAGCGCATAGGGCGCGGATTTGCGGGTAATGAGGCCGATTTCCTCCGCCGTAAAGCCGGAGTCGGTATCGGGCGCGGCCCCGCCGCACAGAGGCGGGAATACGACGCACCACCAATTCCGCCCGGCGCCGTCGCCGATGACCGCCCGCAAGGCCAAGTAACGCCCGGCGGGGAGCGCGAACGTGTCGTAACGGCGCGTGGGGAACTCCGCCTCCCGGAGTTCGAGCGTGACGGGGTACGAATCGCCGAGGGTATCCCGCGCGGCGGCGGCGAGTTCGGGGAGATGGTCGCGGAGAAGCGCTTCCATTTCGCGGCGGTCGCGGGCCTGTTGGAGAAGCGGCGCGGCGTCGAGCAGGAGGCGGTCGCGGACGCGTAATTTCAGCGCCTGGTCGGCGGGAGAATCGGAGTTCGCGAGCACATGGAGGCGGATGACCTTTTCGGACAGGCGCTCTTGCGTACGGAGCGCGGCGGCCCCGGCATTCAGCGACAGCGCGAGTAAAAACAAAAGTACGGCTTGCAGGATTTGTGATGTACGGGGAGGCATGGCGGCACGTCCTTTCCTACGCTTTGCGGAGAGTATGGACGCCCCGGCGCGCTTTTATACGCGGCGTGGGAAATTTCACCGTCCCGCGACAAAGAACGCCGCCGGGACGCTTCCCGGCGGCGTGTTGGTGTTGCGTCACGCGATTATGATTTCGCGGCAATGTGGTCACGCTTATTTCGCGGCGGCGATAATCTGGCCGAAGTCGTCGGCCTTGAGGGACGCGCCGCCGATGAGGCCGCCGTCGATGTCGGGCTGGCTGAGGAGCTCGGCGGCGTTCTTGGCGTTCATCGAACCGCCGTAGAGAATCGAGACGCTTTCGGCGGTGTCCGCGCCGAAGAGCTCCGCGAGGGTGTCGCGGATGAGCTTGCACACTTCCTGCGCCTGCGCGGATGTGGCGGTCTTGCCCGTGCCAATGGCCCAGATGGGCTCGTAGGCAACGACGACCTTGCCCATGTCGGCGGCGGAGACGTTCGCGAGGTCAATCTTAATCTGCGTGCGGATGTGCTCGCTCATAATGCCCTGCTCGCGCTGTTCGAGACTCTCGCCGACGCACAGAATGGGTACGAGACCCGCTTCCAGCGCCGCGCCGATTTTCAGCGACACCGTCGCGTCGGTCTCGGCGAAATACTCCCTGCGCTCGCTGTGGCCGATAATCACGTAGGACACGCCCAGTTCCTGGAGCATGGCCGCGCTGATTTCGCCGGTGTACGCGCCGCTGGCCTTGAAGTGGAGGTTCTGCGCCCCGACCTTGACCTTGCTCCCCTCCGCCACGCGGCAGGCTACGGGCAAATCCACGTAGGGCGTGCAGACGACGACCTCACAGGCCGCGTCGGACGCCTTCGGCAGGACTTCTCCTAACAGGGCTTCCGCTTCCTTGCAGGTCTTGTTCATCTTCCAGTTGCCGGCGATAATGGTCTTGCGCTTGCTGTTCATAATGGTGGCCTCCTTCTTCTGTGTCCGCGAACGCGGCACCCTTAGCATAGTACAAACGCGCGGCGTTGTCAATCTTTTTCGCGCTCAAATCAGCCCGGCAATCAGGATGAAGAGAATCAGCACCGGGAGCACGAACTGCAAGTACGGTTTCAGGGCGGGGGACAGTTTCAGGCCGTGTCCGGTATTGGCCTCTTTGATGTAGTTGTCGAAGCCCCAGCCCCAGCGCGTCACGCAGAAGAGCAGGTACGTCAGCGAACCCAGCGGGAGGAGTAACGAACTTACGATAAAGTCCTCGCTGTCGAGCACGTCGCGCGGCCCGATGATGTGCAGGTCCATCCAGACATTGTAGCCGAGCACGCAGGGCATACTCGCTATCAGGATGAAAATACAGCAGGCGACAGAGGCCTTTTTGCGCTCCCAGCCGAAATCGTCGATACAGTTGGCGACGAGGTTCTCAAAGACGGCGATGACTGTCGAGAAACTCGCGAAGGTCATGAACAGGAAGAACAGCGCGCCCCAGAAGCGCCCCCCGGCCATATCGGTAAAGATACGCGGAAGGGTCATGAAAATCAGCCCCGGGCCCTGATTCGGTTCGACGCCGAAGCTGAAGCACGCCGGGAAGATAATCAGTCCGGCCATGAAGGCGACGAAGGTGTCGAGGGCGCAGATACGCGCGGCCTCGCCGGGGAGGGTGTGTTCGTCGGACATGTAGCTCCCGAAAATCTCCATGGAGCCGATTCCGATACTCAGCGTAAAGAAGGCCTGGTTCATCGCGTCGGTGATGACGTGGAACAGTCCGACTTCCCGGGCGCGCTCCATCGACGGGAGCAGGTAGAACCGGACGCCGTCCATACCGCCGGGGAGCGTCAGCCCGCGCACGGCGAGAATGACAATCAGGGCCAGCAGGCCGACCATCATCCACTGCGTCACGCGCTCGATACCGTTCCGGAGGCCGAAACTGCACACCAGAAAGCCCCCTATGACCGTAATCGCCATCCAGAGAGTCATTTCCCCGGGGGAGGCAAGCATATTCTCAAAGATAGCGTCGGCGTCGGCGGGGTTGAGCAGGGAGAATGCGCCGCCCGCGAACTTGACGAAGTAGCCGAGCATCCAGCCGGAGACGGTCGTGTAGTACATCATGAGCAGGGTACAGCCCGCGAAGCAGACCCAGCCGTGAATATGCCACTTTGTTCCGGGGGGTTCGAGGGCCTGAAAGGCCGGGAGGGCGCTTTTCCGGCTTGCGCGTCCCACGGCGAACTCCATCGTCAAGACGGGAATGCCCATGACGAGCAGGAACAGCAGGTAGAACAGCACGAACACGCCGCCGCCGTCCGCGCCCGTGACATACGGGAAGCGCCACACGTTCCCGATTCCGATTGCACATCCGGCGCTTACCAGCAGGAAGCCCAGACGTGACCCGAAGGTTTCACGTTCCTTCATTCTGTTTTCACTCCTTATTGAAGTTTTGTTGCATAAAAGCCGGGGAGCAATGTCGCTCTCCGGCTTTTCGACGCGGCGGCTCTACTCTGCCGCTTAGGGACGCTTATCCGCTTCTTCCCGCTTCATTTTCAAAGCTACTTGCTGATAAGGAAGCGCGTTTTCCGGGTGTCGTTCCAGTTGCAAGAGCGTAATCACGTTTGCTCCTGGCCCATAGCGCCAGAAAACGCGCATTGCTCCGGGCGTGTGGTTTTCCACATAACTTTCCCAAATGTCACAGTGATAGCGGGCACTCAAGCCGTGAATTTTATGGGAAGCCAATCCGGGATGCCTCGGATTTTCCGCCAGAAGTCCCAAGGTTTTCTTGAGTTTTTTGTACAGCTTTTGCTCGTCAGCGTTCGCGTTCCCCTCCCGAACATTCCGACCCAGCGCGTCGAGAATCTCAGCCACTTCTTTCGCCCGCTTGATGATGTACATAAATGCTCCTCCCAATTTCGAGATTTTCAGTGAGTGTATTGAAATCCGCCAAACAATCCTTAGAGCGGTATTTCAGCGCAATTGTTCCGATTACGGAATCCTCAGCGTCTATTTGGAATCCTTGGCCTCTGTTCGGAACACTCTCTCAAAATTTGGAATTTCTGTTTATGCGTTACATCTTCCCGGACTGCGGAGCGCGACTGCTATTCCTTAGTGAAAGAACAGGCGTTTACCATGCGGAGAGGTCAAAGACCTGCGGCTCATAGCCGTTGTTCATTTCCTCTATCGCTTTGTCCAGTGCCTGAAGGTCTTCCGGGGAAATCCGGAAAGGTTCCGTCAATTCTCGCGGTTCCAGCAAAATCCGCCCGTCTTCGTATTCGCGCACATGGAAAAAGGGATACTTCGCACGCCGTAAGGTAATCCGATTTCTGCTGTCCAGCTTCGCGTCGTATTCGCGTACATAAGTACCCATAATTCACATCTCCTTTACCCATATTTCAAAAGTGGGTTTACCCACCAAAGCTATTATATGTTGAAACCAGGTTTTTGTCAAGCGTCAAATTCTTACTACAGGCCGAGGTTTTCGCGCACGAGCAGGACTTCCGTTTCGGTGCCCATCATCGGCCCCCACAGGACGACCAGCCCCCGGCAGATTCGCTCCGGAGAGCGGCAGTCATAGCAGTGGTCGGCGAGTAGCGCGCACGGCGTTTTCATCCCTAAGCGTTGCGCGTTTTTGGGAGCGGCGATATTCCGCGCGCGCCACAGGGCCTGTTCGTAGTCGGGGGCGATTTTGTTCTGCCCCACGACGAAGTAGACGCGCTTGTGTCCGTAGAGCGTCGCGGCGACGCGGTTGCCCGTGCCGTCGATGTTGAGCAGTTCGCCGCCCTCCGTCATGGCGTTGACCGACGAGAGGTAAACTTCCGTATTCATAGCCCGGTCGCGTTCCTCCGCGCCCCCGGCCCAGTGCCAGTGTACGTCGTTATGGGCGCTGAGGGTGTCGTAGAGGCCCAGTTCTTTGAGCGTCACGGAGCCGCCGAATCCGACGGCAGTCCCGTCAACCGCGGCGTTCAGATACTCCGACACGGCTTTCCCGTCGTCGAAAATCTCCGCGCGGAAGCCCCGCGCGCGTAAGTTGTCGCGTACCCGTTCGAGATTCATAATCTCATCCTCCGCGTCATAAATTACGATTCCCTCGCGCCGGATGGAATCCAGTAATTCGGGCTGTACCGGCTTGTCGAGGTTCACGATGTCGAACATTAACAGCGTCCAGGTCTCCTCCTCCACGTCGAGGGAGAAGCGCGCGCCGTCGCCGCCCGTAAAGGCGAGGTCGATGTCGCTCCGTTCGCGGAAGTCGCCGCGCGCCCGCGAGCCGAAGAGAATCACCTTTTCGACGCCGTAGCGCGCCGCGAACGTCCGGATTTCCAGGAGGACGCGTTCCTTGATTCCGGTCTTTTTGGAAAGTTCGGCTACCGTCTGCATACGCGCCGCCTCTCAGTCGAATTGCGTCACCCAGTGTTCGGCGCGGCGGGCGTCGAA
>CAMHBH010000024.1 GCA_946183175.1 uncultured Oscillibacter sp.
TTCTGGAGTGGAAGAACCTGATTCTGCGCCGCGTCTACGGCGCGGAGGGCTACACCATGGAGCAGTTGGACGAATGGGTCTCCGCGTGGGGCGAGAAGCTCTGTCCGTACCTCTGCGACACCGGGAAATTCTTCCGTCAGGCCGTGGCGGAGAACCGCCGCATTCTCTTTGAGGCCCAGCTTGGCTCCCTGCGCGACCTCGACTACGGAATCTATCCCTACACGACCTCCTCGAACCCCGTCGCGGCCTACGCGCCCGTCGGGGCCGGGCTGCCGTCCATGAAAATCGACAAAGTCATCGGCGTGGTGAAGGCCTACTCGACCTGTGTCGGGGAGGGGCCGTTCACCTGCGAATGGTTCGGCGAGGAGGCCGAACGGCTCCGCAAAGAGGGCGCGGAGTACGGCGCGAAGACGGGGCGTCCGCGGCGCGTCGGGCCCGTAGACCTCGTGGCCACCCGCTACGGCATACAGGTACAGGGGGCCACGTCCATCGCCCTGACGAAACTCGACGTGCTGAGCTATCTGGAACGGATACCTGTCTGTGTGCGCTACCGCCTGCACGGCGCGGAGACTGACGACTTCCCATTCCCGGCGGCGCTCCCCGACGCTGAACCCGTGACGGAGTATCTGGACGGCTGGCACTGCGACATTTCCGGCGTGCGGAAGTGGGAGGATTTGCCCGCCGCCGCCCGCGCGTACGTGGAGTATCTGGAAGAACGCCTCGGGTGTCCGATTGACTACGTGTCGGTGGGGCCGGAGCGCGACGCCATTATTTTGCGCTGAATCTAAAATGCAAAGCCTCTCCCGGTTGCCACGGGGGAGGCTCGTTTTGCCAAAGGCCCCGCACGGCGTAAAGCCGCGGAGGGACATTTGCGGAATTGGTCTCACTTACCGGACGCCCAGACACACGACGCCCGGGACGCTGATTTCGCCCCCTTGTGCGCCGATTGTCCCGTCGGCGTTCCGGGCGAACGAAACCACGGAGTTGGTAAGGCGGTTCGCCACGAGGAACCAGTCGCCGACGAGGATGAAGTCGCGCGGGTGCTGTCCGCCGCACGGAACCGTTTGGATAAGGCGCGGGGTGTCGCCTTGCAATTCCACGACGGAAAGCAAGTCCATCGTGCGCGTAGACACGTAGAAGAAACGCCCGTCCTGACTGAGACGGACAGCCGCCGTATCTTTTTGGTGTGTCAGCCCACCGGGGAGAATGGAGATACAGGACTGTATCGCCCAGTCGCCCGTAGAAATCACAAACAGTTCGTTGCTCAACTCCGAGACCAGATACAGTCTCGTACCGTCTGCGGAAAAGACGCCGTGCCGGGGGCCAGTCCCGGCGGGAAACGGAATCGCCCCGACCGGATTCATATCACCGTCGAACAGCCGAACCTCGTCCAGAAACAGGCAGGGTACCAGAATGCGGTCTTGCCAGTGCAATACCTGATGACACCCGGCTTTGTTCCGGATGGCTACGGTGTCCAGATACTGCAAAGCGTGTCCGCGGAGCGACAGTCTGGACACCGTGCCCTCGTGGTAATTGGCGGTGTAGACGACGCCGCCCGCCGCCGTGACGAAGCAGGAAGTACAGCCCTCGAACGCCGCCTGACTGACGACGTTCCCCTGAAAGTCGACCAGCGCCGCGCCGGAACCCTCCACGAAATCGCACACGGTCACAACGCCGTCCTCCGTGACGGTCAGGTATTTGCTGTTCCGTACCGGGGAGAACAGCCGCGCGGGAGACAGTTCCCCCGCGTCGAAGTCGAATGCGTACAGGCCCTCACTGCCGTTTTCCGCGTAGGTGCCCGCGTAAATCGTCCGCTTCATGATTCCCTTCCTTTCTGGATTCGCTCAGGAGGCCCGCCCGGGCCCAGCAGTTTCGCCACCACGGGCGAGAGAAGCACCGACAGCAGATAGCTCACGCAAAGCGTAGGGGCGAGTAATTTGGCCCACGAGCCGAGCCACATACTAAGCAGGGGCGGCATATGGGCGACGGCTTCCGCCGGAGCGCCACGGCGCGCCATAAATGCGCCTACGAAACTGAGTACCAGACTGATAAAGACCGTGTTTCCCGCGGCGAGCGGAATCGAATGGAGGAGGTTAAACGCGAGGCCGGGCGGTTTGGCGTGGGCCCTATTCGCGAGGCCGCGCCCCCATTTCCCGAAGGGGAGTACCGCCGCGCTGACGATTCCGAGGACGACCGACAGGACAATGTTGCAGGCGTACATCATGGGGGCGGGCGTGGAGGCCGCCGCTTGCGGATTGCTTCCGAGTATCAGCCACGAGGCGACGACGCCCATGGCCGCCGAGATAAGTACCGTCATAGCGGTGTGCATGACGCGGTTTTTCCGGTTCATAGCATGGCCTCCTTTGTGTTTCACGCGGGGAGCGGGTTTCTGATTGCGGTCATTATAGCCGCCCTGTTCCGGTTTGTAAAGGCTTTTGGCAAGGAAAATCTTCTAATCCGTTACAATACGCTTATGCTTTCGCGGCGGCATGAGGGATTAAAACCCGGCACTGTTTCCCGGACATGAGGCCCCATACGCGAACACTCCGGCGCGGGGAAATCCTCACGCCGGAGTGTTTTATTATGCTTTGCGCGGTTGCACTACGGGATTACCAGGCGATATCGTCGTAGGGGGTAGCCTCGAAGCCGTCGGCCTGGAGGTCAGCGACCATATCGTCGAGCCTGTCGCGGAAGAAGGACTGGAACCAGTCGGCGTCGCCGAAGAGGCGCACCGCCGTGGGGCTGACGGCGTAGTACAGCTTGATGAACAGGCGGCCGTACCAGGTTTCGGCGAGGACGTTGTCGCGGAATCTGCGGAGCGTCCAAACCTGCGGGCAGTCGTAGGAGCCGTAGACCGAGGTGGCCACGTAACAACCGCTCTTTCTGCCGGACGTATTGCCGCCGTTGCCGTCCGGGTTACTGGGCGTATTGCCGCCGTTGCCGCCCGGGGTCGGGTTGGACGCGTTTTCCGTCACGCGGAAGGTCTGCACGTCCAGAGCGCCGTCCCACAGGCCGATACCGACAAACGCGCCGTCATTGAAGAAGTTTTCGACAGAATCGAAGGTGTAATTCAGCTTCTCCACGTTGTCGACCGAAACGGTGACGCTGTTGGCGGTCTTGCGGATTTTGACATTGTGGAACTGTCCGTCATTGACCCGCTGGCCCATATCCGTGGGAGGCGTGATGTCGTCGCCGCCGAAGCGGAACAGGCGGAACGAAGTGCTGTCATTGAACTGCACCGCGTAGGCCTGCGGGTTGAACGGGTCGACGCCCGCGGCGGCGAAGAAGATGTTGATAGCGCCGCGCGTAAAGCGGATGTTGGTTTCCAGCGTGAACTCGCGGAGGCCCACCGCCGCCGAGGACATATAGAACTGGTTCGCGGAGTGGTTCTCGACGCTCAGCGTCTGGTCGTCGATAGTCCACTCTCCGCCGTTGACCGTGAACGAGGGAATGTTCGTGTCAAAGTTGTTGATGCTCGAATGGACGGAGAAAGTTTTCATCAGGGCCGGATTGACGGCGGAAGCGGCGGTAACAGTCACGTCTCCCGGCCTTAACACGATTGCGCTGAAATCGTTCCCGGTCGCGCTCCCGTTTACGGAAAGCACGCTGTTGTCGCTGACAGTCCAGTTGATATTCTGCGGGGCGCTGACGGGTACCAGCGTCGCGCGGAAATTCAGCGTGTCGCCGACATTGACCCGCGTGTTATCGCGGCTGTTGGAGACGAGCTCAATGGGGGTAGTGCTGTCGATTCTCTCTGTCCAGGTGCCGCTCATGGGGTAGATTGTGATGTCGGCGGTCGCGTCTCCGCCCTCCGCCACGACAGCCGCCCCGCGGCTGGAGATACCCGGGAAAATCTGGTTCGCGCCCGCTACGGTGTAATCTTTCGTGAAGACCTCCACGCTGGAGCGGTCGACGAACACGCGCAAGTCTACGCTTCCGTCGGCGTTGCGCGCCACGGCCTGACTGTTGACCTGTCCGAACAGATTGCTGATGAGAATGCCGGACTGACTGCGGTCAATGCTCAGGCGCTCTTCCGCGACGTTGTAGCGGACGGAGGTCTTTTCGCCGTTGCCGACGCGCAAATCAAAGCCGACGCTCGTCGCCGTGCCGGGGTAGAATTTCGACACGATTTCGTAGCAGTCGCCGGAGAAGCCCGACAGCAGGGTATTGTTCGCCGTGACCGCCGCGCCCGTCAGGGAGACCGTGGGCGTTCCCCGGAGCGTTTCATAGGCCTGTATCGGCGTCTGCGTCAGGACGTACTTCCCGCCGTCGTTTTTCAGTCCCAGCCGGAGGTTCAGGTTAAACGTCCCGTTGAACTTCTGCCCGACTTTCCGCGCAACGTCGCGGCAGTAGTCGTCCCAGGTGTTCATCCAGTTGATTTCGATGATGTCCGGGAGCGTGGGATTCGCGGCGGTGCCGAAATCCTGCACGTAGTAGGTCATGGCGGCGTAGGAGTCCCTGCCGAAGTTCATGATTCCGTTGTCGGGCTCGTTGGCGTAGGGGGCGTCGGGGACGAACGTCCACTTTCCGCCGACCTGCCGCAAGTCGCCGACTTTGTACGTCCTGCCGCCCCTGGACAGTACCCACTTGATGACGCCGTCGTCAGCGCGGAGCGGGTACAGGTCCGGACACTCCGTGTGGAGGTTCGCGTAGGTCGATTCGCACTGCCATTCCAGCAGGTTGTCGGAGGAGTAAATGCGGAGCGGGCCGCCCGCCAGAACCATGAACCACTTGTTTTCCCAGCGGAACACTTTCGGGTCGCGGAAGTCGCGGCTGTAGAGGGGGTCGTGCGACCAGTCCGCCGCGATATTGTTGACTTTCGTCCACGTCCGGCCCTCGTCGGTGCTGTAGGCGACTTTGATACGCTGTCCGTTGCCGTTGGCGGTAATCAGTGCGACCAGTCCGCCGCCGCTCCCGCTGAACAGCCCGGAGGTATTGTTCACGTCGGCGACGATACAGCCCGAGAACATAGAACCGTTGGCGTCCGGATAGAAGGCCATGGGCTGTTCCGTCCAGTGAATCAAGTCCGGGCTTGTGACGTGCATCCAGTGCATGGGGCCCCACTCGATGTCGTCGTAGAACTGGTAGAAGAAGTGATACGTCCCGTTAAAGTAGACCATTCCGTTGGGGTCGTTGGCCCAGCCGTCCTTTACGGAATAGTGGTACTGTCCGCGATAAGGTTCGTTATAATAGAGCGCGTCGGCCTGCCTGCGGTGTACGTTGACGCGGTACGTCACAGTGGCGGTCGTGCCGTCGGCGTTCGTGACGGAACTCTGTACGGCGATGTAATTCGCGCCGACCGCTACCGGAATATTCCTGCCGTTGGGGTACTCCGTCCCGTCCGGGCCGCATACCCTGATATTCGTGTTTTCGCCGACGGGCGTCGCGGCGATATTCACCGTGTCGGCGTTGTTCTTGACGTACTGGATGGTAATCGGCTCCGTAGAGACAAACTGTCCTTTTTGCTCCACCGTGCCGGAGGAGGTTACCGTAATGTCGGAGAGCAGCGGATTGAAGGTACCCTCAATCGGCGTGTACGTGGTATTCTGGAATATCATTTCGCCGTTCCAGTTGAGCAGGCCGAAGGTGCCCGAACTGATGTAGGTATCCTGCCCCCAGTCCGCGCCGCCGAGCTTGTAGTAGTCCCCGGTACTGCCAATCAGCTCGCCGTTGACGTAGAACGAAAGCCACGTATCAATGGCGACGACGGTCAGCGTGTAGACGTTGTTCGCGGCGCTCCCGTTAAACTGTACCTCGCCGAAGAGCTGGTTGTCCATGCCCTCCTGCCAGCGCCAGAGTTTACAGCGTTTTGAGCCGCCGTCGATATTCGCCGCGTAGCACTCATCGTGTCCGTTGGGGTCGGCGTTACGGAAAATCAGGGTTGCCGCGCCCTGCTCCCGGAGGAATGTCACGTCCGTGGAGTAGACGAAATTGCCGCCGGTGGTCTGCGAATACAGGAAGGCGTCGCCCCTGTCGACGGCGTTACTGTAGAGGCCGTTCGCGCGGGCTTCCCAGGTGCCGCCCTGCGTGCGCAAGTCGGACAACGTCGCGTTTGCGATATTGTTGTTATATTGGAATCCGCCGGTTGTCGTAACCGTTCCGAAGTCCGGTACTACAATGGGTTCGTCGCGCTCCTCAAAGGCGATATTGGAGAACGTCGCGCCGGATTCCCACGTCAGAAGGCCGATATAGCCGCCCCGCCAACTGCCGATAGTCCCGGTGACAGTTCTCGCCTCCGCGCCCGCGTTGCCGTAGTAGTACGTAAACGCGCCGTTGGAGTGTACGTCGATTTTCAGGTGCAGGGTACGGTTGATGTCCACGCCGTCGGCGCGCCCGCCGATGTCGATGTTGGGCCCGAATACGCGGAAGGCGTCCGGGTTATTCAGGCGGGTGCTGTCGAGGTTCGCGCCGTACCAGTAGCCGTTGGGGGCCACCTTGGACTTGAAACCGAACAGCAACGCGGCGGATTTGATTTCTACGCCCTGCTGGAAATCTACGTCCGCCTCCCAGACGAACGAGTTGACGACATGGTCGAGGCCGTTGTACACGACGAAATGGTCGCCGCCCGTGTGGGACAGCGTGACCGTATGGGCCGCCGTGTCAATGGACACCAGGTCCGGGTGATTAAACGAGCTGAAGTCGGTCAGGCCTGTGACCACGTCGGACAGGGTGGCAACGGCGTCTTCCGCTTCCGCCGCGTCAGGCTCCTCCTCTACCGCCGCCGTGTCCGATACCGCTACGGCGTCCCCGGTAGCTACGTCCGGCGCGTCCGCTACCGCTTCTGTGTCCGGCGCTACGGCGTCTGTCGCGTCAGGCTCCTCCTCTACCGCCGCCTCGCCTGATACCGCTACGGCGTCCGCTACGTCAACTTCCGCTTCTACGTCCGGCGCGTCCGCTACCGCTTCGGTAGCCGCCTCCGCCGCGTCGGCGGAAATCTCCGCGACCGCTTCCGCCCCGGTGCCGTCCGTCTCCGCCGCGAACCCGTAAGGCGCGGCGCAGGACAGAAGTATGAGAAGCGAGAGGCACAGCGCCGTAAGCCGCTTGTGAAATATCTGCTTCATACTTTCACGTTCTCCTTTCCTCACAATCAATATGGACAAGAGAATTACGACACCGTAAGGCCGTATTTCTCGACATCCATCAACACCGCGCCCCCGTCCGCCTCAAAGCTGATACAGTCGGCGGAGTCGGGCGTGTGGAGCAACAGCGACGCCGCCTGTTCGCCGTCGTTTACGAACAGTTCCAGACTGTGCCTGTCCATCACGAGGCGGAGTTTCAATTCGCCGTTGCGCTCCCGGACGGCGAAAGTCCGCGTATGCACGATGTCGTAGGGCGCGCCGCAACGACTGCGGTCAATTTGAATTACGCCGCTGTCGGGCTTATAGCACACGCTTGTCTCGCGTTCGCCGTCCTTGGCCACGCGTACCTTGAACTCGCGGTAGCCCTTCTCAAAAGCCGGGCGAACGGAGAGTATCATATCCAGCACGCGCCCCCGGACGCCCTCCAGGCTGACCTCCTCCGTCACCAGGACATTCCGGTACAGGACGGGCTCCGTACGGTAGCGCTCCAACTCCCGCACGGGGTTCTGTACGAGGCAGCCGCCGCGGATGGACAATTCCCTCGGTATCGTCATTTCGCCGTGGTAATGCGCGTCCTCCGGGTGACAGTTCATGGTTGCCCAGTTCTGCATCCAGGCGACCATGACACGGCGTCCGTCCGGGGTTTCCAGGGTCTGCGTCGCGTAGAAGTCCAGGCCGTAGTCGATGGATTGGACGTTCTCCCGCGAAAACGCGCCGCTCTCCGGGTCATAGCGGCCTATGAAGTAGATAGCCCCGTAACCCGCGTGGAACTGTAAGCCCAGAGGCCGCATTTCCATGGGGCTGACCAAAAGCACATGCTTTCCGTCCAGCGGGAAGAAGTCCGGGCACTCCCACATTTTCCCGTACTGGTTCTGACAGCGTTCCAGTACGCTCCTGAACGCCCAGGCGAAGCCGTCGCGGCTCTCGAAGAGCAACACCGCGCCGCTTCCGTCCTCGGCGCGCGTGACCGTCACCGCGCGATAGCTCCCGTCCGGCTCGCGCCAGATTTTCGGGTCGCGGAAGTCGAACGGCGAACAGCCCGCCGGGAGGTCCTGCGCCGTCAGTACCGGATTCCCGGCGTACTTCTCGTAGTCGCGCCCGTCGCCGACGGCCAGACACTGCCTCTGGTAGTATAGCTCCTGCTCTCCGCGCGCCCTGCGCCCGGTGTACATTAAGAGCTGACGCCCGTCGGGGAGTTCGACCGCGCCGCCAGACCAGCACCCGTCGAGGTCGTAGTCGGAATCGGGGGCCAGCGCCGCCGGGAGGTGTTCCCAGCGGATGAAATCTTTTGTCGTCAGGTGTCCCCAGTGCATGGGCCCCCACTTCGTCGAATAGGGGTGGTACTGGTAAAACAAATGGTACGCTCCCCGGTAAAAGGAAAAGCCGTTGGGGTCGTTCATCCAGCCGATGGCCGGCGTGGCATGAAAGACCGCGCGTTCCGATTCGGGGACAGTCGGTTGATAAGTCGCCTCAAATTCGCGCGCGTTGCGTAGTGTTTCACTTACCATTCGGATTCCTCCCGCCAAACAGGCTCGCCCGGAACAAAGTCCAGTCACGCGGTTATAGTCCCGCCGCCGTATCGGCGCTTCTCTCTGACAGACACGGCGCGCTTTTGAACCGGGGAGCTTGAGTACGGCTATCATATTACAAATGCACAATTTTGTCAATCAATTCGGAGGTTTCAAAAGCACGTTTATGAACTGCTACAAATGTTATAACATATTTTGTAAAAAAAGCGAATATCTCTCCGCGCCCGTGAAGAATGTCACGCGCCCTTACGGTTCCGGTCGGAATGCCGTCAAGTCCTTATACCATATATGTGAAGGTTTGCGCCGCCGTCAATATCCCGCGCGATACTGTCATATTCTGTCATATCGCTTATGACTGCCCGTTTTGCGGATTATCACAAGGGCGTTTCGGGCGTACTGTACGCGCAACGCCCCGGTTCCGGAAAAGCGACTTGTCATAAGACTGTGAAAGGGCACTTTTCCGGCCCGAAGTTGGCCTTGCGCAAGCCTAAAACAGTCCCGAAAAAAGCTCCGCCCGTCCGCGCGCGAAGTCCGACAAAAAAATCGGAGGAAAAAACGAAAAAAAGTTCAAGAATTTCAGATTACCCTATTGCGTTTTTCATCGTAAGCTATTATAATACCCTCATACCGGACACGCGGCAATCTATTTTTACTAGGAGGGTATTATTATGGCAGACGACATCACCATGGAAGGACAGGAAATCATGCCGGAAGCGGTTCCCGAAAAGAAGCAGCGCAAGCCGCGCCGTAAAATGACGGAGGAAGAAAAGGCCGAGGCGAAGCGTAAGCGCGAGGAACGCAAGGCCCAGGCCGACAGCATGAAACCCGAGGTTTATGTGCAGTACGAGGGCTCGGAAGCCGTGATTAACGACCTCATTGACGCCGCCATCGCCAATTTCCGCAAGGAGAAGAAGCGCGCGAAAATCATCGAGTGCAAGCTGTACGTCAAACCCGAGGAGCGCGCCGCCTACTACGTTATCAACGGGGCCCACGACGGGAAAATCGAATACTGATTTTCCGTACCGCGAAAGGACGGCACGGGGACACCCGAGAAAGTTTCCGTGCGGCGACTGTTCCGAATGCTCCGCTGTGCCGCCTCCACCCCAGTCGTAAGGGGACGCTAACCCCGAAACTCACGAGCGGCGCGAGCGATAAGGCTACTCTAACCCGCTTGGACGCCGCGCGGGCCGTTTCAGCCGCGTTTGGAATGCGTTATCGGACGGCGAAAAGCGCGCCGTCCCCGCCGTCCGGGATTTCGCGCAAACCATAAGGCAACGCTAGGGCCGGAAACGGCGGGGCGCGGGCCTTGCGTAAGCACAGGAGACCGCTAACATACAGGCACGGGAACCGGGTCACATACCCGGTTCTTTTTTTCGTTCCGCAGGAGCCCGGCGGGAGAGCGGAAGTACGACGAAAAAGCGGGTGGAAGTCTCGTCGCTCTCCGCGCGGATAACCGCCTTATGTTCTTTCGCGATGGCGGCGGCGATACTCAGTCCAAGTCCGAAGCCGGACGATTCCCCGCGCGAGGCGTCGCCGCGGTAGAAGCGCTCAAAGACGTGGGAGAGCGTTTTCGGCGGAATCGGCGCGCCGGGATTGCTGACGGTCAATTTCGCATGGCGTTCGGACTTCTCCAGCGTCAGGGACACCGCGCCGCCGTCCGCGCCGTACTTGAGGGCGTTGTCGAGAAAGACCGCTATCAGCCGCCGTAACTTTTCGGCGTCGCCGCTGACCGTGACCTCCGGCGCGATTTCGTATTGCAGGGGCTTTCCGGCCTCGAAGGCCACCGGTTCAAACGACAGCGCGCAGTCCAGCGCCGTGTCCGACAGCGACACCTCCTCGCAAATCGCCGACGGGGCCTCGCTGTCGGCGCGCGCCAATGTCAGCATTTCCTCGACCAGCGTTTTCATACGCCCCGCCTCCGCGCGGATATTCCCGGCCCAGCGTTGCGGGCGCTCCGCAAGTCCCGACGCGTCCAGCAGTTCCGCGTTCGACAGAATCACCGTCAGCGGCGTCTTCAACTCGTGCGACGCGTCCGACAGGAACTGCCGCTGCTGTCTCCACGCCCTCTCCACCGGGGCAACCGCCCAGTGCGACAACACAACCGATATCCCCAGCAGGGGTATCAGCGCGAAGAGCACAATCACGAACTGCGACCGCACGATTTGCCGGAGCGTCTCCACCTCCATGGACATGTCCACGAACGCGATACGCGTATACCAGCCGTTGCCCCGCCGGAGATAGCGCAGGCCGTACCCGGACAGTTTGCCCTTGTTTTCGGGCTGCTCCATGCAGGCGTTGACGATGTCCGTCAGGCGCTCCGTGCCCTGCAGCGACAGTTCGGCGTAAGTTCCGTTGGTGATATAAATTCCGCCGTTGCTGAAGATGTTGACCGCGAAGCAGGGCAGGGACACGGGCCGCCCGCCCATTTCGGAAACGGTTCCGCCCTTCATGGCGCGCCGCAAAACGTCCTCGCTGATACGTTCCAGATTCTCCCGCGCCGACACCACGGCGGCGCACGCCACCACCGCCAGTACAATCGTCACCAGCGACAGCGACAGCGCGACAAATTTCAAGCGCAGTTTCCGAAGCATACGCTACTCCTTTTCCAGACAGTACCCCGCCATGCGTATCGTGCGGATACGAACCCCCGAGCGCAAATGCGACAGCTTCCGCCGCAGAAAGGAAATGTACACCTCCACGCTGTTCTCGTCGCCGCTCTCGTAGCCCCAGATTTTCAGCAGGATGTTTTCCTTCGTCAGCACCACGTCGCGGTTGAGCATGAAAAGCTCCATCAGGTCGTATTCCTTCTTGCTCAGCCGGAGACTCCGTTCCCCGCAGTGCAACAGGAAGCCGTTCTTTTCCAGCCGGAGGTCGCCGTACTCCATCACGCCCGTTTCGCGCAATTCGGGTTGACGGCGCGTCAGGGCCCGCAGACACGCAAGCAGTTCTTTCGGCTCGAAGGGCTTTGTCAGGTAGTAGTCGGCCCCGCTGTCGAGGCCCCGCACGCGGTCGGACACTTCCGAGCGCGCCGTCAGCAACAGTACCGGGAGGCCGCTTTTCGCCTCCCGGAGGCGTTGCAATACGGCGAAGCCGTCCAGTTTCGGGAGCATTACGTCTAAGACGCACACGTCGTAAATACCCGACAGGGCCTCGTCAAGCCCGCTCTCCCCGTCGTTGCACACGTCCACAGTATAACCGTCCATTTCCAGCATATCCTTGAGAGTGGCGGCGAGGCGCGCTTCATCTTCCACGACCAGCACACGCAACGTCTGCACCTCCTTATATAATAAAGCCGCCGTCGGCGGTCAGCACCTGTCCGGTCACGAAAGACGCGTCCTCCGAGCACAGAAACGCGGCGGCCTGCGCGATATCCTCCGGGGTACCCAGCCGTCCTAACGGCGTCTGCGCGGCGAGGTCGCGGAGGGTCTCCGCGCCGAGGACCTGTACCATGTCGGTGTCGATAACGCCGGGGGCAATACAGTTGACGCGGATTCCCGACGTCGCGAGCTCCAGCGCAAGGGAACGCGTCAGCGCGATGAGCGCCGCCTTCGTGCAGGCGTAGGCGGTCTCACAGCTTGCGCCCCGGAGGCCCCAAATCGAGGAGATGTTCAGGATACAGCCGCGCTTCTCGTGTAGCATACGCGGCAGTACGGCGCGGATAGCGTTCCGGGCCCCGCCCAGATTCACCGCAAAGTAGCGGTTCCACAGCTCGTCGGTGATGTCCTGGAACAGGCACTGCCCCGCGACCCCTGCGTTGTTGACCAGTAACTCTACGGGGCCTAAGCGCGCTTCCGCCTCGTGAACCATGTGCGACACGGCGTCCATGTCCGCCACGTCCGCGCCGATTGCGATGGCCTCCCCGCCGCGCGCCCGGATTTCCCGAACCAGGCTTTCCCCGGCGTCGCGGCGCTCGTGCCAGTTCACGCACACCGGCCAGCCGTCCAGCGCGAGACGCAGCGCGATGGCCCGTCCGATTCCGCGGGAAGAGCCCGTTACCAGCGCGGCGACACGTCGTCTGACTGCCATAAAAATCCCTCCATATCTGACAGAATCACGGCGCGGGCGGAAACCGGAAATCCGTCCGCGAGTTTACTATACCCTTTGAAAAAATGCTTGTCAAGACCAGCGGCATGTGTAAATTTTCTGTGAACACGCTTGACAATCAGTGCCGATATGATATGCTAGGAAGCGGAAAACTGTCTCCTTCCTGTTTTGGCGATATGCTGTCAAAACAGGACTTTTTACGACGGGCGGAAGATATCGGGGGAGGAAGCCGTATGAAGAAAAGAAACTTGCGTATCTTGTCCCTATGGCTGGCGCTCTGCATGGCGTTCAGCCTGTTCACGGACTGGGGGCCGCGCGCGTCGGCGGCGGAGAGCGGCGGCGCGGGCATCGTGTTCGAGAACAATTCCTGCCCGTGGGGGAGCGGCATGAACTCCACGGGCTTCACGCTCAACATCCGGATTCGGGACGCGGACGGCGCGTCCTACCAGTGGCAGTCCAGCCCGGACAGGGACAGCGGCTGGGCGGATATCCCCGGCGCGACCGCCGAGCAGTACAAGGTCACGGGCACCGACAGCGGGACGTGGTACCGCTGTACCGTGTCGAAGGGCGGCGCGGACGCGACGAGCAAGCCCGTAGAGGCGATTCTGTCGAGCGCGACCGGCGACGCCCACGGGCGCATTTGGAGCAACGACTGGGGCAATCAGAGCCTGATGAACCGCTGGTTTCTCAGCAACGGCAAGGCGGCCTACACCTGCGACCTGACCAACGAGGGCCGCTGTCACGTATTCGGCGAGTACGAAGCCCCGGGAAGCGGAACCGTCTACATGCTCCAGACTTCCTACGGCGTGGGCGGCTGGCGCATGTACTCCAGCACGGAAACCGCCCCGAACAAGATTCTCTATAACATGTTCACGGAGCGTGACTACCACCTCGACGAATGCCTGTTCATGTTCCGCGACGAGCACCCCTACCGGGTCTACATCGGCCCGAACATGGAGGAGGGCTACCACTCCCTCTGCGTCTGGACGGACACGCAGTTGGGCTCCAAGGCCATACTCGGCAACTACAGCGACTACGCCGCGCTCCAGACGATTCTACGCGACGACCGCTCCCCGTTGCAAATCTCCCTCGTGGCCGTGGAATCGCTCAGCGTCGCGACGCCCGACACCGCCTCCATCGCCGTGAACCTGGAGGACATCGACGCCTCCACCGACTTCCGGTTCTGCCTCGGACGCTTCCGCGACGCCCACGCCTTCACCCATAATGTCATGACTTCCGTCGCGCGCGGCTATACCACGGACAGCGTCGTCTCCAACGGCAGGACTTTCGACAATGTCGTAACAGTCGTGGAGGGTATCGACTCTGGCCTGTCGCTGTCGTGGATGAACCAGAGCGACAGCGAGTCGATTTGGTTCAGTATCGGCGCGGGCTCCGTCCGCGACGCCGAGGTCGTCAAGGACGCCTCGGAGGTCGAACCGGAACCGTCGAGAAGTCCCTGGAAGTCCTTGCAGGCGGCGATTGACGCCGGAATCCGCAACATCCAGCTCGTGCGCCCCGGCGAACAGGCGACCGGATTCTATACGGCGGTCTACACCGACGACAACGGAAAGGTTATCGCCGAAAGCGACGACCGTTTCCTGCACGTCGCGGCGGGAAAGAATATCGTGCTGGACTTGAACGGCCACACGATTGACCGCAACCTGTCCGTGTCCACCGGCGACGGCAACGTCATGAGAGTAGAGGGCGCGCTGACGCTGGAGGACAGCGCCGGGGGCGGCGTCGTACGCGGCGGCAACAACTACGCCTCCGGCGCGGAGGGCGGCGGCGTCCTCGTCGCCGACGGCGGCAGTTTCACGCTTTCGGGCGGGCAGATTGCCGGGAATCAGGGCTACTACGGCGGCGGCGTGGCCGTCGCGGAGGGCGGCACGTTCACCATGAACGGCGGACAGATTTCCGGCAACAACGCGGCCTACGGCGGCGGCGTGGTGAATAACGGCGGGTTCGCTTTGCACGGCGGCGCGGTCGCCGAAAACGAGGCCATGATTGGCGGCGGCGTATTCAACAACGAGAGCGGCGTCATGACGATGGACGGCGGCGCGGTCTCTTATAATATGGCCTACGGCGACGGCGGCGGCGTGGCGAACTACAACGCCTTCACCATGAGCGGCGGCGCGATAAGCGGCAACTACGCCACCAACGGCGGCGGCGTGGCGTCCGCCGACATGGGCGATGTCAACGCCTTCACGCTCAGCGGCGGCGGGATTTACGACAACGAGGCCGAGGATGTCGGCGGGGGCGTCATGCTCTACGGCGGCGAGTTCGCGGTGTCGGGCGCGTTCGACCTCCGCGACAACACGGCGGGCGGCGGGACAGGCAACGTGTATCTGTCAGAGGACACGCTGATTACGGTCGCGGGGGCGCTGGAACTCTCGACGCCGGTTAGCGTCACGACGGAGGCGACGCCCACCGCAACCGCCCCGGTCGTCCTGACGGACGGACTTCCCGGGAATGCCACGACTTCCGACTTTGCCTCCGAGAATCCGGACTACGAAGTACAGCTCAACAGCGCCGGGGAAGCGGTACTCGCGCTCCCGTCGCCGGAACTGCTCGCGCCCCCCGCCGCGAACGCGTTGACCTACAACGGCGCGGCGCAGGCACTCATTACCGCCGGGACTGCCGACAACGGTACATTGGTATATAAGCTCGGCGACAGCGGCGCGTATTCTACGGCGCTTCCCTCGGCCACGAACGCGGGCCGCTACACCGTCTATTACAAAGTAGCGGGGGAGAACGGCGTCGCGGACACCTCCGAGCAAAGTCTGGCGGTCACGATTGCGCCGAAGCCTATCACCGACGCCATGGTGACGGCGGGCACCGTGTCGACGGTCTACAGCGGCGGCCCGCAGACGAACAGCGTCACAGTCACGGACGGCGACAGGGCGCTCTCCGCCGGGACTGACTACGAACTTTCCGGCGACACCGCCACGAATGCCGGGACGTATACCGTATCCGTGACGGGCACGGGCAACTATACCGGGACGGTAGAAAAAACATGGGCCATCACGCCCGCCGGAATCCGTCCTTCCGTCGCGCTCGACGGCTGGACTTACGGCGACGCCGCCAATACGCCCGTCGTCGACGGCAACGCCGGAAACGGCGCTGTACTCATCGGCTACAAGCCCAGAACCGCCGACGACGAAGCCTATACCAGCGCGGTACCCCTCAGCGCCGGGGAGTACACCGTGCGGGTTCGCATTGACGCCACCGGAAACTATACCGCCGGGGAGGCCACCGCGAATTTTACGATAGCGAAACGTCCGGCGACCGTCACGGCGGCGGCGCAGTCGGTTCAGGAGGGCGGCGCGATTGACGATTCCGTAACCAGAGCGGCGCTTTCGGGCGCGGTCAGCGGGCACACCCTCGACGCCGTTACCCTGTATTCCACCCCCACCGACACCCCGACTACGCAGGGCACCGTTACGCCCAGCAACGCCCGAATCGTCAAGAGCGGAACAGACGTTACCGACAACTACGACATTACCTATGTCGGCGGCACGCTGACCGTCGAGAAAGTCATACGCTCCTACCCCGTGACGTTCTACGCCGACAGCGCAGGGGAGACGGTTTCCCAACAGCACGACGTACTCTCCGGGGAGACCCTGTCGGCCTACGCGGGCCTGGCGCTCGAAAACGACGCCCGGCGTACGTTCGCGGGCTGGTCGCTGGAACCGAACGTCACGGAGTACAAGGGCAACGAGGACAAAATTCTCGACTTCAACAGCTTTACCATGCCGGAGGAGCCTGTCAGCGTCTACCCGGTCTGGGTCGAAAACCAAATCAATATCCGCCTGAACCTCGGCGCGTACGACGCGCAGAATACGCAGTCGTGGTACGACGGCAGTCGCTACGACCCGGCGACGCCCGCCTACATGGAGGCCGTCCGGAACCGGAACTTCTGGGAGAGGGCCGGGGCGCTGATTAGCATGGAGCGAATCAACGCCGCGACGCGCCCCGGCTATATCCTCGATGGCTGGCGCGCTCAGGACGGTATGCTGTGGAACTCTTCGTGGCAGGTTGAGGGCCAATACTGCGACAGGGACTCCGACGGAAAAGTCATGATGCTGGAGGACCCGGAATACCGTAACTTCTACTACATTCTCACCCTGACGGCGAAATGGACGAAAGAGCCAAAAAAGTCGAGCGTGCTCTATGACCTCAACGGCGGAACGGGCGATATTGTCGACGAGGCCGTTTACGTCGTGAACGACACGCTGACGATTGTGCCCGAAACGCCGGTGCCGCCCGAAGGCAAGCTGTTCGCGGGGTGGCTGGATATAGCCGGGAATCTGTATCAGCCCGGCGACAGCGGGATTTACGCGAGCGAGGACTGGCTTTCCGTGCGGGACGGCGAAGAGGGGCTGTGGATGACCGCGCTTTATGAGGACATCCCGGAGCCGGAATATTCCACGATTACGTTTCAAACGGGCGGCGGCAGCCGGGTAGCCTCCATCACGCTCGAACCCGGCGAACCCGTCGCGGTGCCCGAAAACCCCACGCGAATCGGTTACGATTTTGCGGGCTGGTCTCCCGCGCTCCCGGCAGCCATGCCCGACGACGATTTGACCGTCACGGCGCAATGGACGCCCAAGCGCTACACGATTACCTTTGACACCGGGCGTGGCAGTGCCGTCACGCCCATTACGCAGGAGTTCGACACGCCTGTCGCCATTCCCGCGAGCCCTGTCCTGATTGGCTATTCTTTCACGGGCTGGGACCCCGCCCTTCCCGAAAAAATGCCCGCGCGGGATTTGACCGTCAAGGCCGTTTGGGCAGTCAATTCGTATACGGTCACGTTTGATTCGGACGGCGGAAGCGCGGTCGAAGCCGTAACGGATATCTACGGCGCGCGTATCACGCCCCCGGCGTCGCCGACGAAAGCGGGGTACACGTTCGACGGCTGGAACCGGGAGATTCCGGAGACCATGCCCGCCGAAAATATGACGATAGCCGCGCGCTGGAGGCGGGATACGGAGGCCTACGCCGTCAGGCAGAACGCCGACGGGACATGGGCCGACGCCGTGTCCGTGAGCCCGGCCGGCGGCGGCACCTACCGGGTACGGGAACTCTACAGTTCCGAACACCTGCACGCGTCGGCCTACAGTCTCGGGGCCTACGCCGACGAGGACGCGCGGACGGCGATTGCAAACGGGGAGAGTATCGACTTACCGGACGGGAGCGGGCCGCTGTACCTGTACTACGCGCGGGACGCGTTCGGCCTGACCTTCTACGCCGACGCCGCCGGGACGAAAGTCCTGCAAACGGAGCAGGTGCTGTACGGCGCGGACTTGTCCGGCTACGGGGAACTGACGTTGCCCAACACCGACTTGTACACGTTCGCGGGCTGGTCGACGGAAACGGGCGTGACAGTCTACGACAGCGCCAAACAAATCGCATGGGACGCGCTGACGATGCCGGCGCAAGCGCTGGACGTGTACCCGGTTCTGGTCACGAACTACATCAACGTCCGGCTGGACTTGGGCGCGGACGACGCCGTAATGGACACGGCACAAAGCCGGAGTTTCTGGGAGGCGGCGGACGTGGGCGTACTCGTCGACATGACTTCCATGAACGCGGCGACGCGCCCGGACTACGCGCTGGATGGCTGGTATACCCGCGACGGCACACGCTGGGACGCCTCCTACCCGATTTCGCGGGCCTATTGCGACCGGGACGCAGACGGCAACGTAATCGGGACTTACGACGCGCCCTACCGTAACTATACCTACACGCTGACGCTGACGGCGAAATGGAGCGTGGATATCGCGGCGCGTGTCGAGTACGACCTGAACGGCGGCACGGGTACCATTGCCGACAGCGCGGCGTACCCGTTCGGCGGCACGGTGACTGTCAGCGGCACAGCGCCCACGCCCCCCGACTACAAGCTGTTCACGGGCTGGCTGGACAGCGCCGGAACTCTGCACAGTCCCGGCACCGCGTTCGACTTTTCCAGTACGGACTTACGCACGGTTCGCGACGGCGAAAACGTAATTGTCCTGACGGCGCAGTACATGACGCCCGGGAACGTGACGATTACGTTCGACACGGACGGCGGAAGCGCAATCGCGCCGGTTACGGGCGACGCCGGGACGCCTGTCACGGCCCCGCAAGACCCGGTACGTACGGGCTACACGTTCACAGGGTGGGACAACCCGATTCCGTCGGCGCTTCCGACCGCGGACGTGACTTTGAAAGCCAACTGGGAAATCAACCGTTACACGCTGACCTTTGACACCGGGCGCGGTACGGAAATCGCGCCTGTCACGCAGGAATACGGGACGGCGCTGAGCGTGGCGACGCCGACCTGTACGGGCTACAGGTTCGACGGCTGGACGCCGGAACTCCCGGCGACTATGCCCGCCGAAAACCGCGCTTTCACCGCCAAATGGACGCCGAATTACTACACGATAACCTTTGACACCGACGGCGGCAGTACCGTCGAGGCCGTGCGGGACATCTACGGCGCGTGGATTACGCCCCCGGAGGAGCCGTCGAAGGAGCATTACACGTTCGGCGGTTGGAACCGGGACATTCCCGAGACCATGCCCGCCGAGAATATCATGATTACGGCACAGTGGACGCTCAACAGTTATACGATTACCTTTGACACGGACGGCGGCAGTACCGTCGAGGCCATCACGGACGCCTACGGCACGGCGATTACGCCTCCGGCGTCTCCGACGAAGCCGGGCTACACGTTCAGCGGCTGGAATCAGACGGTTCCGCAGACTATGCCCGCCGAAGATACCACGATTACCGCGTTGTGGACACCGAACCAATACACGATAACCTTTGACACGGACGGCGGCAGTACCGTCGGGGCTATTAAGGACACCTACGGCGCGGCGGTTACGCCTCCGCCGTCTCCGACAAAACAGGGCTACACGTTCAGAGGCTGGAATCAGGCAATTCCGCATACCATGCCCGCCGAAAACAGCACGATTACGGCCTTGTGGACGCCGGGCCGCTATACGATAACATTCGATACGGACGGCGGAAGCGAAGTCGAAGCCATCACGGACGCCTACGGTGTGGCGATTACGCCTCCGGCGAACCCGACGAAACATGGCTACACCTTCAATGGCTGGAGCCGGGACATTCCCGCGACTATGCCCGCCGAAGATAGTACCATTACCGCCTTGTGGACGCTCAACAGCTATACGATAACCTTTAACACGGACGGCGGAAGCGAAGTCGGGGCTATCACAGGCACCTACGGCACGGCGATTACGCCTCCGGCGTCTCCGACGAAGCAGGGCTACACCTTCAACGGCTGGAATCCGGAGCTTCCGGAGAGTATGCCCGCCGGAAATTCCACGCTTACGGCAAAATGGAGGCCAAAGCACTATACGGTAACGTTTGACACGGACGGCGGCAGTACCGTCGAGGCTATCACGGACGCCTACGGCGCAACGATTACGCCTCCGGCGTCTCCGACGAAGCAGGGCTACACCTTCAACGGCTGGAACTCGGCGATTCCCGCGACCATGCCCGCCGAAAATACCACGATTACAGCGCAGTGGACGCCCAACACCTACACGATAACGTTTGACACGGACGGCGGCAGTACAGTTGAGGCTATCACGGACGCCTACGGCGCAACGATTACGCCTCCGGCGAACCCGACGAAGGAAGGCTACACGTTCGGCGGCTGGAACCCGGCGATTCCCGCGAC
>CAMHBH010000025.1 GCA_946183175.1 uncultured Oscillibacter sp.
ACTCCATTATCTCCGGTACCGAAATCACCGTCCCCGCGTTCCTGATTTGTACCGCTGTCTCCCTGCTCCTCGGCCTCGGCGCGGCGCTCCTCTCCATGTACAAAAACCGCTATTCGCAAAGTTTCGCCGTCACCCTCGCCTTACTCCCCGCCATGGTGCAAGTCGTGATTATGCTCGTCAATGGCAACATCGGCGCGGGCGTCGCCGTCGCCGGGGCCTTCGGGCTCGTACGCTTCCGCTCCGCCCCCGGTACCGCCCGCGAAATCGGCCTTATCTTCCTCGCCGTCACGCTCGGTATCGCAACAGGTATGGGCTACGTCGCCCTCGCCGTCGTGTTCTTCCTCGTTATCGCCCTCTACGGCGTCGCGCTGATGTCCCTCCGCTTCGGGGCCGGACGCGCCAATGAGCGGACGCTGCGTATCACCATCGGCGAGAATCTCGACTACGAGGGCCTCTTCGACGACCTGCTCGACCAGTACGCGTCGCGCTGGGAACTCGACCGCGTGAAAACGACGAATATGGGCACCCTCTACGAGCTGACCTACAAAGTCGTACTCCGCGGGGCGCGCGTGCCCAAAGAATTCCTGGACGCCCTGCGCTGTCGCAACGGAAACCTGAACATTGTCTGCGGACGCGTGACCGAAAAGGAGGCCCTGTAAAATGAAAACCCCGTTGTTACTTCTGGCGGCGACTGTGTGGAGTATGTGCCTGTTCCTGCTGACGGCCTGCGGCACCGTGCCCGTAGCCGAAAGCGCGTCCGGGGGTGACGCCGCCGAAACGGTATCCGGTACCGCTGACGGTACCGACGCCGCCGAAACGGTATCCGGTACCGCTGACGGTACCGACGCCGCCGAAACGGTATCCGCTTCCGACGCCGATACCGTCGCCGTCACCGAAACGCTCTCCGGTACCGATTTGACCGTCGTGTGCTTCCAGGCCGGCAAGGCCGACGCCTTCCTGCTCATTACCCCCAACAGTACGGTCTTAATCGACTGCGGCGAAAAGGGCTTCGGGCGTACAATCCTGGCCGAACTTGAAACACGCGGTATCCGGCAACTCGACTGCATGATTATCACGCACTTCGACCAGGACCACGTCGGCGGCGCGGCACGGATTATCAACAACTTCCCCGTGTCCCGGATTCTGCAAAGCAATTCCCCCAAGGACAGCGAGGAATACGAAAAGTACGTCAAGGCCGTCACAACTGCCGGAATCGAACCCGAAACCGTCCGCGAAAACCTCTCGTTCACGCTCGACGGCGTGTCCTACACCGTCAACCCGCCCAAAAAGAGCAATTACGTCAGCGACACAAGCAACAACTCCTCCCTGATAATCTCCGTGGAGAACGGACAGAACCGCCTCCTGTTCACCGGCGACGCCGAGGACGAACGTTTAGAAGAATTTCTCGCCTCCGGCGACTGCGGTACCTGCGACTTCCTCAAAATGCCCCACCACGGGCGCTGGCATGAACCCCTGTTACTGCTCGTCGAGGCCGCTTCCCCCCGCTACGCCCTCATTACGTCGTCCGACGACGAGCCCGAGGACACCGAAACGTTAGAACTTCTGGAGACTTCCGGCGTCGAAACTTTCCTCACCCGTACCGCACAAGTCCTCGTACACTCCGACGGTACCACCTTAACCGCCGCGTACGCCTGACAATCACGCTCCGGCCCCTCCCGGACAGTGTTCATATATAGAACACCCTCCCCAACCGGGGAGGGCGTTTTCTCAAATTCGTGATTGACCTTGCACAAAGGATACGCTATAATAGGGCGAAGTCAGTCGAAACCCCATTTCACAGCGAAAAGGAGCGCGGTAAAATGTTCAAGAACTTGGAAATTCAGGCCCGACTGGTCGTGTCATTCCTGATTGTCGTCGCCCTGATGCTCGTCACCGGGATTGTCTCCTCCGTCATGCTCTCGCGCGTCGGCAACACCCTCGAGAACTTCCACGACACGTCCTACCAGACCGTCGTCAACTCCTGGAAAGGCAAGCGCGCCCTGGGCGCTCTGCGGGCCAACCTCCTTCAAACAACTGTCGAATCCGACCCCGTCCTCTCGGCGAACTACATCTCCGAGGCGCGCGCGGAGTTCCAAACCTTCCAGGAGGCCATCAACGCGCTCGAACACACCTATACCGGCGACAAGGCCAACCTGACCCGCCTCGATACCCTCGTACAGCAGGCAACCCCCATGATTAACAACCTCTACGTCTACGCCGAGCGCGGCGACCTCGAAAACAGCTACGCCTACCTGCGCGACGTTTACCAGCCCATCGCCAACGAACTCCGCGACATGTTCGACGCCATCGGCACCGAGGCCGACAACCGCGCCACCGAAAAAGTCAAAACCGGCGAGACCGCCGCCACTATCGCCAATGTCACCGTCGCGGTCATGATTGTCATCAGCGGCGTCGTCAGCGTGTTCCTCGCCCTCTCGATTGCCAAGACCATCACCACCCCCGTCGACGAAATGCAGGCCGTCACCCTCGCCGTATCCAAGGGCGACTTCGAGTCCGTCATCCACTACACCGGCAAGGACGCCCTCGGACACCTCGCCGACAATATGCGCAACCTCACCGCCACCATCAAGGAAATTATCACCGACATCGAAATGCAGTTGAAGGCCATGGGAGAGGGCAATTTCAACATCAGAAGCCGCAACGAGGCCATGTACCTCGGCTCGTTCTCCCGCATTCAGGAGGCCATGACCAAGCTCAGCCGCGCCGTCAGCGAAACTATGGCCCAAATCGACCTCTCCGCCGACCAGGTCAACTCCGGCGGCGAGCAGATTTCCGCCAGCGCCCAGGCTATGGCCCAGGGTGCCACCCAGCAGGCCTCCAGCGTCTCCGAACTCGCCCAGACCATCAGCGGCATTTCCCACGCCGTCGACGAAACCGCCCTCCACGCCCAGAATGCCAAAGTAGACAACCAGGCTTCCCACGACCAGATTGAAATCTGCTCCCGCCATATGGCCGACCTCATGGGCGCTATGAAGGCCATCGAGGAAAAGTCGCTTGAAATCAGCAAGGTTATCAAGACCATCGAGGATATCGCGTTCCAGACGAATATCCTTGCCCTCAACGCCGCCGTAGAGGCCGCGCGCGCCGGGGCCGCCGGGAAGGGATTCGCCGTCGTAGCCGACGAGGTGCGCAACCTCGCCACGAAATCCCAGGAGGCCTCCAAGAGTACGTCCGCGCTCATTGAGGAAACCGTCAAGGCCGTCAACGAGGGCAGCCGGATTTCCGTCGAGACCGACGAATCGCTGAAAGAAGTCGTGATACGCGCACAGAAGGTCATGGACGCCGTGACGCGCATTTCCCAGGCCACCGACAGCCAGTCGAAGGATGTCCAGCAGGTCAGCACAGGTATCGACCAGATTTCCAGCGTCGTGCAGACCAACAGCGCCACCGCCGAACAGAGTGCCGCCGCCAGCGAGGAACTCTCCGGACAGGCCAGCGTACTCAAGGATTTGGTGGGCCGCTTCACCCTCCGCAACGAGCGCGCCGTCCGCGCCTGACAGTTACGCCCTCCCCACGCCGGGGAGGGCGTGAAACCGCCCTTGACAAGCGTCATATATCATGATATATATTACATGAGGAGGTGGTTACATGGAGACCGCGAAAGTCTTTGAAAACGGACGCAGTCAGGCGGTCAGGATTCCCAAACGCTTCCGCTTTTCCGGCGACGAGGTTTTCATCCAGAAAATAGGCGACATGATTCTCCTGACGCCCAAGGAAAAAGCGTGGGAAACGTTTCTGGAAGGCCTGAACGGCTTCACGGATGATTTCTTTCAGGACGGACGGCAACAGGGCGCGCCGCAAACGAGGGAATCTCTGTGAGTTATATGCTGGATACCAATATTTGCATTTACGCAATCAAAAACCGCCCTCCGGAAGTCTTGCGCCGCCTGAAAGCCAATATGGGAGAGGGGCTGTTTATTTCCTCAATTACACTGTCTGAGTTGCGGCATGGCGTGGAGCGGAGCGCGTCCCCCGCAAAAAATGAATTGGCGTTGTCGCGGGTGCTTTCCATTCTGGAAGTTCTGCCGTTTGACGCCGCCGCCGCGCTGGAATACGGGAAAATCCGCGCGTTTCTGGAGGAGCGCGGAACCCCTATCGGGCCTCTGGATATCCTGATTGCGGCCCACGCCCGGGCGGAGGGTATGACGCTTGTCACGAACAATGTCCGGGAATTTGCGCGGGTACCCGGCTTGCTAATTGAAAACTGGGCCATGTAAAGCAGTCCCGTCGGCCCCGCACGGGCGGCGGGACTTTTTTACAACAGTCGCGGAAAATTTCCGTTTACAACGCGAAAATTTTGTGATATACTGCCCGTATCAATAGCCGACCACGGCAAAGGCCCCTGTGAGGGGGCGACAGCGGCCCGTAATACAGCCGCTGACAAACAGGGAGGTAACAATATGGCAAGAAAGTTCAAATCCATGGACGGCAACAACGCCGCCGCGTATGTCAGCTACGCGTTTACGGAAGTTGCGGGAATCTATCCCATTACGCCGTCCTCGCCTATGGCCGACCTCGTCGACCAGTGGGCCGCCGCCGGACAGAAGAACATCTTCGGCACAACCGTCAAGGTCGTCGAAATGCAGTCCGAGGCCGGCGCGGCGGGCACCGTCCACGGCTCCCTCGGCACAGGCGCCATGACCACCACCTACACCGCCTCGCAGGGCCTGCTCCTCATGATTCCCAACATGTACAAAATCGCGGGCGAGCTCCTGCCGTGCGTGTTCCACGTCTCCGCGCGTACCGTCTCCAGCCACGCCCTCAACATCTTCGGCGACCACTCCGACGTGATGGCCTGCCGCCAGACCGGCTTCGCCATGCTCTGCGAGAACGACCCGCAGGAAATCATGGACTTGGCCCCCGCCGCCCACCTCGCCGCCATTGAGGGCAGAGTGCCCTTTATCAACTTCTTCGACGGCTTCCGTACCTCCCACGAGATTCAGAAAGTCGCCGTGTGGGACTACGACGACCTCAAAGAAATGTGCGATATGGACGCCGTGGCCGCCTTCCGCAAGCACGCCCTCAACTCCGACCGTCCTACTATGCGCGGCTCCCACGAGAACGGCGACATCTTCTTCCAGCACCGCGAGGCCTGCAACCCCTACTACGACGCCCTGCCCGACATCGTCGAAAAGTACATGGGCAAAATCAACGAGAAGCTCGGCACCAATTACCAGCTCTTCAACTACTACGGCGCCCCCGACGCCGACCGCGTCATTATCGCCATGGGCTCCATCTGCAACGTCGCCGAGGAAGTCATCGACTACATGACCGCCCAGGGAGAGAAAGTCGGCCTCGTCAAAGTCCACCTGTACCGCCCCTTCAAGGCCGACAAGCTCCTCGCCGCCATCCCCGAGACCTGCAAGAAAATCGCCGTACTCGACCGCACGAAAGAACCCGGCTCTATCGGCGAACCCCTCTATATGGACGTGATTTCCGCCCTCGCCCGCGCCGGACGCTTTATCCCCGTCATCGGCGGACGCTACGGCCTCGGCTCCAAGGACACCCCGCCGCAGAGCGTATTCGCCATCTACGACGAACTCAAGAAGGACAACCCGAAACAGGAGTTCACCATCGGCATTCAGGACGACGTGACCAACCTCAGCCTCGACGAGACCAACTTCACCGACGTGGCCCCCAAGGGCACCGTCTCCTGCAAGTTCTGGGGCCTCGGCGGCGACGGCACCGTCGGCGCCAACAAGAACTCCATCAAGATCATCGGCGACCACACCGACAAGTACGTCCAGGCCTACTTCCAGTACGACTCCAAGAAGACCGGCGGCGTGACCATCAGCCACCTGCGCTTCGGCGACAAGCCCATCAAGAGCCCGTACTACATCAACAAGGCCGACTTCGTGGCCTGCCATGTGCCCAGCTACATCACCAAGGGCTTCCCCATCGTCCGCGACGTCAAGCCCGGCGGCGTGTTCCTGGTCAACTGCCAGTGGAGCTTTGAGGAGCTCGAGCATCACCTCGACGCCGCCTCCAAGCGCTACATCGCCAACAACAACATCCAGCTCTACACCATCAACGCCATCGACCTCGCCATCGAAATCGGCATGGGCAAGCGTACCAATACCATTTTGCAGTCGGCCTTCTTCGCCCTCGCCAAGGTTCTCCCCGCCGAGGACGCCATCAAGTACATGAAGGACGCCGCCACGCATTCCTACCTCAAAAAGGGCCAGGACATCGTCGACATGAACCATAAGGCCATCGACGCCGGCGCGACCGCCTTCAAGAAAATCGACGTGCCCGAGAGCTGGAAGAACGCCGTCGACGAGAAGAAGGACGTACAGCGCAAGGGCAAGGCCGAACTCGTCGCGCAAGTCAACGACATCCTCGACCCCGTGGGCCGCATGGACGGCGACAGCCTCCCCGTCTCCGCCTTCGCCAAGCACATCGACGGACAGTTTGAGCTCGGCGCCGCCGCCTACGAGAAGCGCGGCGTAGCCGTCACCGTCCCCTCGTGGAATCCTGACAACTGCATCCAGTGCAACCAGTGCGCCTACGTCTGCCCGCACGCCACTATCCGCCCGTTCGCGCTCAATGCCGACGAGGCCGCCAAGGCTCCCGACGGTGCCAAAATGCTCGACTTCACCGGCAAGAAAGAGTACAAGTTCGCCATGACCGTCAGCCCGCTTGACTGTATGGGTTGCGGCGTGTGCGTGGGCGTCTGCCCGGGCAAGAAGGGCAATAAGGCCCTCAAGATGATGCCCCAGGAGGGCGAACTGCCCCAGCAGGCCATGTTCGACTACTGCGTCGCGGAGGTCTCCGAGAAGAAGGAACTCCAGACCAACAACGTAAAGGGCAGCCAGTTCCGCCAGCCCATGCTCGAATTCTCCGGCTCCTGCGCCGGCTGCGCCGAGACTTCCTACGCCCGCCTCATTACGCAACTCTTCGGCGACCGCATGTTCATTTCCAACGCCACCGGGTGCTCGTCCATCTGGGGCGGCCCCGCCGCGACTTCCCCCTACTGCACCAATAAGGCCGGACACGGCCCCGCCTGGTGCAACTCCCTCTTCGAGGACAACGCCGAACACGGCCTCGGCATGTCGCTCGGTCACAACGCCATCCGCGACAGCCTCAAAGCCAAGACCGAGGCCCTGATTGCACAGCCCCAGACCCGCCCCGAACTCAAGGAGGCCGCCCAGAAGTGGCTCGACACCTATCAGGACGGCTCCGCGAACGGCGACGCCACCGACGCCTATATTGCCGCGCTTATGGCGAATATCTCCACGCTCGACGAGACCATCCCGTTCTTCGGCAGTGACGCCGGGAAGGAGTACTTCGGCGCGGAGAAGGCCGCCGAAATGCTCAAACACGCCCAAGACCGTAAGGCCAGCGGTGCCGAGTTCTGCGACTGCTCCGCCTGCTCCCTCGTGGCCGAAATCCTCGAAAAGAAGGAGTTCCTCCGCAAGAAGTCCTTCTGGATTTTCGGCGGCGACGGCTGGGCCTACGATATCGGCTACGGCGGCCTCGACCACGTCCTCGCCTCCGGCAACGATGTCAATATCTTCGTCTTCGACACGGAAGTCTACTCCAACACCGGCGGACAGGCCTCCAAGGCCTCCAATATCGGCCAGGTCGCGCAGTTCGCCGCCGCCGGCAAGGAAATCAAAAAGAAGTCCCTCGCCGAAATCGCCATCTCCTACGGCTATATCTACGTCGCGCAAATCGCCATGGGCGCCAATATGGCCCAGACTTTGAAGGCCATTCAGGAAGCCGAGGCCTATCCCGGCCCGTCCCTCATCATCGGCTACGCCCCCTGCGAAATGCACTCCATCAAGGGCGGTATGACCAACTGCCAGTCCGAGATGAAGAAGGCCGTCGAGTGCGGCTACTGGAACCTCTTCCGGTTCAACCCCGCCGCCGACGCCAACAAGTTCACCCTCGACAGCAAGGAACCCAAGGAGGAAGGCTACCGCCCGTTCCTCATGAACGAGGCCCGCTACAGCCGCCTGACCCGCGAGTTCCCCGACCGCGCCGAGACCCTCTTCGTCAAGAACGAAAAGACCGCTATGGAACGCTATCAGCACCTCCTCAAGCTCAAGGAACTGTACGCGTAATCCGCGCAAACAACGCTCCCCCGGAGAAATCCGGGGGAGTTCGCTTGTACTTCAACATTCTGACACGGTATTTTTCGTTACGCCGATTCCAGTCAACACGGTTTCTACCGCGCGTTTTTCCGCCTGCTATTGACAAATACCCCTCGAAAGTGTATAAAGGATTGCACAGGACTTTACTATGATAAGGAGGGCGCGTATGAACAAAAAACGCTGGTGGCGGATACCGCTCGTCATCGCGGCGGTACTGCTTTGTGTCGCGGGCGTCTACGTCGGCTACGTTTTCCTGAGCTATTCCCGCATTCCGGACTTGCAGGAGCTGTCCGTCGCCGGGGACGCCGCCCAACCCGCGCAACTCGGCACGGAGTACACCGCCGTCTCGTACAACGTCGGCTTCGGGGCCTATACGCCCGAGTTCACGTTCTTCATGGACGGCGGAAAAGACAGTTGGGCGGCGTCGAAAGAAAGCGTCGTGGCGTGTATTGAGGGCTCCGCCGATACCGCGCTGTCCTTCGACCCCGACCTCGTGCTCTTCCAGGAAGTCGACACCGACTCCACACGCAGTTACCACGTCGACGAGGCCGCGATTCTCAATGACGCTTTCCCCGGCTTCGACAGCGTCGCCGCCGTGAACTACCACTCCGCGTTCCTCATGTACCCGCTCTGGAAACCCCACGGCGCGTCCAACTCCTGCTTACTTACCGAGAGCGCCTTCGACATCTCCTCCGCGCTCCGGCGCAGTCTCCCGATTTCCACCGGCTTCAAGAAGTTCCTCGACCTCGACCGCTGTTACAGCGTCGCGCGGATTCCCGTCGAGAACGGAAAGGAACTCGTCGTCATCAACGCGCACCTGTCGGCCTACGGCACCGACGCCTCCCAGGGCGAGGCACAGTTAGAAATGCTCTTCGCCGATATGGCGGCGGAGTACGAAAAGGGGAATTACGTCCTGTGCGGCGGCGACTTCAACCACGACTTCCCCGGCGATTCCCGCGAGGTACTCAACCCCGGCACCGACCGCCTTTACAGTTGGTGTCAGCCCCTCCCCGCCGAACTCCTCCCCGACGGCTTCGCACTGTGTACCGACTACGCCGAAGGCGTCGTCGCCTCCACCCGGGATACCGATATCCCCTACGGCCCCGACAGCTTTACCGTCATCCTCGACGGCTTCATCGTCTCCGACAACGTCCAGTGCTCCTACACGCAGGTCGTCGACACCGGGTTCCTGTACAGCGACCACAACCCCGTACTCTTGCGCTTCACGCTTCTGTAATCCCGCGCTTTTGTTGTGGCCTGTTCCGTATGTCGGCCACGGGCACCCCGCAATAGAAGATAGATACCATTATACTGTGAGGAGGTATACGATGAACCATACCAGACGCATACTGTCGGCGCTGCTCGCCGTCGTCCTGACACTCTCCCTGTGTCCGTGGGCGCTGGCCGACTTCCCCGCCGAGACCCGCGCCGCCGTCGAGGGCGACTTCACCGGGAAAACGGTGATTCTCCACTCCAACGACGTACACGGCGAAATCATGGGCTACGCCTACATCGCCGCCCTGAAAACGGAGTTCCGGAACCGCGGGGCCAGCGTGATTCTCGCCGACGCGGGCGACTTCAGCCAGGGCGACCCGAATGTAAGCCTCTCCAAGGGCGCGAACGCCGTCAGCATGATGAACGCCGCCGGCTACGACGTGGCCACGCTCGGCAATCACGAGTTCGATTTCGGCTACGAACAGCTCGTGAGCAACCTGCAAGGGGCACAATTCCACGCCATCTGCGCCGACGTGTTCAACGGCGAAAACACCATCCTGCCCCCAACGTGGACGTACGAGAACGGCGGCCTGAAAATCGGCTTCTTCGGCATGGAGACCCCCGAGACCCAGACGAAAGTCAACCCCGGACTGATTCAGGGTATCCGCTTCCTGTCCAGAGGCGACATCTACACCTGCGCACAGGCGCAAATCGACGCCCTCCGCGCCGACGGTGCCGATATCGTCGTAGCCCTGGCCCACCTGGGCGTCGATTCCGAATCCGCCCCCGACGGACACCGCAGTGTCGACATGTACGCGAATACCAACGGAATCGACATCATCCTCGACGGCCACTCCCATACCGTCATGACGGCGGGCGAGAACGGCGAACCCGTACAGTCCACCGGCACCAAATTCGCCAATATCGGCGTCGTCGTCGTCGACAACGCCACGGAACAGATTGAAGACCACTACCTCATTCCGACAAAAGTCATGGACGGCGAGACCGTCGTCTCCGAACTGCCCAAAGACGAGACCGTCGCGGCGGCGGCCCAGGCGATTATCGACCGGGTCAACGCCGAATACGGGGAAGTCTTCGCGCGGAGTGAAGTCCTGCTCAACGGCGAGCGCGCCCCCGGCAACCGTACGCAGGAAACCAACCTCGGCGACCTGATTACCGACGCCATCGTGTGGAAGGTGCTGGATGTCAACCGCGCCGGCGACGCCCCCGCCACGCTGACCGTAGGCGAGACGAGCGTCGACGAAAACCACGTCGTGGGAATCAACAACGGCGGCGGAATCCGCGCGAGTATCCAGTCGGGCGACGTGACCCGCAGAGACTTGAATACCGTCCTTCCCTTCGGCAATACCGTCGCCGTCGTGTTCGTGACGGGTGCCGAATTACTGGAAGCGCTGGAGGCCTCGACCTACGCCACCCCGGAGGCCTTAGGCGGCTATCCGCAGACGTTCGGAATCGAATTCACCCTCGACGCCACGAAACCCTACGACCAGGGCGAGGCGTACCCGGAATCCACCTACTACCGCCCCGCGAGCATTCAGCGCGTCACGATTACCGCCATTAACGGCGAGGCCTTCGACCCCGCCGCCACTTACGCCGTCGTGACCAATAACTTCTGCGCCGCCGGCGGCGATACCTACTACGTCTTCAAGAACGCCAGCGCCCAGTTCGATACCGGAATCGTCATGGACGAGGCCGTCATGGAATACGTCGGCGGCCCGTTGCGCGGCGTCGTCACGTCCGCCTACGCCGAGCCCAGAGGCGACCAGACCATTATTCTGCCGCCGATGTACGCCGTCAGCGTCACGGGTGGTAGCGGCTCCGGCGACTACCGCGAGGGTGCCGAGGTGACTATCACCGCCGACGCCGCCCCCGACAGTCAGGTCTTCGACCATTGGGACGGGGCCGAAAACCTCACCTTTACCCGCGGCGACAGTACCTCCGCCGAGGCCGTCTTTACGATGCCCGCCGGGGCCGTCACGCTGACCGCCGCCTACCGCGACGCCAGCAGTACCCCCGACACGCCCGCCCCACAGCGTAAAAACTGCTACGTCGCCACTGCCGTCTACGGCTCCTACGACTGCCCCCAGGTCTGGACGCTCCGCCGCTTCCGCGACGACGTGCTCTCCCAGACCTGGTACGGTCGCCTCTTCATCCGCGCCTACTACGCCGTCAGCCCCACTGTGATTCGCCTCTTCGGCGAAAATGACTGGTTCCAGAACTTCTTCCGCGATAAACTCGACGCCTTCGTCGCCGACCTCCAGGGAGACGGCTTCGAGATTACCCCCTATCAGGATACGGACTGGTAACGCCCAGTAAAAAGCCTCCCCCGTGTCAACGGGGGAGGTGGCCCGGAGGGGGCTTTGCCAATTGCACGGCGTCCGGTTTGGGCGTCGGCGTCAGAAAGAACGTGAAAGAAAAGTTCCGTGAAACCACTGTTTTCAGCGATTTCACGGAATTTTCTGGTGACTCGGCGGGGATTCGAACCCCGGACCCACTGCTTAAAAGGCAGTTGCTCTGCCGACTGAGCTACCGAATCAAGTATAAAACTGGCTGGGACGGCTGGACTCGAACCAGCGGATGAGGGAGTCAAAGTCCCTTGCCTTACCACTTGGCTACGCCCCAGTATATGGTAAACGCGCCCTACGCCGCGGGTTCAGGCGTTTACTATAAAACAGGAAAGGAAGCGGGGAATTGTTCTCCCCGGCTTCCTGTGGGGTGGGTGATGGGACTTGAACCCACAACGCCCGGAACCACAATCCGGTGCTCTGCCAATTGAACTACACCCACCATATAACGCCCGGCAGGGACTGGTACGCCAGAAGGGACTCGAACCCCCCACCTACTGCTTAGAAGGCAGTTGCTCTATCCGGATGAGCTACTGGCGCGGATTTGGAGCAGGTGACGAGAATCGAACTCGCATCCCCAGCTTGGAAGGCTGGTGCCCTGACCATTGTGCTACACCTGCGCGACCTGTCCGGTACGTCAGCTTACCTATCATAACAGGATTTCGGGCGTTTGTCAAGGACTTCCGCAAATTTTTCTTTGGAAAAGCCCCGCCGCCGCTCCGCGCGCACGGCGGGGAGGCGTTTTACCGCCGGGAGTTCCGCGGCAGAGGGGCCGGAGGGGGCATTAGGGGAAATATGGTGCCGTGTCGGCGTTCACGCGTCCCCGCCCGAGGCGGCGCGGCGGCAGAATACGACGTGCTCCCCGACGCGGAAGGCCGGGGGTTCCTGTTCGTGACAGGTGCCGCAACGGAGCGGACAGCGCGGACAGAACCGGCACCCCGTAGGCATACGGTCAAGGGACGGGGCCGCGCCTTCGATGGTCGTCAGGTAGTCGGAATCCACGTCGAGGCGCGGGATGGAACCCAGCAGGCGCTGCGTGTAGGGGTGCATGGGGCGGGAGAAGATTTCCCCGGCGGGGCCGTACTCGGCTACGCGCCCGGCGTACATGACGAGGATTTTGTCGGCGTTCTCGGTCACGACGCCCATGTCGTGCGTGATGAGAATACAGGCGGCGTTCATTTCGCGCTGGAGCGTGCGGAGGAGCTCGAGAATCTGGGCCTGTATGGTCACGTCCAGGGAGGACGTCGGCTCGTCGGCGATGAGCAGGGACGGCTTGGACAACAGCGACATGGCAATCATGACGCGCTGGCGCTGTCCGCCCGACAACTGGTAGGGGTACTCGCGCAGTCGGGTTTCCGGGAGCGGAATCCCGACTTTCCGGAGCATTCCGGCGGAGAGCTCCCGCGCCTCCTTGACGCTGACTTTCCCATGGGCCCGGAGCGCTTCCCGCATTTGGGTTTCGATACGGTAGACGGGGTTCAGGGACGACATCGGGTCCTGGAAAATCATGGAGATTTTCCGCCCCCGGAGTTCGCGCATTTGCCGGGGTGATTTTTTCGTCAAGTCCTCGCCCTCAAATAAGATTTCGCCCCCGGCGACGTAGCCGGTATGCGGCAGGAGGCCGATAATCGCGGAGGCCGTGAGGGTCTTCCCGCAACCCGATTCCCCGACGACGCCGAGCGTCTCGCCGCGCCTGAGCGTGAACGACACCCTCTCGACCGCCGCCACATCCGGGCCGTTGTCCAGTTTCAGATTGACCGTCAGGTTCCGGACTTCCAGCAGTGTTTCGCCCGTCGGGTTCCGGACTTCCAGCAGTGTTTCGCCCGTCGGGTTCCGGACTTCCGGCGCTGTTTCGCACGTCGGGTTCCGGACTTCCGGCGCTGTTTCGCACGTCAGGTTCCGGACTTCCGGCGGTGCTTCGTCCGTCGGGTTCCGGACTTCCGGCGGTGTTTCGCCCGTCAGGTTCCGGACTTCCGGCAGTGTTTCGCCTGTCAGGTTCCGGACTTCCGGCGGTGCTTCGTCCGTCGGGTTTCGGACTTCCGGCGGTGCTTCGTCCGTCGGGTTTCGGACTTCCGGCGGTGTTTCGCCCGTCAGGTTCCGGACTTCCGGCAGTGTTTCGGACATGCTCCCGCCCCCTTTACAGCTTCATTTTCGGGTCTAAGGCGTCACGGAGGCCCTCGCCCACGAAGTGGAACGCGACGATTGTCAGCACAATCAGAATCCCGCTCGGGGCCCACACCCACGGCATGCGCGTCAGTACGGACAAGTCCTGCGCGGCGTAGATAATCCCGCCCCACGAGGCCTGCGGCGGGCGGATTCCCGCGCCCAGAAACGAAAGCCCCGATTCCTGTAGAATCGCGCTCCCAGCGCGGAGAGAGAGCGCCACGAGTACGGGACTGCTGACGCCGGGGAGTATCTCGCGGCGGAGAATCTCGAAGTCCGTGCGCCCGATACTCACCGCGCTGTCGATGTACTCCTTCTCGCGGATAGAAAGCACGCTCGCGTAGACGAGTTTGGCGACGGAAGTCCAGCCCATGACGCCTATGGCGGCAATCATCGCGCCCAGCGACGGCCCCATCACCGACACCAGAACCAGCGACAGCAGGATACTCGGGAACGACATGAACACGTCGCAGGCGCGCATGATAACAGTCCCGGCAATGCCCCGGTAGTACCCGGCGGCCAGGCCCAGCGGAAGCCCAATCGTGACGCTGATGAACGGGGCCGCCACGCCGATTAACAGCGACACCCGCCCCCCGCACAGAGTGCGGGCCAACAGGTCACGCGCCGCGCCGTCGGTGCCGAGCAAGTGCGCGGCGGAGGGCGCGGCCAGGAAGCCCGCCTGTACGTCGGACGACACCGGGTCCATGTGGAAAATGGCGGGGAGTAACGCCACCGACAGCGCCTCGACTATCAGGAAGCACAGGCCAATCATGCCGCTTCTCGACTTGCGGAACTTCTTCCAGAGTCCGGATTTTTTCACGGCGCGCCTCCTTTCAGCGGTACCGGACACGCGGGTCAAGCAGTCCGTAGGCGATATCCAGCAGGATGTTGACGCACAGCACAAGGGTCGCGATAACGAGCGTGACGCCCATGGTCAGCGGGATGTCGCGGTTGCGGATGGCCTCAATCATGAGCGAGCCGATACCCGGCCAGCCGAAGATTTTCTCGGCGATTGCCGCGAAGCCCACGATTTCCGGCATTTCGACCATAATCTGTGTCAGAATCGGCGCGAGGGCCGTACGGAGGCCGTGCTTTAGCAGGACTTCCAGTTCCGACAGCCCCTTTGCGCGCGCGGTCTTCAAGTAGTCCTCCTGGAACACGTCCAGGCACGCGCTCCGCGTCTGCTGTATCAGGTAGCCCATGGCCCCGAGGGTAATCGTGGACGCCGGGAGAATCAGGTGGCTGACGAGGTCGCCGGGCGACACGACGCCCGAGGAGTGCATGCCCGTCGCGGGCACGAGGCGGAGCTTGAACGAGAAAATATAGATGAACGCGATACAGGTGATGAAGCGCGGCACGGCGAAGCCCGTCAGGGAGAAGAACGACGAGAGCCTGTCCCAGACGGAACGCGGGCGGTAGGCCGCCATAAGGCCAATGGGCACCCCCAGCAGTACGGCGAAGGAAACGCCCGTGCCAATCAGCAGAACCGAGGGCCAGAAGCGCTGTCCGATGACCTCCGCCACGGGGGTACCGTAGCGGTAGCTGAGGCCGAGGTCGCCCCGGAGCACGTCGCGTAGCCAGTAGGCGTAGCGGAGCCACAGGGGCAGGTCCAGCCCGAGGGCGTGCCGCGCGGCCTCGTATTCCGCCGCCGACATGTCGCCGCCCGAGCCGCCCATCACGTCCAGCGCGCTCCCCTGTACCGACGAGAGCAGGACGTAGATAATCGCCGTGACAAAGAACATCGTCAGCAGGGCCGACAGAATCCGCTCGTAGAGATAACGCGTCATGGAATCGCTCCTTTCCACGATTTTTTCAAAGCGCCGGGCGGGGCGGCCCGACGCTTTGCGTTCGCGGGATTAGCCGGACTCATACGAGAGTTTCGGCCTGAAAATCCCTTGTACAAACTCGTTCTGGTGGCTCTGGTACATCCACACCAAATGACGGATAGGGACACTGGAACGCACGGGTTCCTTTTCGACATCAAACGACCCGTCGCGGAAGTTAAACACGACCTCCCCGGTAATGTCACTGGTCAGTCCGCCGTAAGCGTAAGTCACGCTGTCCGCGGTGTTCGACTTGTAATCACAGTAAACCATATGGCTCGCCATCCTTTCCGACGCTTTCCCTTAGAGCGGCCTCCCAATCGTAAGTCTGTCTGCTTTGCTATCGCGTGGGCGTCAGCAAGCGAACAATTCAGCTTCTTTTCGACCTGACTTTCCAGCAATTCGTGATGTAAAAGGAGAATGTCCCGTTCCTCGGGGTGTCCGGCCTTGATTCTGTTCCATGCTACCGCCATATCGTAGTCCGGCGAAAGCATGCTGTAACCGTCGTATTTCCGGTGCTTTTCGTAGAAAATGTGCCGCTTGATTGTGACAACATCCTCCACGGAAAAGCCGGAATGCCGGGCTATGATTTCCGTGTCGTTTTCCCTGCTGATTTTCCGGTAGGCCTCGGCGGCTTTGATTCCTTTCAGTCCGTCGTATAGTGTTTCCCGCCGGATTCTTTGCCGTCTATCCGCATAACGCCTCACCAGTTGCCATTATACCATGTGCGCCGACGATTGCAACACCTTTTTCGCGGAATCAGTTGACGTACCACTCCCAGACGTTGTCGTTGCACATCAGGGAGGCGGCGTTGCAGATGTTCGACACCCGCGCCGATTTCACCCAGTATTCCCCGACGAAGTAGAGCGGGATGTACCACGTCTTTTCCGCGAGGTACTTCTGGTACTCCTTGACCAGCGCGACTTTCTCCTCTTTGTCGATGGTCGCGCTGATACGCTCGACGTAGCTGTCGCGCGTGGGGTCGGAGGAGAACGTCACGCTCGTGGAGTTGGCCGGGAACTCCGTCTCGAACCACAGCGAATAGGCCGTCGCGGAGTGCCCGGAGAGGCCCAGGTCGTAAATGCCGCTCGCCAGCCCCGAGAACATCGTCGCCACGTCCACAATGACCATTTCGACGTTGATTCCCGCCTCCTTCCACTGTTGCGTAAGCAGGGCCGCGATGTTCTCCCGCTTCGACGCGAACGCGATAGTATAAGGGCGTCCGTCGTAGCCGGCCTCTTTGAGTAAGGCTTTCGCCTTCTCCACGTCGCGGGGGAATGCTAACGACGGGTCGTAGTAGTCGGTATTGCGCATTTCGTAGCCGTAGGCGGGGGAGCCGACATCCTTCGCCGCCGCCCCTACAATCGCGTCCTTGTCGATTGCGTAATGGAGCGCCTGCCGGATGCGCTCGTCCGGGATTCCGCTTTCGTTAATCAGGACTTCCATAAAGAACGACTGCACTTCCCCGTCGCGTACGTCGAGGCCGTTGGCCTCCGCCGTGGGCTTGTCGTCCGGCGAGATACTCGAGCCGAGTTCGATTTGGTCGACTTCCCCAGACATCAACACGGTCAGGCGGCTTGCCGAATCCAGTACGCGCAGGACGAGCTTGTCCCAGTTTCCGCCGTGCAGGTGGTAGTACGGATTGGGCGCGAGTACCATTTCCGAGCCCGTCATCTGCGAGACGTACACGCACGGCCCCGAACCCGTCGGGTTGCGCCAGTAGGGGGATTGCAGAATCTCCGCCGGGGACACGGCGCCGAGAATATGTTCGGGCAGGACGAGGAATTTCCGGTTGTAGTGCAACAGGAAGTCGTCGGGGTCGGTGGGGTCCTTGAACGTCAATTTCAGCGTGTAGTCGTCGACGGCCTCCGCGCCGAAGGCGTCCGAATCCGTCATGACGCCGTCGGGGTTCGTCCCGGCGAGTACGTGCGTAAAGACGCGCGTCGAGAACGCCGATTGCGGGTCGGCCAACAGCCGCGCCGTGAATACCCAGTCGCGCGCGGTAGCTTTCTCCCCGTCCGACCACGACGCGTCGGGGTTGAGGTGGAACACGGCCTCCAGGCCGTCGGCGGCGCTCTCCCACGAATCGGCGGCCCGGGGCCGGATGACTGCCCCCGCCATGTCCGTAAATACCAGCTTGTCGTAAATCTTATCGTAGAGGGAGAGTTCGTACATGGTCGTGGACGCGGAGTAGTAGGGAATGAAGCTCCCCCACGCGGTGGTGTAGGCCATATTGATGACCTTTTCGGCGTCGCCGGAACCGCCGCAGGCCGTCAGGGTCAGTAGCAGTGCCAGCGCCAGACACAACGCCGACAATCTCTTATGTAACATGATTGCAAGCCACCTTTCACAGTCCTGGATAGCGCGGGCAGGCGCTCCGGTGGGTGTCGCCGTCGGAACGCCGCAGGGGTACGAGGGGCCGTTCGCCCTTGGCACAGCCTTCTGTCGCGTACAGGCACCGCGTCCGGAAGATACAGCCCGAGGGAATGTAGACCGCCGCGGCGGCGTCTCCGCGGAGTAGCACGCGCTGTTCGCGCCGGACGCCCGGCACCGGGTTCGCGGAGAGTAACGCTTGCGTGTAGGGGTGTACGGCGCGGTCGAAGATGTCCTGTTTCGTCCCCTCCTCGACTATCCGCCCCAGGTACATCACCGCCACGCGGTCGCACAGGTACCGGACGTTCCCGAAGTCGTGCGATATGAACAGGTACGACAGCCCCCGCTCCCGCTGCAGGCGCTTCATGAGGTTGAGTACCTGCCCCCTGACCGACACGTCCAGCGCGCTGACCGGTTCGTCGCAGACGATTAGGTCGGGGTTCGATATCATCGCCCGGGCCACGGCGACGCGCTGACGCTGTCCGCCCGACATCTCGTGGGGGTACTTGTCCAGAAAGGACACGTCGAGGCCGATGTAGTCCAGCGCCATACAGACTTTCGCCTCGCGCTCGTGGGCCTTGCCGATGTCCATGCTCTCCAGCGGGGCCGAGAGGATTTCGCGCACGGTCTCGCGGGGGTTGAGCGACGCGTAGGGGTCCTGGAAAATCATCTGTACGCGGCGGCGGAGGGGCCGCATTTGTTTCGCCGACAAATTCGTCACGTCGGTGTCGCCGTAGAGAATGCGCCCGCCCGTGACCGGGAGGAGCCGCGCGATAATCCGCGCCAGCGTCGTCTTGCCGCAGCCCGATTCCCCGACCAACCCGAGCGTCTCGCCGCGCCGAATCGTAAAAGTCACGTCGTCGACGGCCTTCAGCAGCCGCTTTTCCCGGTACAGTCCCCGCCCGCTGACCGTGATGGGGAAATACTTCTTCAGTCCCGACACGCTCAGCGCAATGTCCGACATACGCCTCACCCCTTTTCGCGGGTATCTTACCACAGATTCCCCGCGCTGACAATAGCTTTTCGCCACAACCGCAAAGAAAACCCGGCCTTCCAGTATCCGGAAGCGACTCCTTCACGGTACCGCCGCCGCCGGAAGCGCAAGAAAAACATTGCCAATCGTGCGGAATCGTGGTAACATGGTAGGGGCGGGTTTTCGAGGCCGCCGGAACAATGCCGAAAGGAGAGGCTGTCCGACGCAGTGCGGACAGCGACGCCATATGCCGACTACCAATGAATTGACCGATATGCCCCGGAAGGACCTGCACATCTTCTATGTTCTGGACACCTCCGGGAGTATGGAAGGGACGAAAATCAGCGCGCTCAACCACGCCATGGACGAGACAATAGAAGTCCTGCGGACGCTCTCCAAGCAGAACGCCGACGCGCGCCTCAAAATCGCCGTGCTGAGTTTCAACACGGGCGCGGAGTGGGTCACGAAGAACGGCCCGGAGTATCTGGAAGAGCATTTCGAGTACGAGTATCTGGAGGCGGGCGGGCTGACGGACATGGGCGCGGCCCTGCGCGAACTCAACAGCAAACTCTCGCAACACGAGTTTCTCGGCTCCATGATGGGCGCGCTCATGCCCGTGATGATTTTCATGACCGACGGCTACGCCACCGACAATTACGAGGACGCCCTGGAGGAAATCCGCCAAAACCGCTGGTTCGCGCGCGGTACCAAAATCGGCTTCGCGCTCGGCGAGGACGCCGACGTGAAAATGATTTCGTCCATTGTGGGCAACAGCGAGGCCGTCATCAGGGTCACGGACAACGAGTTATTCCGGCGCCTGATGCGGTTCGTGTCGGTCACGTCGTCGATGGTGCGCTCGCAGTCGTCGACGGCGGAGAATACGCCCTCCGGTGCCGACATCCTCCAACAGGTCGACGGAATCCCCGAAGAGGCAAAAGTCAAACTCGAAAAGGACGACTACAACCCCGAAACGCAACTGGTAGAGGACGACGACTGGGGTGATGA
>CAMHBH010000026.1 GCA_946183175.1 uncultured Oscillibacter sp.
ACCAGCCCGGAACGGCGGTAGTTTTCCAGCTCCACGAACGCGCCGAACTTGGTGATAGTCGTCACTTTACCTTCCAGAACGGCCCCCACTTGAATCGTCCCTGCCTGCGGCTCCATCCGTTGTTTCTCCTTCCCTGAATCAGTTGCTTGTGTTGCCCGTGTTGTAAAAGACGTACTCGCCCGGAAGCACCATCCCAAGGTCGTTGCGGGCGATGTCCTCGACTTTTTCGTCCGTGACACCCTCCTCGATGTCAGCGGACAGAGACGCGTTTTTCTGCTCCATTGCGTCGACCTGGTCTTGATAGCGGTCTCTCTCGAAGCGCGCGGTCTCCAACTGCGCGCGCAGTCCGTTGAGCCGCCACCCCATGGCGGCCAGAATGACCAGTACCAGCACGATGACCACGACGTTGACATGACGGGGTTTTCGTTCGTTTCTGCTTCTTCTTCGGGCCATTCGTGACACCTCCTGTCTTGCGTATCGGTCGGGCGTCGCGCGGACGCCGGAAGCCGTGTTTGATTATATAACATTTCCCGGCAAAATGAAAGAGGTTTTTTCCGGCACGGGCGGATTTTTTCAGAAAATCTTTGAGCCGGACGAGCGGGGACAGGAACAGGCGCACGGTCGCGGCGAGCGTCCCGGCCCAGAAGTCCCACACCGGGCGCAGCGGGCGCGACAGGATACCGTAGAAGAGCACCAGCCCGCCGGAGGCCCCGAGAATCATATAGCCCCTCAGTTCGCCGTCGGCGGGGCGGAGGAGGAAGGCGAGGAGCGCGACTGTCAGTGCCGTGCCGTAGAGGAAATCGAACAGGCCCGTCAGGCGGGGGAGGAGGGCGCGGAAGGGGCGGAGCACGTCGTAGAGCGCCCCGGCGGAAACCCCCAGCAAAACGGATTGGAGGAACTGTACGAGTTGGCGGGTGATAAGCAGTTCCATGGCTAGCCGAACAGGCGGCCCAGGAATCCGCCGCCGCGTTCGGGCGGGGCGTCCTCGTAGGCTACGGAGTCGATTCTGCCGTCTACGTGGAGTTCGCCGCCGTCGAGGGAAAGTTTGCCGATATGCAGTTCGGCCCCGGTGACGACCAGCGTCCCCGCCGCCGTGGACATCACGATTACGCCCTCGTCGAAGCGCTCCACGTCCTCCACGCCCGAGACGGTCAGCCGCTCCCGCCCCGCGATTTCCACCCGGTGCGCCCCGCCCGTCGTTTCATTCATGCGAAACCGCCCCCTTTTGGCTATCAGCTTATGCCGCGCGGGGGCGGATTAGAAGCGGTTTCCGCGTTTGCCCCTCTATCTCCCCACTCCGTGGGGGTTCCCCGCCGTGCCGGGTCGGCGTCGCGCGGTGACGGGGCAAATTTCAGACTTCCCGGTACAGGCCCGCGGCGTCCTCGCGCCGAACCGATTCCTGTACGGAGAGCACTTCTACCGTAAGCGTGCGCGCGCCGACGCGTAGCGTGATACGGTCGCCGGGCTTGACCTCGTAGGACGCCCGCGCCGCGCGTCCGTTGACTTCTACAAGTCCGTGGTCGCAGGCCTCGTTTGCCACCGTGCGCCGCTTCACGAGGCGCGATACTTTCAGGTACTTGTCAAGCCGCATACGTCAGCCCCTGTGCGACACGGTGTCCTTGAGAATCTTGCCCGCCTTGAACACCGGAACCACCGACGGCCCAATCTGCATGGGCTCCCTGGTCTGGGGGTTGTTCGCCACACGCGCCGCCCGCTTGCGTACTTCAAACGTACCGAATCCGACGAGTTGCACCCGTTCGCCCTCGCGCAGGGCCTGCGTCACGACCTCGATAAAGGCCGTAATCGCCGCGTCGGCGTCCTTCTTGGAGATGTCCGCCGTGTCCGCTACCGCGCTGACCAGTTCGTTTTTGTTCATGTCTGGGATTCCTCCTGTGTGTGATGTTCTGTTTCTTTCGCTTTCTTCCAGAGCGCGACTAAACCCGCCTCCGTGTACTCCGAAAGGGGCCTGTCCGCGCCGTCCTCCACGCCCCGGAAACGGCGCTCGAATTTGTCGCAGGTACGGTGCAACGCGTCCTCCGGGTCGATTCCGCACATACGCAGAATGCTGACCGTGATAAACAGTACGTCCCCGGCCTCCTCCCGGACGCCGTGGGGGCAGTCGGGCGCGCCGCCCGCCTCCAACGCCTCCCGCAGTTCCCCGACTTCCTCCTCCAGCTTTTCCAGCGCGTGGGACACGTTGCCCCACTCAAAGCCGACTTTCGCCGCCTTCTTCTGAATCTTCTCCGCGCGCCACAGCGCCGGGAGCGTGTGCGGCACGGCCTCTATGGCGTCCGACGCCCGCGCGAACCCCTTTTCGGCGCGCTTGCGCTCCTCCCAATTCGCGAGGGCCTGTTCGCTGTCCTCCGCCGACGCGTCCTCAAATACGTGCGGGTGGCGGTAGAGTAACTTCCGCGTCAGCGCGTCGACGATGTCCGACATGTCGAAACGCCCCCGCTCCTCCTCCATGCGCGCGTGAAGCGCGACTTGTAGCAGTACGTCGCCGAGTTCCTCGCGCATATCGCCGGCGTCGTCGCGGTCGATGGCGTCGAGCGCCTCGTAGGTCTCCTCCAGGAAGTTCCGCCGGATAGAGGCATGCGTCTGCACTTTGTCCCACGGACAGCCCTCCGGCGAGCGCAGGTCGCGCACGATTTCCAGCAGGTCGTCCCAGCCGTAGCGCTCCTTACTGGGAAAATGTATCATACTCTGTCCCCTTTTGCAAGTGATTTATCGCAGTCGCAGTATACGGATGATGGTCTGTCCGTGCGGAATGCCGCGCAAGTCCTCCGCGCGGAGAATCCCGAGCGCGATAATGAGTACGCCGTAGACGAGCGCCCCGACGCCAATCGACAGGAAGGTGCAAATCGCGTTCTGCCCGAACGAGACCGCACCGCCGCCCGAAAGCAGGCGCGAGAGGAACCCGTAGGCGGCCCACACCGCGCCGCCCATCAGCGCCGACGCCGCCAGCGGCTTCAGGAACAGCGCCGCGTAGCGCGGCTTCTCCGGCGAGTACACCCATACGAATATCAGGTTGAGCGTGACAATCACCGTATAACAGCAGAGCGTAGAAATCGGCGCGCCCTTGATGTTGATTTCCGGCGTACCTACCAGGAAATAGTTCATGGTCACTTTCGTGACGCCGCCCGCGACGACCGTGAAAATCGGAATCAGCTCCCGCCCGTAGGTTTGCAGAATCGCGTTGGTCAGAATCATCAGGAATATGAGCACGCAAGCGAAACCGAGTATCCGCAAATGCGGCCCCGCCGCGAGGGCGGCGCTGGGCTGTGCGGGGAGAATCACGCGCATGATGGGCGTAGAGAGCGCCGAGAGGCCGATTCCCGCCGGGAGCGCGAGTACCACAATCACGCGGAAGGCTGTGGAGATAATCCGGTCTACTTCGGCGGTATCGCGCCGGGCCAGCGCCGCCGAGGCCGTCGGTAATAAACTCATCGTCACCGGGTACGCGAACGCCACGACCATGTTTATCATGTCCATCGCGAACCCGTATTGACCATTCAGCGCCGCCGCCTGTTCTTCCGTGAAGTGTAGGCCCGCTTGCAGACGCCCCATGACGACCGTCGTGTCGACGATGTTAATGATACTCATGGCGGAGTTGCTGAGCGTAATCGGGATTCCGATAACGAGGATACTTTTCAGGATTGCGCCGCCGCTGTCCGGGACATCCGAGGCGATTTCGTGACTCCTGTGCCGGACGAGGTAGAATATCAGGAAGCACATCGAGAGCACAGTCCCGACGGTGACGCCGAGAATCGCGCCCGCCGCGCCGGCGTCGAGGCCGAACCCGAGGTGAATGACGTACCACGCGCACGGGAGGCCGATAAAGACTTTGCACATGGCTTCCAGAATTTGAGAGGCCGCCGTAGGGGTCATGTTGCCCTGTCCCTGGGTGTAGCCGCGCATACAGGCCAGCAGGCACACGCAGAAGACCGCCGGGGCCAGTGCCCGGACGGGCAGTCGGGCCATCGGGTTATTGAGCCGCGCCGCGAGCCAGCCCGCCCGCGTAAACATGAATACCGAGCCGACCAGCCCGAGTACAAAGAACATCCGCAAGGCCACCTGAAAGAGTTTGCGTTTCTGATTCTCCCGGCCCTGCGCGTAGGCCTGACTGGTCAGGCGCGAGATTGCCAGCGGAAGTCCCGCCGTGGAGATGGTGAGGAGTACGTTGTAGATATAGTAGGCGGTGTTGAAGTAGGTTTTTCCGACCGCGCCGAGGATATTGTTCAGCGGGATTTTGTAGGCCGCGCCAATCAGCTTGACCACCAGCGCCGCGCCCGCCAGTACCGCCGCGCCGCCTAAGAATGACTGCTTTTTCGGTCCTGCCATGTTTGCGATTCCCTTTCCGTGCGCCCGCGGGCATCCGGATTCCGGGGCCCTCCGACAGTTTGCCGGGGGTACCTTTCCGCGCGCCCGCGGGCGGTTCTGTTGTCAGCTTATGGAGACGCCCCCGACATTATTCCGTTTTCAGCTTCGCGCCGCATACCCGGCAGTACGCGTCCCCCTCCTTACGCTCCGCGCCGCACGTCGGACAGGTCTTGACCACAGACACCCGCCCGGCCTGCTTTTCCAGTTCCGCGACTTCCAAATGCAGCGCGTCCAGCGCTTCCAGCTTCTCCATGAGCGCGCCGGATTCCGTGTCGCTGCCGTTGTGCTGGTCGTAGATGAGCTTGCCGAGTCCCTGGTAGGCCGTCTGAATCTCGCGCTGTTTCGCGAGAATCTGTACGTTCAACTGTGCGTTTGTCGCGGCCTTCCCGGCCTCCTTGCGCGCCAGATAGCCCACGCTCGACGCCGCGTGACGCACTTCTTTCGCCGTCTTTTTCACCGTGTCCAGGAACGCGTAGAATTTCTCGTTCATGTCAAGTCCTCCTAATTGTAAAACGTCTCGATTGCCGCAAAGTCAAAGCCCGCCGCGCGGGAAATGTACTCCTCCGGGTACTTCGGGTGAAACAGGCGCTGTATCCGGTTGGCGTCGCGGTCGACCAGTTTCGTGGAACCGCCCGCCCCGAACGACAGAATTGTACAGAGTTCCGACATCATGAGAATATTGTACAGGCACTCCGTGCCGGGTTTCCCCCAACCGATGTTCTCGAAACTGCCCGACATGTATTTCTGACGGTACAGGTAGTAGGGCGCGTAGTCGTGCTGACGCAGGGCGGGGGCGGCGAAATCCAGCATATCGCGCACGGCGTCGGCGGCGGGAATGGCGAGGCCTTCCGTCAGGACGCGGCTCCCCTTCTTCAAGGCCAGCGTGTGGACGGTCAGGTTTTCGGGGGCGAAGTCCATACAGCGCCGGAGCGTGCGCGCGAATCCTGTAGGGGTATCGGCGGGCAGTCCGGCGATAACGTCCATGTTGACGTAAGGGAAATCGTCGGCGAGTTCCATGGCCCGGGCGACATCCGCCGCCGTGTGGCGCCGCCCGATTGCCTGTAGTACGCTGTCCTCCATGCTCTGCGGGTTCACCGACACCCGCCCGACGCCGTGCGCGCGGAGTACGGCGATTTTCTCCGGCGTGATGGTGTCGGGGCGTCCGGCCTCGACGGTGCTTTCCGTACAGTGCGACGTGTCGAACGCGTTCTCGAAGGCGTCCAGCACGGCGGAGAGCTGTCCGGGGGAAAGCGTCGTAGGCGTCCCGCCGCCCATGTAGAACGCCCGCACGCGTAAGCCTAAACGCCTTGCCAGTTCGCCGCCCGCGCGGATTTCATTTGTCAGGGCCTCTACATACGGTTCCAGCAGTCGGAAACTCTTTTCCACTGACTGACTGACAAAGGAACAGTACGCGCAACGCGTCGGGCAGAACGGCACGCCGACATACACCGCGATATCCCGCGCGTCAAGGTTTCGGGCCGTCCGGGCGGCGATACGGCCTGTTTCCAGCGCCAGCGCGGCGCGTTCGGGCGTGACGGCGTAATCTTGCTCCAACATCCGCGCGGCGTCGGCCTCGCTCGCGCCCGACAACAGCGCCGCCGTCACAAGTTTGTCGGGCCTCACGCCGCTGAGCATGCCCCACGGCGGGCGCGTACCCGTCAGCGCGACCGCCGCCTCGTAGAAGCAACGCCCGATTCCCCGACGCCGTATCCCCTCCCGGGCGTAGTCCGTGCCCGACAGCGTCTCCGTACGCGTTTTCCGCGCAGTTTTGCCGTCGCGCGACAGCTCCACCGCGATTTCCGCGCGCCCGTCCGCCTCCGACAGTTCCACGACGGCCCAGCTAGGCTCCGCCCGTGTTACAGTCCCGTACTCCGGCAACTCCCCCGGGAACAGGTTCAGCATGCTTTGCTCTACGGTATAGCGCTCGTTATGCCCGCGCAATTCCAGCTTCATGGCCGCAACATCCGCATTCCCTGCCGCAACCACGGATTCCGCTTCCGTTCCAGCTCCAAAGAAGACGTTTCCATGTGCCCCGGACAGACCGTCAAATCGCCGTCGAGTAACCCCAGACGCCCCAGAGAATGTAGCATTTGCTCCATGTCGCCGCCCCACAGGTCGGTACGCCCGCAGTCCCCGGCGAATAACGTGTCGCCGCTGAACAGCACGTCGCCGCAGAGCAGCGACACCGAACCTTTCGAGTGTCCTGGCGTGTGGAGTACCTTCACGGTCAGCCCGCCGACTTGCACGGTGTCGCCCTCGGCATAGTGCAGCGTGTCGGGGACTGTCGGGAATAGCATCTCCGGCGCGCCCGCGCCGGGGGTGTCCTCGCGGTTCAGGTACACCGCCATTCCCGGGTATTCGCGCCGCAGTCCGGCGACGCCCCCCGTGTGGTCGTAGTGCCCGTGGGTGAGCAGTACGACACGCGGCGTACAGCCGCTCCGGCGAACCGCCAGCGCAATCCGCGCGGCCTCGTCGCCCGGGTCGACGACGGCGCACACTTTATTTTCCTCGTCGCAGAGCAGGTAGCAATTCGTCCCAATTGGGCCTACTTGCAAGCACTGTACTTTCATTTCGGAATCGCCTCCCCGTCGGTGTCCAGCAGAATCGTCACCGGGCCGTCGTTCACCGACGAAACCTGCATATCCGCGCCGAACTCCCCGTGCTCCACGCGGAATCCGCGCTCCCGGCAACAGCTCATAAAGTATTCGTAAAGGGGCTGTGCGAGTTCGGGCTTTGCCGCCCGCGAGAATCCCGGACGCCGCGACGAGGTGTCGGCGTAGAGCGTGAATTGCGATACCGTCAGAATCGCGCCCCCGGCCTGTTCAAGATTCCGATTCATTTTCCCGCTTTCGTCCTCGAAAATCCGCAGATTGCAGATTTTATCCGCCAGTTTCCGCGCGGTTTCGTTTGTATCGCCCGGGCCGACCCCCAAGAGAATCAGGTACCCGGTACCGATTTCGCCGACGGTCTCCCCGGCAATCCGCACGGACGCGCTCGCGACCCGCGTCACCACTGCCCGCATAGTCCCGCTTCCTTTCGTATCACTTCGCGGGGCGCTTCACGTCCAGCACCCCCGAAACCTGCATGACCTTCCGCATGACCTGTTCGACTTCCTCCTTGTTCCTGACGCGCAAATCCAGGCGGCAAATCGCGAACTCCTCGTCCGTGACTTCGATGTGAATCCCGCGCGCCGTGGCGAGCGTGTCGGCCAGCGCCGAACCGATGTCGAGCGTCAGGTGCCGTCGGTTCCGGCATATGGCCTCGACCGCCGCCGGGTACGTCTCCTCAAGGTTCTTGCCCCACGAGACTTTCACCCAGCGTTCGGGGGCCTGCGACACCCGCTCCGGCGACGCGTTCGGACAGTCGGCGCGGTGTACGGATACGCCGTAGCCCTTCGTGATGAACCCCCGGATTTCGTCCCCGGGCACCGGGGCGCAACAGCGCGCGAACTTTACAAGACAGTTATTCAGCCCGCCGACAACAATTCCGTCCTCTGTTCGGGCCGGTTCGGACGGCGGCGTAGGCTCTCCGGGCTTCGTCTCCGCCTGTACTTCCGCGCGCTTCTGCTTCTGCGTGCGGCGGTACTCGTTCTCCACGCGCATGGCGGCCTTGTGCGCCGTGAACGCCCCGTAGCCAATCGCGGCGTAGAGTTCCTCCAAAGAGCGGTACGCCGTGTTTTTCAGAAGGATTTCCTGAAACTCGGGCGTTGTGGCGTCCTTTAGACGTAAATTGTAGCGCTTTAGTTCCTCCTCGAACGCCGCGCGCCCGTTGACAATGTTCTCGTCGCGCTTCTCGCGCCGGAACCACTGCCGGATTTTGCTTCGCGCCTGATTCGACTTCGCAATCTGCAACCAGTTCCGGCTCGGGCCCTTCGACGTGGGGGAAGTCCGGATTTCCACGCGGTCGCCGTTTTTGAGCGCGTAGTCGAGCGGGACTATCTTGTGATTCACCGTCGCGCTGACCATCTTGTTTCCCACGTCGGAGTGTATCGCGTAGGCGTAGTCAATGGGGGTGGCGCCCGCCGGGAGGCTGATGACCTCCCCCTTCGGCGTGAAAACGAATACCTTGTCGTCGAAAAGGTCTACTTTCAGGGAGTGGATATAGTCCTCGGGCTCGGCCCCGTCCTGGTTCTCTAATAAGCGCTGTACCCACTGGTAGTTCTGGTCGTAGTGCTCGTCGGGGCCCAACTTGACGCCGTTCTGGTCTTGTTTATACTTCCAGTGCGCCGCGACGCCAAATTCGGCGACCTGGTGCATTTCCTTGGTTCTGATTTGCACCTCGAACGGGTACTTGTGCGGCCCCATGACAATCGTATGGAGCGACTGGTAGCCGTTGGGTTTCGGGTTGCCGATATAGTCCTTGAAATGGCCCAGAATCGGGGTATAGAAGTCGTGGATTAGCCCCAGAACGTGGTAGCAGTCGCCGACGGTGTTCACGACCACGCGGTAGGCGAACAGGTCGAAAATGTCGCCCATTGAGCGGTTCTGCATAATGGTCTTGCGGTAGATGGAATAGGGGTGCTTCATGCGCGCGAATACCTCGTTGTCGATGTGCTCGGACGTGAGGTAGTCGTGAATCTGCTCGACAATCTGCCGCATTTGCTCCTCGTACCAGTCGCGCTGGCGCTCCGTCTTGTCCATGATTTCCGCGTAGGCGATGGGGTCCAGGTACTTCAAAGACAAGTCCTCCAACTCCGACTTAATGCGCCGGATTCCGAGGCGGTAGGAAATCGGCACGTAGATTTCCATAGTCTCCAGGGACTTTTGCCGCTGTTTTACGGGAGGCTGGAAATCCATTGTCCGCATATTGTGCAGGCGGTCGCAAATCTTGATGATGATTACCCGCATATCCTGATTCATGGCCATCAGCATTTTGCGGAAGTTCTCCATTTGCTCGTCTTCCACGGTGTCGTACTGTATCCGCGTCAGCTTGCTGACGCCCTCTACAATATCGGCGACCGTCGGACTGAACAGCCGCGCGACATCCTCGTGTGTGGCGGGGGTGTCCTCTATGACATCGTGCAGGAGCGCCGCCGCCAGCGACTCGGAATCGAGTTTGAGTTCGGCGATAATCTGCGCCACCGCGATGGGGTGTATGATATACGGCTCGCCGCTCTTGCGCAACTGCCCCCGGTGTTCCTTCTCCGCGAACTCGTAGGCCCCGCGAATCAGGGCGAAGTCCGCCTGCGGATTGTAGTCCCGTACCGTCCTTTCCAGCCGCTCGTACTGCTCCGCCACCGACAGCGCGGAGGGTACGGACGGCACGTCATCCGGCGTGGTGCGCGCCTCGTGTTCCCTAGTGTTGACAGTCCCGTCCGTCATGGAAATCCCCTCACTCTCTGTCGGTTTTCAACCGGATTAAATAGGGACAGTCGTCCAAAACGACTTTCCCGCGAATCGGCGGCCTGACTATCGTCATGCGGTCGCCGTATTCGATGACTTGTATCAGCCCGCGCTCCTCGAAGACTTCCAGCGCAAGCGCCGCGCGCAGGAATCCCTCACAGCCGCCGATTTCCCCCGCCAGCTTGCGCAGACACGGCAGGGTTTCCGTCTCGATTTTCGCGTCGCTGCGGCGGAAAACGCGTTCCAGCGCGCGCCAGCAGTCGGCGAATTGTTCGCGCGACGCGTTCAGGCGTAGTACCTCTTGCGGCGACAGCTTGTCGCCGTCCGTCAGGCGGTTGAGCAAATCCAGCGATTCCTGCTCCCCACGGCTTGCCCGTAGCGACGGGCGAATGTCAATCAACTGTAGTTGCAAAGAAGTCGTGCCCCGGAAGGTATTCGGTTGCAAATAAAACGCGGCGTCTACGCGCATGTCCTCCCGTATCCCGCACTCCTCCTCCGTGACCGAAAAGAAAATCCCGTCGAAGCGCGCCGCGCCTTTGGCAAGGCGGAACTTCATGTGCCGCCCCTGTCCGACGCTCTGCACGCTCTCCGCCGCCACGCCCATGAGCGCGAATACCGGGCGCGGGTTTCCGGTGCCGTAGGGCTCCAGCCGGTCTAATTCCTTGACTTGTTCCAGCGTGGCCTCCCCGGGCGCGGTGATGACCGCGTCTATGTGCAAAGTCGCCTCGCAGGGCTCCGCGCCGAAACTCCGTTTCACGCACGCGTTGACGCGTTCCCGGAAGGCCTGTAGGCGCTCCTCGCGAATCGTGAACCCCGCCGCCAGCGCGTGTCCCCCGAACCCTTCCAGCAGGTCCGAGCACTCTTCCAGCGCGTTGAACAGGTTGAACCCGCCGCAAGTCCGACAGGAACCCTTGCCCACGCCGTCGCGGAACTGTACCAGGAAGCTCGGGCAGCCGTACTTCTCCGTAAGCCGGGAGGCCACGATTCCGACAACCCCCTGGTGCCATTGCGAACTTGACAAAACTAATGCGTGACGCTGGTCTTGCGGGAGTTCCTCAATCTGCTTTTCGGCGTCGGCGAAAATCGTCTGCTCTACGGTCTGCCGCTCCCGGTTGAGCGTACAGAGAGACTTCGCCAATTCCTCGGCGCGGGCCGGGTCGCGGCATTCGAGCAAGTCCACGGCGAGATTGACCTGTCCCATGCGCCCGGCGGCGTTGATTCGCGGGGCCAGGATGAACCCGATTTGCGTCGACGAGACCGGCTTCCCCCACAGGCCGACTTCCCGGCACAGCGCGTGGACGCCCGGGAAGTCCGTCCGGGGCAGGGCCTCCAGACCGCGGGAAACGATTGTCCGGTTCTCGCCCTCCATGCGCATGACATCCGCGATGGTACCGATAGCCGCCAGCGTACAGTAACGCGCGAAAAGTTCGTCGGCGTGTGCGTCGCCGCCCAGCGCCATGACGAGTTTGAGCGCGACGCCCACCCCCGCAAGGTACTTGAACGGGTAGGGGCAGTCGGGGCGGTGCGGGTCGACGACGGCGGCGGCGGCGGGTAAAGTTTCCTTGCACTCGTGGTGGTCGGTAATCACGACATCCAGCCCGATGGAGTTGGCGTAGGCTACTTCCTCGTTTCCGGTGATTCCGCAGTCGACGGAAATCATCAGGGACGCGCCCTGTTCGCGCAGGCGTCCGATAGCCCCGGAGGAGAGGCCGTAGCCGTCCTCAATACGGCGCGGGATGTGCCGCAGACAGTGTACGCCCCGGCTTTTCAGGTAGTCCGTCAGAAGCACGGTGGAGGTAATCCCGTCCACGTCGTAGTCTCCGAACACGGCGATAGTCTCCCCGCCCTCGATGGCTCGCCGAACGCGCGCTACCGCCCTGTCCATGTCCTTCATGAGCATCGGCGAGACCGACAGGCTTTCGCCCTGTGCGAGTAGCGCTTCCGCGTCCGCCGCCGAACACACGCCCCGCGCGGAGAGTACCGACGCCAGAAGTGACGGGTATCCGGCCTTCCGCAGTGCCGCGAACGCCGCCGGATTCGGCGCGGCGGTGTCCCATTTCCTGAACTTCACATCGTCCCCTCCTCCGCTTTCGTAACGATAATATTTTATTATATCACAAAAACGCCGGGAGGTAAAGAATCAATCTGACAAGTTCTTTGCCGAAAAAAGCGCCGGGGAAAATTTTTTCGGCAATTTGACGAAAAAGGCTCCGTTTCCCGCCGCGGCTTTGACGGGGAACGGAGAAATTTTCAGGGCGTTTCGGGTGCCCAGTCGCGCGTAATTTCACGGGTCGCGCAGGCGTTGAGGCGCATATCCGCCGTATGTCCGGCGCGGTACTCGTAGTAGGCCTGCGCGCCAATCATAGCGCCGTTGTCGCCGCACAGCCTCAGCGGCGGCAGGTACAGCCGGATTCCCGCGCGGTCACATGCTTCCTGTAAGTCGCGGCGGATGAACGAGTTCGCCGCCACGCCCCCCGCCGCGCACAGTACGCGCCGCCCCGAACGCCTCGCGGCCTCCATTGCGCGCGGCACGAGCGTCTCACTGACGGCGGCGACAAAGTCGCGGGCCAGCGCGGCGCGGTCTAACGGCTCCCCGGTCTGTTCGGCGTGGTGGGCCAGATTCACAACTGCGGTTTTCAGCCCCGAGAAACTCATGTCCAGCGGCGCGCCGTCGACGTGCGCTGCCGGGAGCTTGTACACGCCCCCCGCCGACTGCTTCGCGAGTTCTTCGACGGGCTTCCCGCCGGGGTAGGGCAGTCCGAGTACGCGCGCGGCCTTGTCGAAACACTCCCCGGCGGCGTCGTCGCGCGTGGAACCGAGGATTTTCATATGGGTATAGTCCTCCACGTCGATTATCAGCGTATTCCCGCCGGAGACCGCCAGCGACAGGAACGGCGGTTCGAGTTCGGGGAACGCGAGGTAGTTCGCGGCGATATGCCCCCGGATATGGTGTACGGGAACCAGCGGGACGCCCAGCGCCAAGGCCATAGACTTCGCGAAACTGACGCCCACGAGTAGCGCGCCAATCAGGCCCGGGGCGTAGGTGACGGCTACGGCGTCGATGTCGGCGCGGGTACAGTGCGCGTCGGCGAGGGCCTGTTCGGTCAGGGGCGCGATGGCCTCCGTATGCGCGCGGGACGCGATTTCGGGCACGACCCCGCCGTAAAGGGCGTGTACGGGGACTTGCGAGGCTACCGCGTCGGAGAGTACGCGCCGCCCGTCCTCCGTGACCGCCACGGCGGTCTCGTCGCACGATGTCTCAAAGGACAGTATTTTCATGTCGTCTGCTCCTCACGCTTCCCAAGGTACCGGGGACGGCGCGCCCGTCGTTTCGCGCGGGATTTGGATGTAGCGCGCGTACTTGTCGGGCGTGAACGCGCTCCGGTAGACTTCGGCGTATTCGCGCTGAATGTCGCTATCCGGGCGCGGGCCGTCCGCCCAGTAGATGATTTGATAGTGTACGCCGAAAATGTCGGCCTCGACGCCCGCCCAGCGCGCGCCGTTACGCCGGTAGAAGTCCAGCCGCCGCGCCGCGATTTCCGGGTCGGGCGCGTGCTCCACGGCCTCCACTTCCCCGACTATCACGCTGTCCGGGTACTGTTCCAGCAACGCGCGCAACATGTACGCGCCAAGTCCGGCGTTGCGCCGCGCGCGCGTTACGCAGAGGTAGTCCAACAGCGCCCAGCCCGGACGCCCCGACCACAGGAAGCACTCCCCCGCGATTTCCGCGCCGTCGTACAGGCACAGCGGCACGTACTTTCCGCGCCGCGTCATGTCCACGATGTTCCGGAGCGGCTTCAACTCCTGCGGCGGGAATGCCTCCGCCAAGTCGCGCCCGTAGGCGAGGCGTAGTTCTGACGCCGTGGGCGTCTTCAGTTCCATACGGTCACTCATCGTCGAAAGTCCTCGTCATAATCAGCGCGTCCTCTACGGGGTGCTCGTAGTAGTTCTTACGCCGCCCGACCGCCCGAAAGCCCCGGCTTCCGTACAGCGCGATTGCCGCGTAGTTCGACGCCCGTACTTCGAGCGTCAGAAACGCCAGTTGATTCCCCCGCGCGAAATCAAGAAATACCTGTAACAGTTGCGCCGCGACGCCCTGCCGCCTGCAATCGGGCCGCACCGCGATGTTGTCGATAGAGCCCTCGTCGAGTACGACAGTCAGCCCAGCGTATCCGGCGACGCGTCCGGCGTCGTCCAGCGCGACTAAATACGCCGACAAATCGTTTTTGAGCGCCTCCGAGAGCAGATTCCGCGACCACGGGTCGGAAAAGCACACCCGTTCCAGCGCCGCGACTTCGTCCAGATGTTCCGCCGTCATGGGCGCGATTCGCACCCGCATTCGTTCCGACATGGGTCTTACGCCTCCTGTACTCCCTCTTTGGCCTCTAACCAGTTCCGGCCCCAGTGGGCCTCCGCCGTCAGCGGCACCGACAGCGCCGCCACGCCTTCCATCTCCTCCCGGAGAATCCGCGCAACTTGTCCGGCCTGTTCTTCCGGACAGTCTACAATCAGCTCGTCGTGAATCTGCAAGACGAGTTTCGCGGCGGAGCACTCCGCCCGGAGACGCTTCCAGACCGCACACATCGCCAATTTCATCACGTCGGCGGCGGTGCCCTGTACGGGCGTATTCAGCGCGACGCGCTCCCCGAACGCCCGCGTAGTGTGGCGCGACGCCGACAGCTCCGGTAATTCGCGGCGGCGGTGGAACAGCGTTTCGACGTAGCCGTCGTCGCGGGCGCGCTGTACGACGCCGTCCATATAGCGCCGGACGCCCGGGAACGCCTCGAAATAGCCGTCCATATACGCTTTCGCCTCCGCGACGCTCACGCCGATGTCCTGAGAGAGCGAGAATGGCGAAATTCCGTACACGATACCGAAATTGACGGCTTTCGCGTGGCGGCGCATTTCCGGGGACACGTCCCCCGGCGCGACATGGAATACCTGCGCGGCGGTGGCGGCGTGAATGTCGGTACCGTCCAGAAACGCCCGCTTCATGGCTTCGTCTCCGGAGATATGCGCCAGTAGGCGTAACTCGATTTGGGAGTAGTCGGCGTCAACCAGTACGTTCCCCGGGGACGGGAGGAACATTTTCCGTATTTCGCTTCCCAGGTCGGTACGCGTGGGGATGTTCTGCAAATTCGGCTCCGTGGAACTCAGACGGCCCGTGGCGGTGGCGGTCATCTGGAAGGAAGTCCGGACGCGCCCGTCCGGCCCGATTGCCTTGAGTAACCCGTCGGCATACGTCGACTTGAGTTTCGCGTATTGCCTGTAGTCGAGCACCGCCGCGACGAGTTCGGATTCCCCACGGAGGTTGTCCAATACGTCCGCATTCGTAGACCATCCGGTTTTCGTCTTTTTGCCGTGCGGGAGTTTGAGTTCGTCGAACAGGACAGCCCCCAACTGCTTCGGCGAATTGATGTTGAACTCGTGCCCCGCGAGTTTGTAAATACGCTCTTCCTGTTCCCGGATTCGACCCGCGAGCAGTTCGCCGAACGCCGACAGCGCGCCGCGGTCGACAAGACACCCGGCCTGTTCCATCTCCGCGAGTACCCGGCAGAGCGGAAATTCCGCCTTCCGGTACAGTTCCGTCAAGTTCCAATCCTGTAATTTCGGCTCCATGACTTCCCGCAGACGTTCCAGCGCTTGCGCCTCCGCCGCGAGTTCGCTGTAGCGCGCCGTCCGTGACACGGCTTCGGGCGCGGCGGGCGTGTCCAGTAGCGAAAGCTGTTCGCCCTCCTGTACGGCCTCCGGCGCGCGCGCAATCGTAAAGCCGCCGTACTTGCGGCAAAGCCGGTCGAGGTCGTAGTGTCCCGCCGTGGCGTCGAGCAGGTAGCCCATGAGCATAATATCGTCGGCCCAGCCGTCTGGCGACACCCCGCGCCGTAGCAGTTCGCGCATGGTGTCCTTGACGCCGTGCCCGACTAGCGACAGCGTACCGTCAAAGAGTACGCGCAGGGCGGCGGCGTAGTCGCCCGTGAAAGACGCCTCGTCCAGCGCGTAAGCCGCCCCCGACTGGTACAGTACAACAAGCTGTAACGCCTCGTCCGCGCGCGCGTACACCGCCCCGCCGCGCAGACGTTCCCGCGCCGCCGTCACCGCGTCCATGTCCGGCAGTGCGGCAACCGTACAGGCCGCCGTGAACGTCTCCGGCTCCGCGACGGTCTCCGCATGCGCCTTCAGGTTCAGGCGTTCCGACAGCTTGCGCAACTCCAGTTTCTGGAACAGCGCGTAGGCGTTAGGCCCCGGGGCCTTGCGGAGATTCGCTTCCGGCGTAAAGTCGATGGGCACGTCGGTCTTGATAGTCGCCAGCCAGTAGGAATGCCGCGCGCTTTCTTCTCCCGCCGACAGTTTCTTGATGACGCCCGCTTTCGCGTCGATGTCGGGCAGTTGTCGGTAGAGTTCCTCAATCGTCCTGTACTGCTGAATCAGCGCGGAGGCGGTCTTTTCGCCCACGCCCGGGACGCCCGGAATATTGTCGGAGGCGTCGCCCATGAGCGCCTTCAAGTCGACGATGTTCGCGGGCGGAAAGCCGTACTTCTCCCGGAACGTCTCCGGATTCATGACGACGGGTCCCGTTTTGGAGAGGAGTAAAACCGTGGTGCGGTCGCTGACAAGCTGTAAAATATCCCGGTCTCCGGTGAGCACGACACATTCCCAGTCCGCCACCTCGCAACGCTTCGCAATCGTGCCGATTAGGTCGTCGGCCTCGAATCCGGCCAGTTCGTAGCGCGGAATATTCAGCGCGTCCAATACCTCTTTGAGTACCGGGACTTGTTCGCGTAAATCGTCGGGCATGGGCTTTCGATTGGCCTTGTACGCCGCGTCGGCCTCGTGCCGGAACGTCGGCGCGTGTACGTCGAATGTCACACAAAGCGCGTCGGGCTTCTCCCTGTTCTCGACCGGAAGCACGGTATTCAGAAAGCCGAAAATCGCCTGTGTATGCAGTCCGTCGCGGGTGATGAGCGGGGCCACGCCGTGGTAGGCCCGGTTCAGGATACTGTTCCCGTCAAGCACCAGAAGTTTCATACGCTCTCCGCCTCCCCTGTGGTGTCCGGTACAGTATAGCGCATGTCGACGCGATTTGCAATCCTCGCGCGGGCGTGGTACAATCGACAAAATTCGGAGGTGGCGCTATGCGAAACGCGATTCTGTACGTACACGGCAGGGGCGGGAGTGCCGACGAGGCCGGACACTACCGGACACTGTGCCGCAACTACGACGTATTCGGCCTCGACTATCACGGCTCCGCGCCGTGGGACACCAAAGACGAACTCCGCGCGGCCTTCGACGGACTGCTTGCGAAATACGAGACTGTCGCGGTCATTGCGAACAGCGTCGGGGCGTATTTCACGATGAACGCCCTACAGGGAAAGCCCGTCGCGCAGGCGCTGTTCATTTCGCCCATTGTGGACATGGAAAAACTGATACGCGACATGATGTCGTGGGCGGGCGTGACGGAGGCCGATTTGCGGGAACGGCGGGAAATCGAAACCGACTTCGGGGAGAAACTGTCGTGGGAGTATCTGCGCTACGTGCGGGAACACCCGGTAGTATGGACGGCCCCGACGCGAATCCTGTACGGCGACGGCGACAACCTGACCGCCCCCGACACCGTGCGCGCCTTCGCCGACGCACACGGCGCGGACTTGGAAATCATGCGCGGCGGCGAACACTGGTTCCACACCCCGGAACAAATGGCCTTCCTCGATACGTGGGTAAAGCGCTACCTGTAAGTCACTCGCGGTCGATATACGCGGCGGCGGCGTATCCGGCGTAGTCGCGCCAGTAGACGACGTACCAGCCCTCCCACGCGCCGTAAACCATGACTTCCCCGCCGTTGGGAAGGTCGGCGATAATCGGCGCGCCGGATTCGGGACGCTCGCGCAGATTCAGCGTGCCGTAGTTGAGGCGTACTACCGCCCGGAACGGCTCGGACGGTTCGATAAACGGCACCTCGAAATACTCGGTCAGGGCGCGGGCCAGCGCGGCGGCGATTTCGTCGCGGCTGTTCTCAATCCACACCGCGTCGTCGTAGTTGTCGTGGTAGCCGATTTCGACAAGTACCGACGGCGCGCTCGGGCGGCGGACTTCCCCCAGAGAGGTCGTCGGGCGCGTCGTGACAAGTTCCGGATTCGGGTAGACCGCGCGGAGTTCCTCGGCGATAAGCTCGGCGGCGCGGAATCCCTTGGCGCTCCCGGGGTAGTAGAACACGATGATTCCCCGGACGCGTCCGGCGAGGGCCTCCGGAGACGCGTTGGAGTGCAACGCAAGATAGAAGTCGTAGTTGCCGGAATTGCCCTGCCGGATAGCGTCGGCGGCGGTGCCGTCGGGGTCGTTGCGCTCGTAGCGGATGGCGTTGGCCTGCAAGTACGGAATCAGGGCGTCCGTGAGCTGGTTCATATGGTATTCCTCGGAGCCGCTTCCGGTTACGTAGGGGTTCCAGTCCTGCGTGGACGGGCTGAGAAAGACAATGGGCATAGAAATCACTCCTCTTCCCATGCTATGCGCCGCACGGAAAAGGAGTGAACTTGTAAAAGCGCCCTCCCCCGTCGCCGGGAGAGGGTGCTTGTTTGACTTACGCCCATACTTCCTCGTGGGACAGGATATCGCCCCGCGCGCTGTCTTCACGGGCGGCGGCTAACGATTCCGCCTCATCCGGCAAAATCGCGTCCTCGCAAAAAACAGGAAGTGAAGCAGATTCGACTTTGACACCTGTTACTGGACGCAAAATTTATGCTTTGTATAAATAATACGTCGTATTGTTGGCGTCAAACTTATACTTTGCAGTTCCATCCACGTTGTACTGCATTTTGCCATCGGCGGCAAGGTCGGGAGTATCTGACAAAACAATTTTAGTTTCATCAGCGGGAGCCGTGAATGCGCAAAACGACAGTTTCGGTTTGCCCGATGTTCCGTCAAGCTCGAACTTTACAGCGTTGTTAGTGCTACCTGCAACTGCCGGGGTATCCAAAGCATACACAGCGGCGGCAGTCGCCGTAGCCTCTGTATCGGCTTGCAAAAGACTCTTTAAGCCACCGGTTTCAATCAGCCAGCCCTTTCCGTTCGTTTGCTTGAAGTCAATCTTGTACACGCCGCCTTTCACGCCGTTGTTGCTGAGATTTCCCGACATGAACTCGGCGTAGGCGGCGCGGATGTTGGCGAGGTCGACCGTCTCCCGCGAGCGCTCCATCGCCGTGGAAAAGACCGGAATGCCAATCGCCACGAGGATAGCGATAATCGCCACGACGATGAGCAGTTCCGCGAGCGTAAAGCCCGCTTTCGTATTCAGTTTTTTCATTTCGACAGTTCCTCCTTGTCGTGGATTCTGACAGGGCCGACACGGAAGGGAGTGACGTTACCCCCTCCGGCGGCTCTGCCAGAACACACAAAAGCGGCGTCGAGTGAATAACTCAACGCCGCCCGAAACTGTCAAAGCAAGATTACCGCTCCAACCATATTTCAAAAGCGTATCCGCGGAATATTCCCCCGCCGACGCCCTCCCGCGAAAGTCCACCCAAGAAACCCCGTCAATTTCCGCTGTCCGAACTCGAAAACAGGAAAAATGGACGGTAATGGACTTGCAAAAGAACATCAAAACCGGGTATAATACCCCCTGCGGTCTGGAATTACTTCCAGTGTGTTGAGTGCTACGTGTTCAAAAATAGCTCACCCAATATAGGCTTACGGAATGTTGGTAGCGTTCCGTAGGCTGCCGCTCTATGTGTTCTGTGATTGTTAGTATACACCAGCCCGCGACAAAATGCAAGCCCTTTTGACAAAAAATTTATGAACAATTTGAAAACAATCACCGGGAGAGGAAGCGGCGTTCCTTTCCCGGTG
>CAMHBH010000027.1 GCA_946183175.1 uncultured Oscillibacter sp.
AAGCAGTACCCGTTCGAGTTCTCGGGCGGAATGCGTCAGCGGATTATGATTGCAATGGCGCTGGCCTGTGAACCCGACATTCTGATAGCCGACGAACCCACGACCGCCCTTGACGTGACGATACAGGCGCAAATTCTGGAACTCATGAAGTCGCTACAGGAAGAACTCGGCATGGCGATTATCATGATAACGCACGATTTGGGCGTCGTGGCGCAGTTGTGCGACGAGGTGATTGTCATGTATGCCGGGTCGATTTGCGAGCAGGGCACCGCCGACGAGATTTTCTACAATCCGCGCCACGAGTACACGAAGGGCCTGCTGCGTTCGATTCCGACCGCCGGAACCGCCGGGACGCGCCTGAAACCCATCAGCGGCACGCCCATTGACCTGTTGAATATGCCGAAGGGGTGTCCGTTCGCGCCGCGCTGTGACAACGCGATGAAAATCTGCCTGTCGCAACGTTGCGAGAGAATGCAAATCAACGACGACCATCAGGCGGCGTGCTGGATGAACGTCAAAGCGGCGGCGAAAGGGGGCGCGTCCGAATGACCGCAAGTAATCCTCTGATTGAAGTACGAGACCTCAAGGAGTATTTCCCGGTACTCGTGGGGATGTTCCGTACAAAGCCGCTGAAAGCCGTCGACGGCGTGTCATTCTCCATCCGGAAGGGCGAGACATTAGGCCTCGTCGGGGAATCGGGCTGCGGCAAAACGACGGTAGGCCGGACTTTGCTCCACCTGTACAAGCCCACGGGCGGCGAAATCCTCTACAACGGGAAGCCCATACAGTCGAAGGCCGACATCACGGAATTCCGCAAAAAGGCGACCATGGTCTTTCAGGACCCGTATTCGTCGCTGAATCCCCGTATGACGGTCTCCGACATCATCGGGGAACCGCTGGACATTCACAAGCTGTACAGCAACGCGGCGGAGCGGCAGGAAAAGATTCTCGAACTCATGAACCGCGTCGGCCTCAACAGCGAGCACGCCGCCCGCTACGCGCACGAGTTCTCCGGCGGACAGCGGCAGAGAATCGGAATCGCCCGCGCGCTGGCGTTGAACCCCGATTTCATCGTGTGCGACGAGCCGGTGTCCGCGCTGGACGTGTCCATACAGGCCCAGGTTATCAACATGTTCGACGAGTTGCAGGAGCAAATGGGCCTGACTTACCTGTTTATCGCGCATGATATTTTAGTAGTCCGGCACATCAGCGACAGAATCGCCGTCATGTACCTGGGGCGTATGGTAGAGTTAGCCGACGCCGCCGAGATTTACGAGCGCCCCCTGCACCCGTATACAAAATCGCTCATGTCGGCGGTACCCCAACCCGACCCCAAGACCGCGCGCGCCAATAAGCGTATCGTACTGACGGGCGACATCCCGAGCCCCTTAAACGCGCCGTCGGGGTGTCCGTTCCGAACGCGTTGCGCCTACGCCACCGAAGCCTGTGCCGGGGAAATGCCGGAGTTCAAGGAAGTCTCGCCGGGGCATTTCGCCGCCTGTCACAGAATCGGCGAGCTGAACTAGTTCAAGCCCGCTTTCGCGGTTTGAAAATACTTTTGGAAGAAAGGAACCTTTCGCATGAAGAAATCTCTTGCCTTGCTTCTGGCGCTGTGCCTGACGCTGTCGCTTGCGGCTTGCGGCGGCGGGGGCGCTACGACGGGCGGCGAAACTCCCGCCGAACCCGACGCCGAACTTGAGAACGTCGCCGCCTCTGACGGCGCACTCGCGGTATGTCTGGCGTCCGAGCCCGACACCATCGACCCGGCCCTCAATTCCTCCGTCGACGGCGCGACACTCGTGATTCACCTGTTTTCCGGCCTCGCCAAGTGGGCGGAATCTGAGGACGGCGTGCTGACCATCGCCCCCGACGCCGCCGAGGAATTAGTCGAGGGCGTCGCGAACGAGGACGGCACCGTGACCTATACGTACACGCTCCGCGAGGGCCTCAAGTGGTCGGACGGACAGCCCGTCACCGCCGCCGATTTCGTCTACTCGTGGAACCGCGCCGCGTCGGTTTCCCTCGCCGCCGACTACTGCTATATGTTCGAGGTCGTGCAGGGCTATAACGACATCTGGGAACTCGACGCCGACGACAACCCCGTAAACCCCGACGCGAAGCTGTCCGTAGAAGCGCTCGACGAGCGTACCTTGCAAGTCACGCTCTACAACGCCGTCGCCTACTGGAACGAGCTGTTAGCGTTCCCGGCCTACATGCCCGTGCGGGAAGACGTGGTGTCCGACGAGAGCTGGGCCACCAAGCCCGAAACGCTTGTCTGCAACGGCCCCTACACGATTACCAGTTGGACGCACGACAGCCTCATCACCATGGAAAAGAATCCGAACTTCATCGACGCCGATTCCGTCACCATGGACAAACTCGAATTCTACCTCTCCGACGACGCAAACAATATGCTCTCCAACTTCCAGAACGGAAGCTGGCAGTTAATCGACAGCGTACCCACGAACGAAATCCCCAAGCTGAAAGAGGAGTACCCGACGCAGTTCATCATCACGGGGCAGATTGGCACCTACTACGTCTGCTGGAATATCAACGAGGACATTCTTCCGGCGTCCAGTACGCTGACGGGCGCGGAGGCCGAGGCCGCCAAGGCCGAAATCCGCAACGCCATTGCGCTGTTGTTCGACCGTAACTATATTGTCAACGACATCTCGCAGGCCGGACAGGTTCCCGCCTCGTCGTTTGTCGCCATGGGCATGACCGAACCCGACGGCACCGAGTTCTACAAGAACGCCGGGCACGACGACGCCTTTGTCGGCTACTACGACGTATCCGAGGACGCCATCGAGAGCAACTACGCGACCGCCGTCGAGACGCTCAAAAAGTATTACGCCTTCGACGAGGCGTCGCAGCAGTTCACCGACTTCCCCACGCTGACTTACCTCTACAACACCGACGAGGGACACAAGGCGATTGCCGAGTATCTGCAATCGGCGCTGGCGGGAATCGGAATCACGGTCAATCTGGAGAATCAGGAGTGGAAAACGTTCCTGAACACCCGCAAAACCGGCGACTACTCCATAGCGCGTAACGGCTGGCTGGCCGACTACAACGACCCGATTTGCTTCCTTGACATGTGGACGACCAATTCGGGCAACAACGACGTACAGTTCGGCAAGGGCGAACACGCCGCCGTCGCCGCCTACAGCATGGATTTGACCCCCTACGGCTACGACATCAGCGTGCAAAACGGCACTTGGGCCCAGACTTACGACGTGCTCATCAGCACGATTAAGTCCTGCACGGACAACGAGACCCGCTATCAGCTCATGCACGAGGCGGAAGACTTGCTCATGTCCACGGGCTGTATCGCCCCGCTGTACTTCTACACCGACCTGTACATGCTCAGCGACAGCGTGGAGGGCTTCTACTCCAACCCTCGACCTGTACATGCTCAGCGACAGCGTGGAGGGCTTCTACTCCAACCCGCTCGGGTTCAAGTATTTCATGCACTGCACTGTCAGCGCTTACGGCTGAAATTCGCGGGGGAGGCGCTTTTGCCTCCCCCGCGTATCCTTCACAGCTTCTTTGTATACTTGAGACTAACCCAGCGGTCGGCGGCGAAGCGGCCCCAGCCGTCGCGCTCCTCCAGAATCGTGACGACCGTGCCGGTGGACAAACTCCCCTGCGCGGGGTTCTCGACGCCCGGACCGCTCCGGACGCGTAACGACGGGCGCGCGGTAATCTCGGCGCGGAATCCGCTTTGCAGACGCGCGCGGGTCTCGGCGCGCTTCTGCTCCGGGGCGGACAGCTTCACGTCGTTGAAGTCGGCCCAGCCCTCGATTCCCGGCCCCGTGAGGTGGTACGGGTGCGCCGCCCCCCGCGAGTACGCCACGACTTCCGCCGCGCAGGCTTTCGCCGGGACGGCCTCCGCGTCGTCGTAGGGCCCCGAAAACTGCGACCGGCCCTTGAACGACACGCTGTCGCCCGCCTCCGCCTCCGGCGTCCCGTACAGGTACTCGTCGGCGTCGGGGTTCGCGCTCTCCGGCACCGGTATCTCTTGCGGCTCCGGTTCCGGCGTCCCGGCCTTCTCGGCCTCGTAGGACGGACGGAACGCCCCCGCTATCAGCGAACGCTTCCGCTTGCGCCGCATGACCATGCCCCCGTTGGCCTGGTTGCTCGTGCTCGTGTTCCCCTCAATCGTGAACACGTACTCCTCCTCGTCGGCGAGTTCCTCGACAATCCCGACGTGCTCCGCCGTCGACAGATTCCCCGGAAAATCGAAAATCACCACGTCGCCGGGCTTCAGATTCGTGCGCTTGCGCCAGTTTTTGGCCTTCTTGGCCGCCTTCATGAACTCCGCACAGGACGCCGTGCGCGTCGGCAACAGCGCCAGCGCGTCCGCCCGGTCGAAAATCCACATGACGAACATCATGCACCAGGGCTGCCCGTCCAGCTTGTACCACTTCCCGTACTTGGTGAGGTTGCTGTCAGCCGGGGATTCCCGGTAGCCTAATTCCTTCCGCGCAAGGTTCAGAATTTCCTCTACGGTCGCCATAAATCGTACCTCCGCAACGCTGACTTCGACAGTAAAGCCGTCGATTCGCGTCTATTATACCTTCCACAATCTGGAAATGCAAGAGGAATTTTCGACGCTGTCTTGACAGCCTTTCCGCGCCTGCGTATAATGACACCAAGAGAAGGGGGCGTTTTGTATGTCCGCGACTACAAACATTAGCGTCCGGGTCGACGCCGACCTGAAAAGAGACGCCGAGGCGCTGTTTGGCGAGCTTGGCCTGACCATGTCGGAAGCAATTACTCTCTTGTTGCGCGCCGCCGTGAATCAGGACGGCATTCCGCGCGCCGAACCGAACGCAGTCACCAAGGCCGCGCTCGCGGAATATGAGGAGATGACGAAAAACCCCGGAAGTTACAAGCGCTATCATTCTGTGGACGAACTCTTTGACGAGGTATTGCGGGATGTTTGATATTGTCGCTTCCAATCAGTTCAAAAAAGACCTGAAACTCGCGAAGAAGCGGGGGTACAATGTAGAAAAATTGCGCGCGGTTGTCAGGAAACTCGCCAGCGGCGAGGAATTGGAAGCGAAATACCGCGACCATGTGATGATTGGCGACTATATCGGATTCCGGGAGTGCCATATCGAGCCGGATTGGCTGCTCATATACAGGATAAAAGAAGAGGTTCTGGAACTGTATCTCTCCCGGACGGGGACACATTCCGATTTGCTGTCCTGAAGAAATGGGACGCTTGCGGGCGGAACCTTTTTTCGCGGCGAACGTCTAAAATTTCAAGGAGGTGTCTTTATGAGAATCAAGCGTTTCTGTTCGTTACTCATGGCGGCGGTCATGGGCCTGACGATGATAGGCTGTGGGCCCGTGCCCGGGGCGTCGGAAAACGCGCTCGCCGGACTGAAGGCGAGTGTCGACCCGGGGGCCGTGCCCGAACTCGACCCCGACGAGGAACCCGAGGCCCATTGGGCGAAACCCGCGCCCGCCGACGACGAGGAACCCGAGGCCCACGCCGCCACATCCTACGCCCCGTCGGCGATTGCCGGGGAAATCGCCCGGGCGTCGTACCCGGAAACCGTGCCCTACCCGCTGGAATCGGATTACTACACGGAGAACGGCATGCTCAACGAGGCGTATTTCACCGCCTACGAAACGTGGATGGACGCCAATAGAAGCCGCCCCCAACTCACCGCCGAGGAAGTCCGCACGCTCTACCCCTTCTTCAAGAACGGCGTCCGGCAGTTCCTCAACGGCACGGAAAACCGCGTCTGCTCGCCGCTCAATATCTATATGGCCCTCGCGATGCTCTCCGGCCTGACCGCCGGGGACAGTCAGAAGCAGATTCTTGACTTGCTCTCCGCCAAGACCCCCGAGGCCCTCGCCGCGCAGGCAAACCGTATCTGGAACGCCCTCTACACGGACGACGGGGTTTCGAGTACGCTCTTGGGCAGCTCGCTCTGGCTCAGCGAGGGGATTCGATTCAACGCCGACACGCTGAAAAAAATCGCGGAGAACTTCTACGCGTCCTCCTACTCCGGGCGCATGGGTTCGCCGGAGTTCGACGCCGCCCTGCAGGCGTGGCTCAACGAGCAGACCCGCGGACTGCTCTCCGAACAGGCCGGAGGCGTGGCAATGGCACCGGAGACTGTGCTTGCCCTCGCGACCGCGATTTATTTCAAAGCCAATTGGGACGACGAGTTCGACGACTACAACACCAGTAACCAGACATTCCACGCCGTGGACGGCGACCGCGACGCGCCCTTTATGCACCAGGTATTCCGGGGCGCGGTCTGCGACGGCGACGGCTTTACCGCCGTCTACAAGGAACTCCGCGACAGCGGAATGTGGCTGATTCTCCCCGACGAGGGCGCGACGCCCGCCGGACTTCTCGACAGCGGCGCGGCGATGGATTTTCTGTCCGACCCGGAGAAGTACGCGACGAGCAGAGACGCCGACGTGGATTTGTCATTGCCGAAATTCGATGTCACGTCCGACCTCGACCTCGTCGGCGGCCTGAAGGCCCTGGGCATTACGGACGTATTCAGCGCGACGGCGTCGGACTTCTCGCCCATGACCGCCGAGCGCGACGATATCGCCCTCGGACAGGTCAAGCACGCCGCGCGCGTCAAGATTGACGAGGAAGGCTGTGAGGCCGCCGCGTTCACGGTCATGATGGCGATGGCGACCGGAATGCCGGAGCCGCTCCCGCTCGTGGAGTTCACGTTAGACCGCCCGTTCGTATTCGCCGTGACCGCCGATTCCGGACTGCCGCTGTTCGTGGGCGCGGTACAGACGCCCGTCAGCGCATAACAAACGAAATCGGCACCCGTCGACGCGTAAGAAACAAAAAAGCCTCTCCCGCTGTGCGGGGGAGACTTTTTTATGTCAGGGGCACAATTTGCGCGTCGAGGTCTACGGCGTCGTGCGTGGCGAGGAGTACGACACGCCCCGCGCCGCGACGCCGCAGGGCGTCCAGACAGCGCCCGCGCGCGGCGGCGTCGACGCCCGTAAACGGTTCGTCGAGTATGAGTACGTCCGACGGCGTCAGCAACGCCCGCGCCAGCGCCAGTCGCCGCCGCATACCGCCGGAGTAGTCGCGTACGGGTTTCGCCCCGGCGTCGGCGAGGCCGAGTTCGTCCAATAGCGCCGCCGCCGCTGTTTCGTCGTAGGCCCCGCCGAGTACGAACCGCAGATTGTAACGGGCGTCGCGGCCCAATAGAAGCCTGTCCTCCTGAAAGACCACCGACCACCGACAGCGTTCCGGGAGTACGACGCGCCCGGCGTCCGGGGATTCCAGCCCCAGCAGGATTCGGAACAGCGTCGTTTTGCCGCCGCCCGACGGCGCGGAAAGACACGTCACCCGCCCGCGTTCGGCGCGGAAAGACACGTCGCGCAGTACGGCGCGCCCCCGGTACGACTTCCGCAGGTGTTCCACGCTGACACTCACGCGCCGACCCTCCTTGCAAGCCCGTCGAGTACGCCCAGCGCCGCGCGCTCAAAGCATACCGACAGTAAGATAACAACCACTGTCCAGGCGAACAGGTCCGCCGTGAGAAAGTAGACTTTCGCGTTATAGAGGCGTTCGCCGAGGGTGCCGCGCGGCAGTCCGATGACTTCGGCGGCAATCCCGGCCTTCCAGCACAGCCCCAGCGACAACGCGACGGCAGTACGGAACGAGGGCAGCGCCGCCGGAAGGTAAATCGCCGCGACCTGTCGCCGGAGCGGGACGCCGTACACGCGCGCGAGTTCGAGTAACTGCGCGTCGGCGCGCCCGATTCCCTCCAGCGTGCCCAGGTACACGGGCGGGAGCGTCATCAGGAAGGCGATGAACGTCGAGAGGGCGCGCGACGGGAGCCAGACAAGCGCGAGAATCACGAACGACGCGACGGGAATCGCCTTGACCGTCGCGACGGCTGGGTACAGGAGCGCGCGTACAGGCGGGCTGGCGTGGGCGGGGACGGCGAGGAGTACGCCGGACGCCGCGCCGAGCGTAAAGCCGCGCAGTACGCGCCACGACGAGCGCGCGACGGATTCCCAGAAGGCCGCCGTTTGTACGAGCGCACAGAGCCGCGCCGACACCGACAGCGGGGAAGGCAGTAACAGCGGCTGACTGAAAAGCAGGCTGACCCCTTCCCAGAGGGCCAGCCAGAAAAGCGCGGTCACGAATCGTTTCACGCGCCGTAGTAGAAATCGGATTCCGGGAGCGCGCCGCCGACGGAGTCGGGCGCGGCGTCGTGGAGCACGGACAGGTAGCCGGGGAGAATCGCGGCGAGTTCGGGGCCGCGCACGCAGACAATGTTACAGTACGGCAGGGCCTTTTCGGCGACGGGGGCCGGGACGATATCCGCCGCGCCGATGAGCGCCGCCGCGTCCGCCGGATTCGCGTTGACCCACGCCACGGAATCGGCGTACTCGTCGAGGAATTGCGCCACGGCGGCGGGGTGTTCGTCGACGAACGCACGACGCGCCGCCGCAACGCCTGTAATGAGCGTCGAACCGTTGTTGAGGGCGTCCCATTCGCGGGTCAAGTCCAGCGCGACGCGCAAATCTTCCAGTTGGTTTTGCGCGACCGTCACGAACGGCTGAGGCAACAGCGCTACCGTGGCGTTGCCCGTCGCGAGGGCGGTCACGCATTCACTGTGTTCGCTCTTCCAGTCAATGGTCACGTCGATATCGGGTTCGAGGCCGTTCTGCCGCAGGAGGTAATAGAGCGCGTATTCGGGGGTGGAGCCCTTGCCAGACGCCGCAATCGTCATGCCGCGCAGGTCTTCCATCGACTGTATCGCGTTGCCGTTCTCTACGATGTAGAGTACGCCCAGCGTATTGACGGCGAGGGTGACGATTTCGCCGCCCGTGCGGTTGTAGAGCACCGCCGCGAGGTTCGCCGGGATACACGCAATGTCCAATTCGCCTTGAATCAGGCGCGGCGCGACTTCGTCCGGCGACGCCGCAAGCGTAAATTCGTAGCCGTCGCCGGCGTTCGACATCAGCTTGACAAGTCCCATTGCGGTCGGGCCCTTGAGCGCCGCGACGCGTACCGTCACCGGGTCGGCGTCCAGTAACTGCGCTTCCCCGTCGTCGGGCGCGGCGGCGTCGCTGGTCTCGGCGGATTCGGCGGTGTCAGAAGTTCCGGCGGGTTCGGCGGTGTCCGCGACGCCGCTTTCCGGCGCGGACTTCTCCGGCGTCTCGGCGGGGGCCCCGCCGCAGCCGCTCAGGAATATCAACAGTAACGCCGCCAGAAACAAGGCCGCGTTCCGCTCAATCGTCTGCATATCCAGAAATTTCATGCTTGTATCTGACCTTTCTGCAACTCGGCGGGAAAAGGACGGCGTCCTTTTCCCGTTTCCGCTGATTTCACGCAGGGCCGCCGCGAAATTGTGCCGTATTCCGCAAGACAGCGGGCATTTGTGCCGCTTATTTCATGCGGGGGCCGCCGCGCTTCTCGCGGTTCTGAATTTCGCGCATGGCGTCCCGGTGCGACAGGTTCACGCGCCCCTTCTCGTCGATGTCCATGACCTTGACCCACATCATGTCGCCGATTCGGCAGGCGTCCTCCACGCGGTCAATCCGGTGGTCGGCCAGGCGCGAAATATGCACCAGTCCGTCCTTGCCGGGGGCCAGTTCCACGAACGCCCCGAAGGCCATAATCCGCACGACGCGCCCGTAGTAAAGCTGTCCGACTTCCGGGACAAACACGATGTCGTCGATATACTTCTTGGCGGCGTCGCACCCGTTGGCGTCGGGACAGGCGATGAAAATCGTGCCGTCGTCGTTGATGTCGATTTTCGCGCCGGTGTCGGCGATAATCTTCTGAATGACGCTCCCGCCCTTGCCGATAACGTCCCGGATTTTGTCGGGGTCGATGTGCATGGTAATCATTTTCGGGGCGTAGCGCGAGACTTCCTTACGCGGCGCGCCGATAGCGGGCAACATAATCTGGTCGAGAATCTCACAGCGGGCGTCGTAGGTGATATCGAGCGCGTTCTGAATGATTTCCATGGACAGCCCGTCGTTTTTCAAGTCCATCTGAATGGCGGTAATGCCCTTCTTCGTCCCGGCTACTTTGAAGTCCATTTCGCCGTGAAAGTCCTCTACGCCCTGGATGTCGATGAAGGTCGTAAAGGAGCCGTCGTCGTCCTGGATGAGCCCGCAGGAAATCCCAGCGACGGGGGCCGTAATCGGCACTCCGGCGTCCATAAGGGCGAGCGTGGAGCCGCACACGGAACCCTGTGACGTAGAGCCATTAGAGGACAGGACTTCGCTCACGACGCGAATCGAATAGGGAAAAGTCTCGGTGTCGGGGATGACGGGCAACAGGGCGCGTTCGGCGAGGGCCCCGTGTCCGATTTCGCGGCGGCCCGGGGAACGCGACGGTTTCGCCTCCCCGACGGAGTAGCCCGGGAAATTGTAGTGGTGAATATAGCGCTTCTCGGTGTCCTCCCAGATGTTGTCGAGTTTCTGGTTGGCGGAGAGGGTGTCGAGGGTGACGATGGACAGTACCTGTGTCTGCCCGCGCGTGAACAGCCCCGAACCGTGTACGCGGGGGAGTACGCCGACTTCCGCCGCGAGGGGCCGGATTTCGTTTTTGGCGCGCCCGTCGACGCGGTGTCCCTCAAGGAGCCACGCCTTGACTATCTTCTTCTGGAATTTGTAGGTGAACTCTTCCAGATACTGGTCGAGTTCCGGGTACGTCTCCAGATACTCCGCGCGCCACTTCTCAACCATGGCATTCCAACGGGTTTCGCGGATGTTTTTGTCGTCGGTGTCCATGGCGGCCTTGGCCTCGTCCTCGTACTTCGTCACGATGGCGTCGAAAAGTTCCTGGTTGAACGCCGCGTGCGGGTAGTCGAACTTCGGCTTGCCGACTTCCGCCACCATGCGGTTAATGAGTTCTACTTGCTTCTGGTTCTCGTTGTGGGCGAACTGGATGGCCCGGAACATCGTAGCGTTGTCGACCTGGTTGGCGCCCGCCTCAATCATGACGACTTTCTTGCCCGTCGAGACGACCGTCACGTCAAGGTCACTTACTTTCCGCTGTTCGCTGTCGGGGTTGACGACGAGCTGACCGTCAATCAGGCCGACTTTCAGCGCGCCGACGGGCCCCGCCCACGGGATATCGGAAATCGCCAGCGCGGCGGACGTGCCAATCAGGGCGGCGATTTCGGGGGAGCAGTCGTGCTCCACGCTCATGACCGTGGCCGTGACGGCTACATCGTTCCGGAAGTCGTAGGGGAACAGGGGCCGGATGGGGCGGTCGATAATCCGGGAAGTGAGGATAGCCTTTTCGCCGGGGCGGCCCTCGCGGCGCGTGAAACTGCCCGGAATGCGTCCGACGGCGTACAGCTTCTCCTCGAAGTCGACGCTCAGCGGGAAGAAGTCGATACCGTCGCGGGGGCGCGGCGCGGCGGTGACGCATACCAGCACGCGGGTGTCGCCGTAGCCGACCATGACGGCCCCGTTGGCCAGCTCGGCGAGTTTGCCGACTTCCAGCGTCAGGGGGTGTCCGGCCAGGTCCATTTCGTACTTGCGGTACTGCGGGAACGTTCTTTGATGAATGATGGTTGACATTTGCTACTCCTTAAATCACATGGTTTCTTTCGATTCGGGGAGCCCTTTTCGCATTTGAAACCGGGCCCGGCGCGCGGACACGCTTCCAAATACAAAAAAGTCTCCCCACGCGCGCAAAGGGGCGACGGAGGTGTCTCCGTCGTCCCGCCTGTCTTATTTCCGGATGCCCAGCTTGGCAATCAGGGCGCGGTAGCGCTCGATGTCCTTCCGCTGGAGGTAGTCCAGCAGACTGCGGCGCTTGCCGACCATCTTGAGCAGGCCGCGGTTGGAGTGCTTGTCCTGGGGGTTGCGGCGCATGTGCTCGGTCAGCACGTTGATTCTCTCGGTCAGAATGGCAATCTGGACTTCCGGGGAGCCGGTGTCGTTCTCGTGGGTACGGTTGGCGTCGATGATAGCGGTTTTCTGGTCTTTGCGGAGCATGGTAATCCACCTTTCCTGTCTGATACCCCTCGGAACCGCGTCCCGGGACAGGGGGAATCCGCGGAACATGGCCCCGGGGCCGTGAGGCGGATTATACCATAGCTTTCTGTCATTGTAAAGCGCTTTTTTTCCGCCGTACTTTTTTCGCCGGAATCGAAAAAAAGGCTTGCAATCGCGGCGGGGGCGTGGTAGAATAGTCTCCGCTTGCGCCGGGTGAAAGCCAGGCCGGGTAATCCGATTCCGAAAGGGGTGAACGAGAGCATGAAGGAAGGAATCCATCCCAGTTATCAGCAGACTACGATTACTTGCGCCTGCGGTAATGTAATTGAGACAGGTTCCACTAAGAAGGATATCAAGGTGGAAGTCTGCTCAAAGTGTCACCCCTTCTTCACGGGCAAGCAGAAGCTGGTCGACACCGGCGGACGCGTGGCCAAGTTCAACAAGCGCTTCGGCCTCAGTCAGTGAAACAGGGTGCGCGGGTCCGTCTCCGACGGGCCTTTTGTCGTATAACGGGCCTTTGCCGTACACGGGAGGTATCATGAACCGGAAGGAAAGCAGACTCGCGGTCTCGTGCGTATTCGGACTGATTATCGCCTGGAGCGCGCGGAGCGCCGGGAATGGCTGGGTAGTCAGTCTCGGGGCCGGACTGCTCGGCGGCGCGGTGTACTGGTTCGTCAGCCGCCTCATCTTCGACTGAAGTCGTGAAAAACAGCGGTACGCCGACGCCCCCGTGCCTGCCCGAACCCCTGATAACGCTTCAGGCTTTGGCAAGAATATAAAAAAAATAGGAAAAAAAGGCAAATTGCTTATTGACATTTGCCGGAATCTTTGCTAATTTTAGTTCATGCTTTTGAGGAGCATGGCAGGCGAAAGTCGCGGCAGTCCTTGAACAGATTGTGGCGAACCTCTCGTGTGCGGACGCCACGACAACCGCGGCGTGAAAGTCGCAAGGCTGGATAAAATGCCGGGTCTCAAGGTACGCACAGCGCGTTTCCCGAAATCCGGCAAAATATTAAGGAGGTATCCCTATGAAAATCGTTTCCGCGACAGACATGGTCAACAAGGCCCACGAGGGTCACTACGCAATCCCGGCGTTCAACACCAACAACCTTGAGTGGACGCAGTGCATTCTCAAGGCCGTGCAGGAGACCCGCACCCCCGTTATGATTCAGACCTCGGAGGGTGCCGCGAAGTATATGGGCGGCTACAAGATGGTCGTCGACATGGTCAACGATTTGATTGAGTCCATGGGTATCACCGTCCCCGTCGCCCTGCACCTCGACCACGGCACCTACGAGGGCGCCAAGGCCTGCATTGAGGTCGGCTATTCGTCCGTGATGTTCGACGGCTCCCACTACTCCATCGAGGAGAACATCGCCAAGTCCAAGGAGATTATCGCGCTGGCCCACGCCGTGGAGTGCGAGGTCGGCGGAATCGGCGGCAGCGAGGACGGCGTCACCAGCAACGGCGAGTTGGCCGACCCCGCCGAATGCAAGGCCGTCGCCGACCTGGGCGTCGACTTCCTGGCCGCCGGAATCGGCAACATCCACGGCAAGTATCCCGCGGACTGGGCCGGCCTGAACTTTGAGCGCCTCGGAGAAATCAAGGAAGCTATCGGCGGAAAGCCCATGGTTCTGCACGGCGGCTCCGGAATCCCCTTCGAGCAGACTTCCAAGGCCGTTTCGCTCGGCGTTTCCAAAATCAACATCAACACCGAGCTTCAACTGGTGTTCGCCGACGCCACCCGGAAGTATATCGAGGCCGGCAAGGATTTGGCCGGCAAGGGCTACGACCCGCGCAAGCTCCTGAAACCCGGCTGTGACGCCATCGTCGCCAAGGCCAAGGAACTCTGCGAGGCGTTCGGCGCCGCCGGCAAGGCCTGATACGCTTCCCCGCCGTAAAGGTTTCTGCCTGTTCGGTTGGAACCCCTCCCCCGCCTGCGCGGGGGAGGCTTTTTGCTGAAAACGTCTCCCGCCGGACGCGCCTTATCGCGGACAGCATGGGCATTACACGCCGCGCCGGTGAATGACGCCGTCCTCGTGCTGATAAACCTGGTTATCTTCCGCCGTGGGCGGCGTCAGGGGGATTTCCTGAAACTCGTCGGCGGGGCGCGGCCTTCCGCGCCCGGGCGGGGGGCTGTTCAAAGATTTCGGAACTGAAAATATCGGACGACATGGCAAACTCCTTTCCGGCGGATTCCGCCCGCCCTCACGACAGGAACGCTTTCAAATGTCCTCTTCCGTCAGCGTGGTAAGCGCCTCCTCGGAGGTGTCCCGCCGTTCCATCACGCGCCGGGCCTGGGCGTTGACGATTTTCCCGAAGAGGTTGCGCACAAAACGCCCGTGCTGAAATTGCGCTCCTCCATGCCCTGCCGAATCACCCGGCGCGCCCGCGCTTCCGCTTCCGGCGTCATGACGTAGCGGTACTCCCGGCATAGGGAACGGAGAATTTCCGTCAGCTCTTCCAGGGAATAGTCCCGAAAGGTCAGAATGTTGCTGAAGCGCGACATCAGGCCGGGGTTGGACTGTAGAAAGCGCCGCATAGGCCCCGGATACCCCGCCGGAATGCGGCGTGCCCGGCAGATGGAAATGGTAGTACAGCCGGGCGAGCATGCCCGCGACGGACGTTTTTCCGGTGCCGGGATTTCCGACGAGAATCAGGGGGCGGAGCGGAACATCTTCCTCACTCCCGCCGCTGTTCAGGATTTCCTCGATTTCGCGGGCGCGGGAGGTGAAGTAACGTTCCAGTTTCTCCATGCCGACGAACTCCTCCCGGATTTCCCGCAGGACGCGCTCTATGGAGCGGCCCGCGTCCGGGGGCGTAAACCACTCGTGGTCGACGCCCTGCGCATAGAAGCATTCCTCCGTCACCAGGCCGCCGGAGGCCTTCGCGCACGCCGTCAGGGCCAGTTTCTCCATCGCCCCGGCGTTGCCGAACCGCTGGCGGTCGCGCTCCTGGTAAATCCGCTTGACGTAGCACGAGAGCGGCCTTGCGGTCACGTCCTCGAACCGCCGTTCCCCGGTCAAATCGGGCGACAGGCGGCAACTGTGCGCTTCGATAGCGTCCGCGAGAATCGTTTCCAGCAGTTCGGGGGCGTAGTCGTCGATGACAATCCGGTTTTCGTCGCCGAAGCGGCGGGCGAAACCGTCGTCCAGGCGGAAGACCTCCCGCATTTCCCGCTCGTACCCGGCCAGGACTACGGAGAAATGGCGGTTCGGGTCGGTCATGGCGCTGTTGAGCGTCGAGACGACTTCCTTTCCGGTTCCCTCGTGCCCCGCGCCGCCGTCCTTGCGCCCCAGCGCGTGCGCCTCGTCGACGAACAGCACGCCCTCCTCGGCGCGGTTGACGCAGTCCATCGTGGCCTTGGGCACCCCCGCCACGAAACTGCTCGTCAGATTCTCCCGCGTGACTTCCACCGTGGAGCCGATTTTCAAAACGGCGTGTTCGCGGAGTACGTTTCCAATCAGGCGGGCGATGGTCGTTTTCCCGACGCCCGGATTGCCCACCAGTACGAAATTCGGCACCGGCGGGCGGGCGGGTTCGGGCGGCGGCGCGGTACGGATACGCCGTACCGCCCAGTCGGGGCGCTCCCGGGCGTGGCCCGCGCGTGTCGGTCGCGGAACACTTCGCACTCCGCGACCGCGTAGGCCGTCTCCCAGCCCGGGCGGTTCAGCTTTTCCAGCGCTGGCTGCCTGTCCCGCGCGGGCCGCTCCCAAATCGCGTCGACTACGTCCGGCGCGCTTTCTACAATAGTCCTGAATCCTGCCGGTAATCTGGCGCATGTACTCCGCCTGTCCGGCGCTGGCGGCGCCGCAACTGCGGCTACAGTACAGGATTTCCGTCACGATGTCGGGGAGCTCTTCGTAGCGGAACGAGATTTTCCGGCCCTTGACGCCCGTGCCGAGAATGCGGAGGCGGCGGAGGAGATTCCGAATCTCGTCCTCCCGCGGGAGGCCCAGGCGGAAGCAGGTTTCGGGATTGAGGCGCAACTGTCCGTTGGCGTCGGCCCGGATGAATTTCGGCGCGAGGCCCAGCGCGTGAATCTGGTTGACGAGCAGGCTTTCGGAGCGGTCGGCCTCGGTTGCACCTCCCTGACAGGCCGCCGAACCTTAGCGTTCCGCGCGCCGCCCGGGGAAATCCGGTTGGCGGGAAGCTCGCGCAGGGCCTCGGCGCTGTCCATCGTCTTGTCCGACGCGGACGCCGCCCCCGCCAGGACAATCGGCAACGCGGAGACCAGTACCGCCCCGCCTAACAGAATCCCCCCAATTTCTCCGCTCATAAAACGTCTCCTTTTCGGCCCGGTTCCCCGCGCAAGGGCGCGGGAATTATTGGTACTTCTTTTCCAGCTTTTTGGCCAGCAGGCGCATATCCGGCTTCTTCTTGTACTCCCGCTCCACCTCGTCCCGGCGTCCCGGCTCCTCGCGCCGGAGGATATCCAGGCGCGGGACTTCGCGCCGTATCCGCGCGGCGACATCCCGCGCCCAGCGGTCAATCAGCGCCGGATTCGGCGTGGACGCGACATCGGCGGTCACAAGGCAGAGCGTTCGCGCCGTGACGCCGTCCCGGCGCACGGGGATGAACGTCAGGCGCAGAATGTCCCGCCCGTTGGGGCGGAGTTCCAGGTCGTAGCAGTCCGGGGGCTCCTCGGGCTCCCCGCGAAAGCCGGAGAGCGTGACCCGGTAGCCCCCGGCGCTCAGAAGCGCCTCGACCGCCCCGGCCATCTGATAGCGTTCGTCCGAGAAGTAGCGCTCGTCCCGGATACACGCTATCACGGCGTCGGCGCGCTCCTCCAGGCGGTTCAGCTTTTTGAGTTCCTGCCCGAAGCGCAGGGGGCTGAAATGCTGTCCCTGTCCGGCGGAGAGGCCCGACAGATACGCGTCGGCGCTTCCGTCGCGTTCGATGATATCCACCATCGCGCGGGCGTCCTCGGCGTCGGCCCGGATTGCGCGGTAATGGCCGCGGCTCCAGTAGTCCCGCTCGTCGTCGTTCATATGGAACTGGCCGCACGGGGTGCGCAGTTCCTCTTGTTGGAACTGCTCCAGCTTCTCCCGGACGCGGAGGACGGTTTCCCGATACGCGGCGTACATCTCCTCCCACTCGCGCCGCCGCCTGTTCCTCGGCGTAACGTACGCGTTCCCGCGCCATAGCCTGCCCGTTCCGCGTCCGCTCGAACTCCCCGCGCCGGATTTGCTCCACCTCTTTGCGCAGCTCCTCATTCGCCGCCTCAAGCGCCTGTAACAGCTCGGCGCGCCGGGCCTGCGCCTGTTCGTCCGCGCGGCGTAGCTCTTCCTGAAAACCGCGTTCTCTCGCGGTCAGCTCCTCCGCCAGGCTCCGCACTTTCCGCGCGTAATCGGCGTCCATGTCGCGCCGGGCCTGTTCCAGCTCCCGGCGGAGACGCCCGATTTGCTCCCGGCTCCGGCGCTCAATCTCCTGCCGATTCACAGCCGCGTCTAAATCCCGTTCCATTTTCCGGATTCGGCTCCGGAGTTCGTCCGCCTCCGCCATTCCGATTCCCCCCCAGTTCCTCGCTCAACGGAAGCGTGCCGTCCCCCGCGAGAATCGCCATTTGCACGGCGTCGTTGATTTTTTCGCGCAGGCGGATAATCAGCCCGAGTCTGTTTTCCGCCGCGTCCAGCTCCCGCTCCACGGCCTCCAGGGTCTCCCGTACGGAATTTCCTTTCAGGAACGGCTCCTGCCTCATCAACTCTAACGTGTCCTCATCCGACAGGCCGCGCTCCCGGAGGGAATCCGGCGTCCGGCGGGCCTGTTGGCAGTCCAGCTCCCTGAGTTCCAGCAGGGCGGCGGAATTTGCAAGCTCCCGCTTCAGCCGCTCCGCCTCCGCCGTCTTGTCGGAAAGCGCCCTCGCCGTCTCCCGCGCTTTTCCCGAAAGCGCCTCCGCCTCCGACAGCTTCCCCTTGAACGCCCGGTCTAACCGTTCGCTTTCCCGCCTCAAGTCCGCCAGCGATTCCTCCAGGCGTCCTTCCGCCGCCGCCTGTAGCCTTGCGCTATAGCGGCGTTCCGCCGCAAGGTCTTTTTCCGCCTTCTCAAGCGCGGTTCTCGACTGCGCCAGTTCCTGTTCCGTCCCCGCGTGGACGCCTCCCGTATTCGCCGCGCCCGGAATCTCTTCGCCCTCGACGCGTATCGTGTACAAAGTGATTACTACACGGCTAACATCCCGGAATCGCCTTGTCTCCGGCTTCAGCCCCAAAAGCGTAATTTCCACCTCGTCGGCATTCCGGTTGAAATTGACATTTAGAGGCTGTATCCACAGTGGTTTTGCGCCGTTTCGCTGTGCGCTTTTCTGCCGATATTCCAGTATTTTTGCGCCTTTTTCTGACGGGGGATGACCTGTTTCCACTTTTGAATACAGCTTCTAAGGAATTGGGGGAGCGACATGGCAGTGATTTGGCAACGTGATTCGGCCAGTAACGAATCCCTGGAACTGACCGGATGCCGCATACTGTTGAAGAACGCGCGGGGGATGGAAATCCACCTGGATGACGGAACAAATACGCTATTCCATGTTATGGCGGGAAAGGGGAATCCTCACGCGCTGTATTCTCTGTCTCCGCCGCATGTCTCCGCGACTTCATCATGGATGGCGGAAATTTTTCGACCTGTGCGGTGAACTTAGCGGCGTCAGACGAGACGAACCTGC
>CAMHBH010000028.1 GCA_946183175.1 uncultured Oscillibacter sp.
TTCTCTCCAACGCGCTCCGTCTGAATCTCGCCGGGGCCCTGCTCCCGCTGATTGCGATTCTCAACTTTTTCGTGTTCTTCTGGCCCGATATCACCGACTGGTTTGTATACCACCGTCAGCGCGCCAAGCACCAGACTTCCCCGAAAACCATCCACTTCCGGCAGGCCGCCCACGACCAGAAGCGTAAGGAAGCCCGTCAGGGCTACCGCCACAGGTGCGAGGTCTGCGGCAGAACCGACGCCGATTTCCCCGACCTGCAGTTCCGCTACTGCTCCCGCTGTGAGGGCTACCACTGCTTCTGCTCAGACCACATTTTCACCCACGAGCATTACAAGTAAACAGCACGCCCTCCCCGTCGCGGGGAGGGCGTTTCTTACATAAGAATCGTTGGCAAACTCCGAGCATACTTTACAGCAGAATCAGCAACAGCCCGAGAATCAGAATCACGCCCAGACAGGTCATCAACAGCGCGAAAGAGAAGTTGAACGAATCCAGGGCGGTTGCGGTGGCGCGGCGGAACGCCCGGAGGCGTCCGATATGAATCGCCGCCTGTTCGTCGCGGAGCTTGACTTCCCGGAATATGGAGCGCCGCAACAGGACAATCAAGGCGTCGGTGCTGTCGCTCATGGCCTGCGCGAGTACGCTGGCCGCGAATAGCAGTCCGCGGCACACGCGACGCAGTACGAAATTTTCGGCGAACAGCCGCGCCGCGTTTCCGAATACCCCCGGGAGCCATCTTGTGAACAGCGGCGCATAGAGGCGCGCTTCCAGATTCCACGCGCGGGGCCAGCGGTCGACACGCAAGAGGGGTCGTACTGCTACGACATAGACCGCCGCGCCGATTGACAGCGAAATCAACGCGCCTTTGAGATTCTCCCACGCGAACGCCGCGAAATGTGGCGCGCTCTCCGTGACGCCGAAAGAGGCCACCGCGAAACGCGCGATATAGCCTGTAATCCACGGCTGGCCGAGCGCAACCAGTACCAGCGCCGAGAGCGTGATAACCGCCGTCGACAGCGCGTCCATGCAGTCGGGGTTACTGTCATAGAGTGCTTGCCGTCCCGGGTCGGTATTGCGCTCCACGAACACGCAGAGGAACAGCTTCAGCATATAGGCGAATGTCAGGCCGCCCGAAAACAGGAATACCCATTCCGCCGCGTGGAAATAGCGGAGTGTCAGGCCCGTAAAGAATCCGGTCTCCTCCGAACTCTCGATAAGGTGTACGATTCCCTCGTGCAACATCGACTTGGACAAGTAGCCGTTCAGGAGCGGTACGCCGCTGATACCCAGTCCGCCGACCGCGAAGGCGGTCTTTAGCGCGGTCTTGTTACGCCCCCAGCCGCGAATGTCGTCAAGGTTCAGGGCGTGTACGTTCATGAGCACGACGCCCGCCGCCATGAAAAGCAACAGCTTTAACATAGAGTGGTTGAGCATGTGCAGGACAGTCCCGGAAATCGCCAGCGCCGCGCCCGCGTCGGAGAGCGTCCCCGCGCCCGTCTGTACGCCGCAGAGTACCATGGACGCCAGCCCCGCGAGGATGAAGCCTATTTGCGACATCGACGAACAGGCCAGCGTGCGTTTGAGGTTCACCGAGAACAGCGCCAGTAACGCGCCGAGGAACATGGTCACGAGGGCGAGCGTCAGCAGGAGCAGTCCGAAGGTACGGTTGCCGTACATGACTTGCAGAGCCGTCATGAGGACGCCGTAGACGCCGACTTTCGTCAGTACGCCGGAGAGTAACGCCGAGGCCGGGGACGGCGCGACGGGGTGGGCCATCGGGAGCCAGACGTGCAGGGGGAACATGCCCGCTTTCGCGCCGAAGCCGAACAGGATACACACCGACGCCGCGAAAAGGCGTGTGCGGTCGGCGCGACGGAGTACGCCCGGGAGCGCGTCGAAGGAGAGCGTCCCGCAGGTGTCGTACAGCAGGAAAAGGCCCATCAGCAGAACCAGTCCGCCGAACACCGCCACAAACAAGTACGTATACCCGGCGTGGAGCGCCTCCGCCGTCTGTTCGTGCACGACCCAAGTAAAGGAAGTCAGCGACAGGATTTCAAAGAAAGTAAACGTCGTCAGGAAGTCCGCCGAGAGCATGACGCCCTGTGTCGCGCCGAGTGTCAGGAGCGTGAAGAGCCAGTAGGCGTCGAGGCCGTCGCGCTCGTGGCGGAAGTATTCCCGGGAGAACAGCGCCGTAAATAGCCACATCAGCGAAGTGACGAGACTGTACAGCGCCCGGAAACCCGTCGCCGTGAAGCCGAGGCCGCTTACCAGTACATGGGGCAGAGCGAGCGTCGCGGCCTCCCCGCGCGCCGCCGACACCGCCAGCGACACCGAAAGCGCCGTACACAGTACGGTACACGCGAGCACGGGCCACTTGCGCCAGCGTTCGTCGCGGCGTCCGAGCAGGTACGCGACCGGGCCGCACAGCAGGGGAAAGAATACTAGAAGCGCAATCCGCATTGGAAACAGTCCCCCTTCCGTCACACCGCGCCGCGCGCGACCGATTCCAGAAACGTCATGACCGGTTCCGGGTACAGCCCGAACGCCACATTAGCCGCCGTAAACAGGCCAATCGGGACTAACATCCGCCAGTCGGCCTCGCGAATCCCGGCGGGGACTTCCTCCGTACCGGAATCGGGCGTCCGGGGCAGGAACGCCCGCACGCTGACCGACAGCGTATACATCGCGCACAGGAACGCCGCGACAATCAGCGCCGCCACGCCCGTTATCGCGGGGGGCGTGCCGAGTTCGACGCCCGCCGTCAGAAGGCGCCATTTCGACACGAAGCCGCAGAACAGCGGGATTCCCGTCAGCGACAGCGCCCCTAGGGTGTAGGCCGCGAACGTGTAGGGCATGCGCCAGCCCTGCCCGTTGATTTCGTACAGGTACTCTTTCCCCGTAACGTGCATGAACGCCCCCGCGCACAGGAACAGCGACATCTTAATCACGCCGTGAAAGAGCATATGCGACAACGCCCCGGTGAGTCCGCGCGCCGTCATGAGGCTGATTCCGAACAGGATATACGACAGGTTACTCATGGTCGAATAGGCCAGACGCCGCTTGAAGTGGCGTTCTTTGAGGGCCATTGCCGCCGCGAACACCATCGAGAACGACGAGAGCACAATACAGAAGTCTTGCGCGGCGCTTCCGGAAAGTAAATTCGGCCCGAAGGCGTACCAGGTCAGGCGCGTGACCGCGAACACGCCGCTGTTGACGACCGCCACGGCGTGTAGTAGGGCGGTGACGGGCGTCGGGGCTACGGAGGCTTTCGGGAGCCAGATATACAGCGGGAATAAGGCGGCTTTCGTGCCGAAGCCCAGGAAGCCGAACAGGTACACCAGGCGCATGAGCGCGGGCGCGTACTCCCCCGCCAGATTGCCGCCGTAGCGGAAGTCGCCGGAGACGTCGAGGGTGCCGAGTACGACGGCCACGAACGCCAGCGACGCCCCCGCGATACAGTAGGCGGCGTAGAGGTGCCCGGCGTGGATACTGTCGGGGTTCTGCAAGTGCGCCACGAGCGGAATTGTGACGAGCGTCAGCATTTCAAAGCAGACGTACATCGTCACGAGGTTCGCCGAGAACGCGACCGCCAGCGTGACGCCGTAGGTCATGAGGTAGAAGGCGAAGAAGCTGTTTTGGCGCGGGAGATGTTCCATATAGGAGAAGGCGTAGAGGAGGGCGAGCGGCCACATGACCGCGACCATGCCCGCGAATAACAGCGCGGGGCCGTCGGTCATGAACCCCACCGAAAAGCCGTCAATAAAGCTGTAGATTGTCGCGACTTCCCCCCGGCGGATGTTGGACACCGACAGGAATACCATGGTACTGGTCAGGCACGACACGATTTCGGTAAAGAGTTCGCGGTCGTCCTTGTCCAGCCGGGGGCCGAGGAGCATATAGCCGCCGCCGAGTACGGGCAGGAGAATCGGGACGAGTAACAGTACGGGAGACCAGATATCCATCACACAAGCCCCCGTATCAGGCCGCCGAGGGCCTCCGCGAACCACGCCCCGAACAGTCCCACGCACAGCGCCGCCGTACAGAGTACGGCCAGCGGTAGCGTCATCAGTACGGACGGTTCCGCCGCGCCTGTCAGGGACAGTTTCTGTTTTTTCGTCTTCCCTGTGGACGCCGGGAGGCGTTTCTGTACAGCCGGACAGTCTCCGAAGGCCTGTTTCACGGAGAAGTCGCGCCCGGGGAAAAACGCGTCTACGGCTACAGGCAACAAATACCCCGCCGTCAGGAACGCCGACACCAGCAGTACCACGGGCGGCAGAATCGAGAATAGGCCCGTTCCGTCCGCAACCGCCGACACCGACAGGTACCACTTACTCACAAAGCCGCCCATGGGCGGAATGCCCACCAGCGACAGCGACGCCAGCAGGAAACACCACATCGTCACGGGCATGAGCTGTCCGGCCCCGCGCAAGTCGGAGGCGTTGCGGCGTCCGAGCTTGTGGATGAACACCCCCGCGCAAAGGAACAGCGTCCCTTTCGAGACGGCGTGCGCGGCGAATTGGAGCAGTCCGCCCGTCAGGCCGCCCGCATTCAACAGCGACAGCCCCAGCATGATATACGAAATTTGGCTGATTGACGAGTAGGCAAGGCGCTTTTTCATGACTTTTTCCCGGAAGGCCATCATAGAACCCATGAAGATAGTCCCCATTGCGAGGCACATCCAAGCATACTGTACCCAAGTCCCGCGAATCAGCGCGGGCCCGGCGGAGAAGTACACGAGGCGTATGACGCCCAGCACGCCCAGTTTCGCGATAATCCCCGACAGCAGTGCCGACGCCGGGGCCGGCGCGATAGGGTGCGCGGCGGGGAGCCAGCCGTGCAGGGGGTACATGCCGGCTTTCGCGCCGAAGCCCACGATTCCGAGAAAGACAATGGCGCGTAAGAGGGCCTCGTGTCCGGCGACGCGTCCGGGGTCGAGGAAGCCCCCCGCAAAGAATCCGTTTGCGTCCGCGCCGTACCAGAACAGGCACACCACCGCGAGAAGTCCGAGAAGCGCGCCCCCAATGGAGTAGAACAGGTACTTCAGCGCGGCGGAAATGGCCTCTTTCGTGCCCTCGTGCAGTACGAGGGGCATGGAACTTAGCGTAGCCAGTTCAAAGCAAAGGTAGAACGTCACGAGATTCCCGGCCATACAGGCCGACATGACCGCGCCCAGAGAGGCGAAGTAGAACGCAAAGAAAGCCCTCTCCCGCTCCTCCGCCGACATGTACTCGAAGGCGTAGAAACACACGGCGGTGTAGACGAGCAGAACCACCGACAGGAATACGCGCCCGACGGTGTCCGGGGCGAAACAGAAGTCGAGGGTCTCCGTGAGCGCGAACAGCCGCACGGGCGCGGCCCGGAGCATACACCAGGCCGACAGGGCGTCGGTCGCGAGCATGACGGCGGCGTAGCGGAGCAGTCGCGCGCGGCGGGGCATGGGCCACAGGGACACCCCCACGCCCGCCAGTATCGGAAACAGTACGGTAAACAAGAGCATTGCGTAGTCCTCCTTCACGCGAACATGGCGAGGCCCCGCCGGATAAAGTCCACCGTGACCCACGAGAACAGCCCCAGAAACAGATTCATCCCCGTGAGAATCAGCGCGGGCACCCAGTAGGACAGGCGCGACCCCGTGTCGGGTACGGGTTCCGCGGTGTCGGCGTCGTTGTGCTCCTCGGCGTAAATGCGCGGCGCGGAGATGTCGGCCCCGCCGCGCCCGGCGGTGTAGACGCGAATCACGGTACGGATGAAGTACAGCGCGTTGAGCACCGAACTGACCGCAAGCGCCAGCATAGTCGCGAACAGTACGCCCAGATTCCCGGTCTCGACCGCCGCGACCGCAAAGAGGAGTTTGGCCGAAAACCCGGCGAAAATCGGTATCCCGACCATCGAAAACGAGCAGAGCGTGAAAAAGATTCCGGCGCTTTTGTCGCGAATCGCGCTCCCCTCCAGATTCTGGAACAGCAGGCTGTCGCCGGAGACGCGCGCGAGGCGGGGCGTAGTCAGGAACAACAGCGATTTCGTGACGGCGTGGGCGAGTACCTGAAACAGCGCGGTGACGTAGCCCAGCGGGCCGCCCATGCCGAGGCCCATGTAGATATACCCGGTCTGCGCGGCGGACGAAAACGCCACCATGTGGTGTATATTGTTCGCGCGGATTGCCGACACCGAGCCGAATACCATGCCCAGAATGCCCAGCCCGAACAGCAGGTAGCGAATGGGGAGCTGTTCAAAGACTTCCATGCCAATCACGCGCCAGTAAATCTTGAACAGCAGGAGAATATAGGCCTTCGAGACGAGCGCGGAGAGAATCGCGGCGGAAGCGGGGGTAGCGGTGCCGTAGGTGTCGGGCATCCAGAAGTAGAACGGGAACAGCCCGCTTTTGATTCCCAGTCCGATAGTGAGTACGGCGAGGGAAAACGTAATCGTAATCACGCCGCCCTCCGCCACGATTTCCGCGACCGCCGCCCGCATGGGTACCATGAGCAGGTGTCCGGTGAGGGAGTAGAGGAGTACCACGCCCAGCAGGAACAGGCCCGACCCCAACAGATTCAGTACCATATAGCGGACAGCCGCCAGCGTGGTACGCCCGATTTCGCGTACGATGAGAATCCCGCAGGACGACAGCGTGAGGATTTCGAGGAAGACGTAGCCCGTGAAGATATCGTTTGTCCAGATAAGGGCCATCAGGGCGGCGGTGAGCAGGTTTATGAGCGTGAAATAGAGGTTGATTTTACTGTGTTCCACGTCGATGAGCAGGAAGCGCCAGCCGCCGAGTACCGAACAGAGCAGGATAGTCAGGAACATGACCGCGAACAGGGCTTCGAGTACGCCGGCGCGGATTTCGTTCCCCCACGGCGCGGGGAACTCGCCCATAACGTACGTGAACGCCTCCCCCGTTTCGGACACGTACCAGAGTACGGCGCAGGACAGCGCAATCAAAAAGCACTCGTAGCAGACTGTATAACGTTTCGCCCGACGCCCGTCCAACATCATGCAAAGGACGCTCGAAAACAAACTCAGTACGATGGTAAACAACGGGAAGTTGCGGATAAAGTCGATACCCATATTATCTGTCCTCCAACTGGTGCCGGGAGAGCAGATAGACATCGTCGACGTTGAGGGTATGGTAGCGGCGGTAGAGGCGAATCGACAGCGACAGCATGACCGCCGTCACCGACACGGAGACGACGATACCCGTCAGCACCAGTCCGGCGGGTACGGGGTTGATATAGTCCTCGACGCCCCGGTATCCGTCGACGAGAATCGGGGCCTTCCGTCCGTCAATGTAGCCCATGCTCGCCAGAAAGAGGAAACTTCCCGTGTCCATGATGTTCATGCCGATGAGCTTTTTAATCAGGTTCCCGTGAAAGAGGAGCATAGTCAGGCCGATGACAAAGAGGATAATGGCGGCGGCCTCCTCGTAATTGGCCAGCAGGGCCGAAATGGTTTCTCTCATTTACGATTCCTCCTTGTCCGGCGTGTTATCCGCCGCGCCGCCTTCTGTGACAGTATCCGTCGCGGTGCCCCCGGCGGCACTCCCCGCCGTGCCGTTTCCGGCGGCAGTATGCGCCGCGCCGTCCTCGGCGATAGTCCCGCGACGGAACAGGCTGTAAAAGCCGAACATCGTACAGGCCACGACCAGTCCGACGGCGATGTCGAGCGGGAGAATCAGCCCGCCGGAGAGTATCGCGCCCGGGACGCCCTTCGGGATATGGTTTTCGAGGCCGTTGGCCCCGGTGAAAAAGACGTAGCCTTTCGCGAAACTGTAGAACGAGAGCGCGCAGAACGCCGCCCAGTGGAAGACGCGCTTTGTCAGGAAGCGGTCGACGGCGCTGTCTCCGCGCGTCGAGGCGAAAATGACCAGTCCGGCCCCGAGCACGGCCCCGCCGGAGAATCCGCCCCCCGGCGAAATCTGCCCGTTGAGCAGGATATAGATTCCAAACAGCAGAATGCAGGGCGTCAGGACGCCCCCCACGCGGCGGGCTATCTGGTCGCGGTCGGTGGGGAAGTAGTCCTCCTCGCTGATTCGGTAGTAGTCCTCGTAGGCCGTGCGCATATTCTTCTGGTCGCGCCGGAGCAGTATCATGACGCAAACCAGCGCCGTAAAGAGTACGTGCGATTCCCCGAGGGTGTCGAACGCGCGGTAGTCGAGAATCATCCCCGCGACGATGTTCACCGCCCCGGTTTCCTCCAGGCCGTGCTCTACGTAGCGCTCCGTGATTTCCGTCGCGCGCGGGTTTTCGGCCCCGTAGCGCGTGATGTGCGCCACCATATACAGGAATACCGCCATCAGCGCCAGACAGCACAGTACCGCCGCCACGCGGTACCATGCCGAAAAGAGCCGCCGTTCGGAGTGTATCACGCGCCCCATACGAACTACGGCGACTTCTTCCGCCTCGCGCTGTAGGCGGCGCTGGTCTTGCCGGGGTAAGTCGTGGCCCCGCTTGCCGTCGAGAATGTGTTCCATGACATCCGTCTCGCCGTCGAGCCAGCGCCGGAACCGTTTGCTGTTCATATTCCGCCTTCTTTCCGTTTCGCGCGGCGGCGTTTCCGCTTCCTGTCGCCGTTGGGCCGCTGTTGCGACACCCCGCCCTCCGGGAACGCTTCCGACGGCGTTTCGGGGTCGGTATCCGTCCACGCGCGGTCGTCCATGCCGTCTATCTGCCGGAGTTTCTTCAGCGTCACGAGGAACAAGTACCCGCTGATTCCCGCGCCGACTGCCGCCTCCGTAATCGCCAAGTCCGGCGACTCCATGAGTATCCACAGCAGGCACATGATGGAACTGTAGGACATGAAGATAATGACCGACCTCAACAGGCTTTTCGTCAGGTTCACCGACACCGCGCAGACAATGAGCAGTACGACGAGGGCGATTTTGTAGATTTCCGAAACGTGCATACCGTCGCCCCTTTACAGTCTGGTCATGTGGTCGTAGAGGCGCTGATTGGTGTAATACTCAATCTGCGCGATGAGGTGCGACGAGACCGGGGAGCATATCCAGAGGAACACCACCGGGAGAAAGCATTTCGCCGCCTCGAACAGCCCGGACGCGTTGACCGCCACGGCCAGCACGACGTAAAACAGGCCCATGGTGTCCCCGATACCGGCGGCGTGTACGCGGTTCATGACGTAGGAAAAGCGGCAGTTGCCGAGAACCGCCCCCGCGAAAAACAGCAGGCCCGTACACAGGATAAGCGCCGTCAGCCAGAAGCGTACCCATTCAGACACGGGAAGCGCCCCCTTCCCCGTCGGGGCCGGGCTCGTCGCGGAAGCGTTTCCGGGACGGGCGCGGCGGAATCAGCACGCGCGCCAGAATCAGCACGGACACAAGGCTAATCATAGTATAAATGAGTGCCACGTCCAACAGCCACGCCTCGCCCAGAAGCCGGGAGAGAATCACAATCGCCGCGATAACGAGTGTGCCGACCATGTTAATAGATAGTAACTTGTCTGTCACGCTAGGGCCTTTGACCGACCGGAACAGCATAATAAACAGTAACAGCGCGATACCCGTCAGCACCGAGGAATAGAGCAGTTCGTAAGCCTTTTGCACGTCCAAAGAAAAGCCTCCTTTCGGACATTCAGGGGAATTTCCGCCTTGTTCGGGCGTTCAGGGGAATTTCCGCAGTAACAGCACGAACGACGAGCGGTTCAGGCCTTGCGCGTATTCTTTACGCAGAGCGTGTACCAGAAAGTGGTCTCCCTCCTGAAAGACCGTAATCGTGCCGGGTGTGAGCGTGATGGAGTTGGCAAGGATGACGTTCTGGTACTCGCGGGGCAGTCCGGAATGGAACTCGACCAGGACGGGTTCCGGGTGCATGGAGGGCGTCAGGGCGACGAGTAACACCGTGGCGGCGGCCTTGACGGTCTCCCAGAGTAAATTTAACAGATAGAGCAGGAACAGCGGGCAAAGCCGGAGGAGTTCGCGTTCCCGGCGGACGGGCCAGCCCATGAAGCGCGCCATAAAGCCAATGAGCAAAGCAGTCACGCCCGCGCCGATGAGTACGACTTCGACGGTGGCGCGCCCGTTGAGCAGGAGCCAGAGAAGAAAGAGCGGAATTGACATAGCGGCCCCCTCCCGCTTACGCGAAATTGGAATAGCTGAGCTTTTTCAGTTCGCAGTGCTCGTGCAGGAACTGGTCGACTTCGTAGATGGAGAGGCTTTGCGGCATTTTGACAATCATGTTGAACGTCACAAGTCCGTCGCTGGTATAGGTGAGGTCGCTGTCGGTGACCTGTATCCGGTGTTTCTCCATGTAGTCGTTGAAGACCTTGCGGAACTCCCGGTCGGCGCTCATGGTGAACGAGAGGTAGTGCGAGACCATCGACTCCGACGCGAACGGGAGGTGGTGCATCATCATTTGGAAGAAGAGCACGACGAACGTCGCCGCGACGCCCAGCACGTACATACCCGCGCCGAGGGCCAGCCCGATTCCCGACGTAGCCCAGATTCCCGCCGCCGTCGTCAGGCCCTTGATGGTGTTGCCGCTCTTGAAAATGGCCCCGGCCCCCAGGAAGCTCACGCCGCTGACGACTTGCGCCGCAATCCGGGCAGAGTCAGCGCCCCGGATACCGGGAAAACTCAGGCCGTCGGCGGTCGTCAGGTCGGCGAACGCGTACTTTGAGATTATCATCATCAGGGCCGCCGTACAGCAGACGATTACATGAGTACGCAAGCCCGCCTCTTTCAGACGCCTGCTCCGTTCCAGTCCGATAATGCCGCCGCAAAGCCCCGCCGCCAGAAGCCGGAAGAAAAATTCGACTTCCTGCGCGGCGGTGAACTGCGCTTGTAAGTAGGATGCCAAGGTCATGCGCGTTGCCTCCTTTTGATTGGCGCGGGCGGTGGAAGTCCGCGTAATTGCTTAGTATAGCACCGTCCCGGGCGTCCCGCAAGGGCGAAAAATAAAAATTCCGCGCGGCTTGCCTTCTGCGCCGAAATGCGGTATACTAGGCTTTGTCGCGGTACGGTTTCCGGAAAGGGGTGTGCGCCATGAAACTGCGCGAGGTGCCCGTCGGGCGGATTGTCAATACGCACGGGGTACGCGGGGAAGTCCGGGTTCTCCCGCGCGGCCTGGAGCCGGCGTTCCTGACGCGCTTCCGCGCGTTCTACATGGACGGCGTACCCGTCGCCGTCGAGGCCGCGCGGGTGCATAAGGGCTGTGCGCTGTTGCGCCTCGCGGGCGTCGCCGACATGGACGCCGCCGCCGCGCTGAAGGGCCGGGAATTGTCGATTGACCGCGCGGACGCGGCGGACGTGCCGTTTTTCGACGCCGAGTTACCCGGCATGGAAGTCTTCGACGGCGCGACGGGCGAATGTATCGGGACGCTGACAAAAGTCGAGGAGTACCCCGCGAGCAAGGTCTACACCGTGCGCGGGGAGCATACCTACCTGATTCCCGCCGTGCCGGAGGCGTTCATACTCTCCGTGGACGTGGAGCGCAACCGAATGGAAGTGCGCGTATGGGAAGGGCTGGCGCAGGATGCGAATTGACATTATGACGCTGTTCCCGGAGGCCGTCGAGGCGATGTTAGGCGTTAGTATTCTGGGGCGCGCCCGGGAGCGCGGGTTCATCACCATACGTACGCACCAGATACGCGAGTACACGACCAATAAGCAAATGCAGGTAGACGATTACCCCTACGGCGGCGGGCGCGGGGCCGTCATGCAGGCCGACCCGCTCTACCGCTGCTGGGAGGCCGTCACGCGCGAGGGCGGCCCGGGGCATACGGTATTCCTGTCGCCGTGCGGGCGGACGTTCACGCAGTCGGTCGCGCGGGAACTCAAGGAGCGCTACCCGCACTTAATCCTTGTGTGCGGACACTACGAGGGCGTCGACGAGCGCTTTCTGGAGGAGTGCGTGGACGAGGAGATTTCCGTAGGCGACTACGTGCTCACGGGCGGAGAAATTCCGGCAATGGCCGTTACCGACGCCGTGTGCAGGATGGTACCCGGGGTTCTGCCCGACCCGGAGTGTTTCGAGGAGGAATCGCACTGGGACGGACTGCTGGAGTACCCGCAGTACAGCCGCCCGGCGGTCTGGCACGGTCGCGCCGTGCCGGAGGTACTGCTGTCGGGACACCACGCGAAAGTTGACGAATGGCGTCGCAAGGAGAGCTACAAGCGTACTATGCTACGCCGTCCGGACATGTTCGCCCGGTTCGACGAGGCGAAGCTGACCACCAAAGCGGAAAAGCGGGTTTTACAGGAGGCCAAAGAGGAAGTCAAGGCCCTGTCGGAACCCGTTCCGGCCCCCGTCGCGGACGGGAGCAGTACACATGAACGAAACGAGGAGTGAACACCATGCCCAAGAGCAGAAAAAAGAAGTACAAGAAGAAAAAGAATCCGGCCCGCGCCCCGCAGACCCCGAAGCAGACCAGTACGGCGCGCGTACAGGCCCCGAAAGCCCCGAAGGCTGTGAAATCCGGAGGACAGGCCGCCGACCCCAACCGTCAGCGTCAGATGTGGATTGCCCTTGCCATAGCGCTGGGCGTCTTCCTGTTGCTGATTCTCGTCGCGCGTCTGACGGGCGGGGACAAGAACAGCGCGGAGACGACGCCGGAGACGGAGACGGTACAGAGTGCGGACGAAGTCACAGCGAGCGGCGACGCGACCGCGCAGGACAGTGACAGCGCGGTGACTGCCAGCGGCGACACGACCGCGACGACCGACAGCGGCGACCCCGCCGCCGCGACGACTGCCAGCGGTGATACAACCGCGACGGCCAACAGCGGCGACATGACCACGACCAGCAACACCAACGCCGCGACAAACGACAGTAGCGCGTCGACCGATAACGCGACGGCTAACGCCACGCCGGACAGTACCGCCGCGACGAACGCCGCCACGCAGGACGCTAACGCCGCCGTGGAGTACGCCGACATCGTGGTGAAGGACTACGGCACGATTACGGTCGAACTCGACCCCGCCGCCGCCCCGATTACCGTCAAGAATTTCGTCGACCTCGCGCAGTCCGGCTTTTACGACAACCTCACCTTCCACCGTATCATGGACGGCTTCATGATTCAGGGCGGCGACCCCAACGGCAACGGCACGGGCGGCTCCAATGAGACTATCGTCGGCGAATTTGCCTCCAACAACTACACGAACAATCTCTCCCATACGCGCGGCGCGATTTCCATGGCCCGTAATTCTTTCGACAAGGACAGCGCAAGCTCGCAGTTCTTCATTGTCCAGAAGGACAGCACGTTCCTTGACGGCGACTACGCCGCGTTCGGACACGTCACGTCCGGCATGGATATCGTAGACAAGATTTGTGCCGACGCCGAACCTGTCGACGACAACGGCACGATTCCCGCCGACGAACAGCCTATTATCGAATCCGTCACCATCCGGGAACAGTAACGCATACTCCGCGCCGGAGACGGCGCGGAATTTTTATGGAGGCTTTGTACATGAAAACGACACTTGTCATTATGGCGGCGGGGCTCGGCTCCCGTTACGGCGGCGACAAACAAACGACCGGAATCGGCCCCCACGGCGAACCGCTTATGGAATACTCTATCTACGACGCAATCCGCGCCGGATTCCGGAAAGTCGTCTTTATCATCCGCCCGGAATCGAAACCCGTCATAGAGGAACTGTTCGGGAATCGCCTCTCCCGCTTCCGTACCGACGCCGGGGAGGCCGTGGAAGTCGAATACGCCTTTCAGGACTTTTCCAGCGTCCCGAGTTTTTATCACATCCCGCCCGAACGCAAAAAGCCCTTCGGTACCGCCCACGCGCTGTTGTGCGCGGCGGAGGCCGTACAGGAACCCTTCTGCGTCATCAACGCCGACGACTACTACGGAATCGACGCCTACCGCGTCATGTACGACGCCCTGACTACGTTGCCCCCGGAAGGTTTCGCGTTAATGGTCGGCTACATTCTCAAAAATACGCTCTCCGAAAGCGGCACGGTCTCCCGGGGGATTTGTACCGTGGAAAACGGTATCTTACAGGGCATTACCGAACGCCTGAAAATCGGGCCGTCGCCGTCCGGCGGCCTCTGGGACGAGGACAGCCGCGTGGCACTGCGCCCCGACGATATCGCCTCTATGAATATGTGGGGCTTCGCGCCGTCGATTTTCCCGGCGCTCCGGCGCGAGTTTGAGAATTTCCTGCGCACTGCCGGGGACAATCCGAAAGCGGAATGTTATCTCCCGTCGGTCGTCGACGCCGAACGCGCGGCGGGACGCCTCTCTGTACGCGTCCTGACTTCGTCCGCGCAGTGGTTCGGCATGACGTATCAGCAGGACGCCCCGCGCGTCGCGGAAAGCCTGCGCGCCCTGCACGCCGCCGGGACGTATCCGGAGACGCTTCTGCCGTAAACCGGGCATACTACAGCAAACACAACAGGAGGATTTTCCCTTGAACAACGACAGCAGATTACAGGAATACGCCCGCTTACTGGTACGCGTCGGGCTGGACGTGCGCCGGGAACAGCGGCTCGTGATTTCGGCCCCCGTGGAGTGCGCGTACTTCGCGCGGATGTGCGCACGCGAGGCCTACGAGGCGGGCTGTAAGGAAGTGGTCACGAACTGGGTCGACGACGACATGACGCGTATGAAGTACCTGTACGCCGACGACAGCATTTTCGACACCGTTCCGGCGTGGCGGGAGCGCTTCTACAACGACCACGCCCGGGAAGGCGCGGCGTATCTGGTGATTTCGGCCACAGACCCCGAAAACCTGCGGGGCGTCGACCCGTCGCGGCTGGTGAGAAGTCAGCGCGCGTCGGGGAAGGCGCTGGAGGAGTTCGACAGACTGCAAATGTCCAGCGCGTTCCCGTGGTGCATCGCGTCCATTCCGATTCCGGGCTGGGCCGGGAAGGTATTCCCGGACTTGTCGCCGGAACGCGCCGTGGACGCCCTCTGGGACGCCATTTTCCACGCAATCCGGATTCAGGGCGACGGGCAGTCCGTAGACCGCTGGCGCGAACATCTCGACACCCTGAACCGCCGCACGGAAAAACTCAATTCCATGCGTTTCCATTCCCTGCACTACGAAAACGCGCTGGGTACCGATTTCACGATTGAACTCCCGGACGGCCACATCTGGGAATCGGGCGAGGACGCCACCCCCAACGGGCAGAAATTCATCGCCAATATCCCCACCGAGGAAATTTTCACCGCCCCCCGCCGCGACAGCGCCAACGGCGTCGTCTACGCCTCCATGCCGCTCGTACACGAGGGCAATATCATCGACAAATTCCGTCTCGTAGTCCGCGACGGGAAAATCGTGGAAGTCCACGCGGAGCGCGGGGAAGACGAACTCAAAGCCGCGATTTCCGTCGACGAGGGCGCGGCCTACTTCGGGGAAGTCGCGCTCGTCCCCTACGACAGCCCGATTTCCAACCAGAAACTGCTCTACTACAATACACTGTTCGACGAAAACGCCGCCTGTCACATTGCGTTCGGGGAGGCGTACCCGTGCGTTGAGGGCGGGCGCGGGATGTCGAAAGAGGAATTGAAGGCGCGCGGCCTCAACGATTCCATTACCCACGTTGATTTCATGGTCGGGACGCCGGACTTGTGCATTACGGGCACGACGGCGGACGGGCGCGAGATTCCGGTCTTTACGGACGGCAATTTCTCCCCGGAGCTGTCCTGAAGGAAAGGAGCGGAGAATATGTACGAACTGCGTCGGACAGACGAAAACGTCATGATTTGCGACGGCGCGAAAGTCATGGGCGACGTGACGCTCGGCGCGGGCGTGTGCGTGTGGTACAACGCCGTGATTCGCGGCGACGACGGCGGGATTGTCGTCGGCGACGAGACCAATATTCAGGACTGCGCCGTACTCCACGAGGGCACGAAAGTCGGGCGGGGGTGTACGATTGGGCACGGGGCCATTGTACACGGCTGCACCGTGGGCGACAATACGCTCATCGGCATGGGCGCGGTCATCCTCAACGGCGCGCGAATCGGGAATCACTGTATTGTCGGGGCGGGGGCGCTCGTCACGGGCAAAATGGACGCCCCCGACGGGTCTATGATTCTGGGCAGTCCGGCGAAAGTCACGCGCGCGCTGACTGACGAGGAAATCGAGCGGAACCAGATTTCGGCGCGGAAGTACCTGCAATTCGCGCGGGACTGCCGCCGCGATTCCACGCGCTGACAAAAACTCCCTGTCACGACCTGACAGGGAGTTTCCGTTATCCATTCTCCGGAGTGCGGGCAATGCTGTTTTGCAAGGTTTCGAGGGCCTTTTCCATGCCCTTGCGCGTGCCCCACGCGCGGCGCACGTCCTCGGGGTCGAGAATGCGGCAGTGCTTGGTCAACTCGTTCTGCTGTAAGCGCCAGCCGTTGGCCTCCGCGAGGGTGTCCCAGACCATCTGTCCGCCCATCGTCGGCGTCGGGATGTTCGGGAGCGAGATTTCCGAGTCGAGAATCTCGTTGAGCTGTCGAATGAGCGTGGGCGTCGTGGAAATCGCCGCCAGTACGTTGATGAAATTCACCATAGCCAAAACCACCTTGTTCCGTGCTGTAAGTTTCCATGATTTTCCATGATACACGAACGCCGCGCATTTGTCAAGAATCCCGTCGAAGCCTGCCGGAATTTCCGCGGGGCCGGAAAGGCATTGTGAAAGTTCCACAATTTTCCGGTTTAACCTTATAAAAAATGACGATTGCGAAATTTTTGACAATGTGCTATGATACCTGTTGCAATGTGAAACGGCGGGCCGATTGCGGGAAAGGTCCGGCATTTCCGCGCCCCGTGTCCGACAGGCCCGGGGTGAAAAGAAAGGGGTATTCTACTATGGCGATTGCGAAAATTGGTATCAATGGTTTTGGACGGATTGGCCGTCTGGTTCTGCGGGCCGCTATGAAGCTCGACGGCGTGGAAGTCGTCGGCATCAACGACCCCTTCATGAATCTGGACTATATGGTCTATATGCTCCGCTATGACACCACGCACGGCATGTATCCCGGCACCGTAGAGGCCGCCGACGGCAAGCTGGTTGTGGACGGCAAGCCCATCTCCATCTTCACCGCCAAGGAAGTCAAAGATATCCCCTGGGCGAGCGTCGGCGCGGAGTATATCTGCGAATGCACCGGCATTCACCTCAAGAAGGAACTCTGCCAGGGCCACATCGACGCCGGCGCGAAGCACGTCGTCATGGGCGCTCCCTCCAAGGACGATACCCCGATGTTCGTGTTTGGTGTCAACAACAAGAAGTACACCTCCGACATGACGTTCGTCTCCAACGCTTCTTGTACGACGAACTGCCTCTCCCCGATTGCCAAGGTTCTCAATGAGAAGTTCGGCATTGTCAAGGGCCTCATGACCACGGTGCACTCCGTGACCCCGACCCAGAAGCTCCTCGACGGCCCGTCCATGAAGGACTGGCGCGGAGGCCGTGCCGCTACCGGCAACATCATTCCGTCCACCACCGGTGCCGCCAAGGCCGTGGGCAAGGTCATTCCGGAACTCAACGGCAAGCTGACCGGCATTTCCATGCGTGTGCCGACCTTGGACGTGTCCGTTGTCGACCTGACCGCCATTCTGGATAAGCCCGCCACCTACGCCGACATCTGCGCCGCCATGAAGGAAGCCTCCGAAGGCGAGCTCAAGGGCGTACTGGGCTACACCAATGAAGAGGTCGTTTCCAGCGACTTCCTCGGCTGCCCCAACACCTCCATTTTCGACGAGAAGGCCGGCCTGTCCCTCGACGACCACTTCTGCAAGGTCATTTCCTGGTACGACAACGAGTGCGGCTACGCCAACAAGATGGCCGAACTCATCCGCTATATGTGCTCCGTGGACAACGCCTGATTTGTCCGCAAGCGCGCGCCCGTCGGGTTTCCCGGCGGGCGTTTCCGCGTTGTGTGTACGATTTTCGCCGCCGTTGTCACGGAGAGGCTTTTTCGCCAATCCTGACAAATTCCGTATCTTCCCCGCCATGCGCGGGGCATTACAAAACGCCCCCTCCCGCAAGGGAGAGGGCGTTACAGTTCCGGATTACCCGGCGAAGTAGCGGTACAGGAACGTCACAATCTGTCCGCGGTCGCAACTCCGAAGGGGCGCGAACGTCGTGGCGGTCGTGCCGCGCGTGACGCCTCTCTTGTAGGCCCAGGCAACCGCGTCGCGGTAGTAGGAATCCGCCGCGACATCCTCAAACGGACAGTTTTCCACTCTCTCCGCGTTGCCGAACGTGCGGTAGAGAAGCGTAATAAACTGACTGCGCGAGACGGTCTTGTCAGGGGAGAACGTGCTTTCGGTGGTGCCCATCGTGATATCGTGCTCCGCCGCCCAGAGTACCGCCTTATAGTAATAGGCCTCGGGGGCAAGGTCGGTAAACGGGCTTTCCATTGAGGACGGCTCCGGAGACCCCGCCGCGCGCCACAGGAACGTAACCGCCTGGGCCGCCGTACAGGG
>CAMHBH010000029.1 GCA_946183175.1 uncultured Oscillibacter sp.
TGCGAGACCGCCCCGCCGCCGTGACGGCGTTGCCGCAACCCCGCGACGCCCCCGCGAATCCGGACGGCACCCCCGGCAGTACATCCGCAAGGCCGGACGGCGCGCCCGCCGCCGACAGTCCGCCTGCGACAGCCGCCCCCGACAGTATGCCCGCAAGGCCGGACGGCGCGCCCGGCAGTACGCCCGCGAATCCGGACAGCGCCCCCGCGACGCCCGCGCCCGTCGACACGGCTACCCCGTCCGCCCCCGACAACGCCGGACGCGTCAATATCAATACAGCCGACCTCGCCGCGCTGTGCGCCCTCCCCGGAATCGGCGAGGCCCTCGCCGGACGCGTCATCGAGTACCGGGAGGCGCACGGGCCGTTCGCAAGCCCCGACGAGATTATGAACGTCTCCGGAATCGGGGCGGGGAAGTTCGCCGCGATTGAGGGCATGATTGCCACGGAATAAAAATCTGTTCCGGTCATTGACAAACAGGCGGTTCTATAGTATCATGTCATACAGTTTCACAAATCATGTTTCGGGGAGTGTGTCGCAATGTGGAATATCGTCAGTGACAGCAGTTGTGACCTGCGGGCGGAGGAGTTTTCGAGTGCGTGTGTCCGGTTTGAATCGGTGCCGCTGAAAATCCGCGTCGGGGAGCGGGATTTCATCGACAACGACGCCCTGCGGACGCCGGAACTTCTCCGCGCCATGCGCGAGGAAAAAGGCCCGTCGTCGACGGCGTGCCCGTCTCCGGCGGCCTACGCCCGGGCCTACGAAAAGGGTACGCACACCGTCTGTTTCACGATTTCCGGGAACCTGTCCGGGAGCTACAACGCCGCCGTGTCGGGCCGCGACTTACTTCTGGAAGACCACCCCGACCGGAAAGTATGCGTGATTGATTCCAAGTCCACGGCGGGCGTGCCCTATCTGCTTATCCGCCGCGCAAAGGCGCTCATGGAGGCCGACCCCGAATGTGAACACTTCGAGGAAGTCTGCGCGGCGTTGCGCGTCTACCAGGCGTCGCTCCGCACCTGCTTCACCCTCGAAAACTTCGACAACCTCATCAAAAACGGGCGTATGCGTCCGCTCGTCGGGACGCTCCTCCACTCGCTGGGCATCCACGTCGTGGCAATCGGCACGACGCAGGGCAGCATACAGGTCGTGGGCAAGGCGCGCGGGGAGAGCAAGACGCACAAAGTCATGGTCGACATCATGAACGCGAGCAAGGACTGCACGGGGGCCTCCGTCATGATTCACCACTGTGAGAACCTCGCCGGGGCCCTGAAACTCAAAGAGGCAATCTTGAAAGAACTGGCCGTCAAGAGCGTGGAAATCATGCCGTGTCGCGGGCTGAACAGCTTCTACGCCATGGAAAAGGGCCTCATCGTCGGATACTGACACAACGAACGCACAGCCCCGGCGGGCCGTGCGTTTTATTCGTGTCGCATATGTTCGTTGTACGCGCCCCGGAAGGCGCTCCGGCAGGCGGACGGAATCAGAGCGCGACTTCGTCGGGCGCGGCGAGGCGCTGGAGTTCGCCGAGGCAGTTGGCGCAGATGTTCTTGCCGTGGAACGTGTGGATTCCGGTGTCCTCGTTGCAGAAAATGCAACTGGGCGCGTATTTTTTCAGAATGACGGACGAGCCGTCGACATAGATTTCCAGAGAATCGCGTTCCGCGATATCGAGCGTGCGGCGCATTTCGATGGGCAGTACGATTCGCCCGAGTTCGTCGACTCTTCTTACAATTCCGGTGGATTTCACGATGTAACTCCTTCCAGTGTGCGGTTCCCCGTGGGGATTGTGTATAGTGGTACCGTCCCGACTGTCGCCTCGCGTCCACTGCCCCGGTCAGCGCACGCCGGGCGGCGGTCTCTGGAACTGGGAAAAACATAACATAGTCTGTAATAATTTGTCAATTACAAAGTGAAAACTTTTTGTGAACAATTTGTAAAAGTTTTGAAATGTGAACAAATTATGAATATTTTAGGCTGTTTTTACCAGAATTTGCAAGGAGTGGGAAACAATGGCACTGTCTATCATCTGGACGGGACTTGTCACGGTCTCGCTGGTGTGCGGAGTTGCGACCGGGCGCGCGGACGCGGTATCGGCGGCGGCGCTGTCGGGGGCGTCGGAGGCCGTGACGCTGTGCGTGTCGATGGCGGGGGCGCTCATGCTGTGGAATGGCGTGATGGAACTGTTGCGGGCGTCGGGACTTGCGGCGGGGGTGTCGAGACTGTTCCGGCCTGTTCTGCGGCGGCTGTTCCCGGCGGCGGGACGCGACGGCGATACCCTCTCGGCGCTCTCGGCGAATCTGACGGCGAATCTGCTGGGCCTCGGCAACGCCGCGACGCCGTTCGGAATCCGGGCGGCGGAGCGGATGTCGCGCGGGCTGGACGGCGTCGCGAGTGACGAGCTCTGCCGCCTCGTGGTACTCAATACGGCGTCCGTACAGCTCTTCCCGGCGACGGTGGCCTCGTTGCGGAGCGCGGCGGGGTGCGCGACGCCGCTGGACATCCTCCCGGCGGTGTGGCTGACTTCTGTCGCCTCCGTCACTGCGGGACTGTGCGCCGAACGCGTCCTGTCGCGTGTCGCGACACGCCCCGGAATCAGGGACAAACGCCGCCTGTCCGGTGCTGGGGAGTACGAAAGCGGGGACAACAGCCGCCTGTCCCGCGCCGCGACACGTCCCGGAAACGGGGGCGAAAGTGCCGAACGCGCCGGGGGGCGTACTGCATGACGTTATTGTTGCCGCTGTTACTCTCGGGCGTCGGCCTCTGCGGACTGTGGCGGCGCGCCGATGTCTACTCGTCCCTGACGCGCGGCGCGGAAGACGGCCTCCGCGTCCTTGGGCGCGTCCTCCCCGCCCTCGTGACGCTGTTGCCCGCCGTCGCGATGTTCCGCGCCTCGGGGGCTATGGAGTTGCTGTCGGCGTACTGCGCCCCGCTCTGGGCCGCGCTGGGAATCCCGCCCGAAACCGCGCCGTTACTGCTTGTCCGCCCGGTATCCGGAAGCGGCGCGCTCGCCGTCGCCGGGGAACTCATCCGCGCCTACGGCCCCGACAGTACCATTGGGCGTACAGCCGCGGTCATGCTCGGGAGTACGGAGACGACCTTCTACACCGTCGCGGTCTACTTCGGCGCGGCGGGCGTCCGGCGCACCCGCCACGCGATTCCGGCGGCGCTCGCCGCCGACTTGACAGGCTTTATCGTCGCCGCGCTTACGGTACGGCTCTTTTTCCCGGAATAGGCGCGGGAAATAACGCGCACAATTTCCCGAAAGGGGCGCGTTCCGGACAGGAGACAGCCCCACGGGCGCAAAAAACCGGAGACGGCGTAAACCGTCTCCGAAACGCTTAGGCCTTGGCGCGATAGAGAATCGTCACGATGTCCGCGCGCGTACAGGGCACCGACGCCCCGCCCGCGAAACCGGTCATGAGCTTCTTTACGTTCGCCCACTTGACGGCTTCGGCCTCGGTGGCGTTGGGCTTGCCCTCGGAGCGGAGCAGATACGTCAGCACTTCCCCGCGCGTACAGGGCGCGGTCGGCTCGAATGTCGTGGCGGTCTTGCCCTGCATAATGCCCTGTTCGACGGCCCAGAGAATCGCCTTGTAGAACGGGCCGTCCGTCACGTCCGTGAACGGGCTCTTCGTGCTCTTGGGGTTCGGGGAACCGTTCGCGCGCCACAGGAATGTAGCGGCGTGGCCCCGGTGACACGGATTCCCCGGCGTGAACGTGGTCTCGGTCGTGCCGCTCGTGATACCCTTCTGTACGGCCCACGCGACCGCCTCGGCGTAGTACGCGTTCGCCGGTACGTCCGTAAAGGCGCTGGCCTTCGCGGCGCTACTCGTCGGCTTCGCGGCGGTCGTCGGCTTGACCGTAGTCGTCGCGGCGGTCGTCGTCGGCTTGACGGAAGTCGTCGCCGTCGTGGGCTTGGCGGCGGTGGTCGTCGTAGGCTTCGCGGCGGTCGGCTTGGCGGCGGTCGTCGCCGTGGGTTTCGCGGCGGTACCCGTCGCGCTGGCGTTGTTGGGCTTGTTGCCGAATAACCCCCCGAACAGCCCGCGCTTTTCGCCGTCCGACGACGCCCCGGCGGCGTTCGCCGCGGTATTCGCCGCGTGTTCCTTGATTTTGTTGCTCAGCGCGTTGAACTTCTCCTTCTTATCGTCTGCCATGCTCTGCGCTTCCTTTCCGTTACGTCGTGACAGGCTTCAAAACCTGTTGCCCTATTGTAGCCCCGATGTCAGAAAATAGCAAGCGTTTTTTTACGCCGCGTCAGCCCGACGCGGCGTCCTGTTATTGAATGTGCTCTTCACAGAAGTTATCCAGTACGCGGAACCCCATTTCCCCGGGCTCCGCCACCGGATAGCGCGCTATCGTCTCCGGGTCGTAGAGCGGGCAAAGCCGCTTCTCGGGCTCGATACGCAGTACGGGCGTCTTGTCTTTCGCCACGCAATCACCCCCGCGATAGTATGCGCGGGTCAGCGGGGACTATTCCGGCGGTACCAGACGGGCGCGGCGGAAGTATGCGCGGGTCAGTACGGGCGCGGCGCGAACTGTCAGTAGGGCCAGTCCCATTGCACGACGCCGCCGGATATCGCCGTTTTGAGTTCCGTCACGGTGCCCCGGCGCGAACTCTCCAGCGCACACAACCAAGTATCGCGTGACAGCGGCGGTATCTCCTTGGCCTGGTCGAACGCCGCCGGGTTTGTAATCCGCGTCCGCACGGCCCGGTAAATCTTCGACGCCCGACAGCTTGTAATGCCGTAGCCGCCGTTGACGTTCGTCCCGGAACCGTTCGAGGACCAGTACGTGATGATGTCGTCGCGTTTGCCGTTGAGCGTCGACCGGGTACGGCTCAGGAAAATGACCATGTGTCCGGTCTCGGCGGCGGTCTCGTCCGCGCCTATGTGACGGTTCCAGAAGAGTTTCACGAAATCGCCCTTCTGTACGCTCTCCCAGCGCTCCCAGTAGGCGGTGGCCGTGGCGTACTCGTCCCGGCTCCCGATATACAGATTCTTCCCGGCCCCCAGCCGCGCCGCAAGTACGGCGAACCCGGGGCCGTTGGCGTTGGCGCGCCCCCAACACCCTTCGCCGTCGGACTGTACGGGCCACGCGGTGCCCTCTACGGTGTACGGCTTCAGGTTTCGCCACGCCGCCGGGGATATGACGCGGTTCGTGTCCCAGTCGGAGAGCGCCTTCAACAGCGCCATGTAACAGGCCTCCGAACAGAACGACGGGCGCAGTACGGACAAGTCCCAGACCGGGTAGCCGTCCCGGAGTGACAGCGCCTGTTCCATGCCGTCCCAGGCCGTCCGCACGAACAGCGGACTGTATTCCTTTTTGGTATAGTACCCGCCGCCGTCTACGAACTGGTCGATATTCCGGATTAAAATACTCCGAAATTCCTCGGCGGGGTCGGCGGCGCGCGCCGCCGGAATCCCGGAAAGCGCGCTCAACAGCGCCAGTAACAGCACGCCCGCGCGCCGGAAAAGTTTCATGGATAGCCTCCTACAGAATCCCCAGAAATTTTTTCTTGCCGCCCGACGACGCGTCCAGCCAGTCCAGCACGGCTTTCCGGATTCGCGCGTCGCCCCGGTTTTTGATATAGGCTTGGGCGTAGCCCTGCACCGCCGGACTGCTTATCAGCGAACTGTCGCGCACGGCCTCCGCCGCGTCCATACTCAATACAGCCGCGTCCGGCTTCTTCTCGAAAATCGCGAAACAGTTGCCGATTTCGCAAAAACTCAGCGCCTCCATGCCGACCGTAATCCACAAGTCCAGCGGCAGAGGCTGGCGGGCGTCCCACTGGAAACAGGCGTCGCGTACCAGCGGGTACGCCGCGACCCGCGCTTTCCGGTCTCCGGCGTCCTTGCACCTCCACACGAAACGCGGGTAACATTCCGTCAGCTTCAGGCCGTCGAAGGGCCGCATAGCCTCGTAAAGCTCCTGAATCGTCGGAATCGTCGACTTCTCCTCGGCGAGCGTCGCCAGGTTCATCCAGCCCCGGTAATTGCCGGGGAGTGTCCCGGCGAAACGGCGGTCGAGTTCCTCGTAAAGTAGCCCCGTGATTCGTAGCTTGTTCTCACTGGTGTAATAGTCGGGGGTGTCGAGCGTCTGAAAGAAGCGGCTGACTTGTTTGAGAAATTCCTTCTCCTTGCCGGGGCGGAAGCTGTCCGCCATACGGATGAGGGTCGGGAAGATATGCCGCTTTCCGTCGTCGAAGGCCTCGTATTCCGGGAGTGCGCGGAACGAGAAGTATTTCCAGTTGCCGTCGGTGGTGTCCCAGTAGTATTTGCGGGCGTCGCGGGCGCGGGCGTCGAACTCGCGCGGGTTCAGGCGCGACATGAGCTCCTCGTACATCCGTAGGGCCATTACGGCGCGGTCTTGCTGTCCGCCGGGCACCGCCTCGCGCCTGTAAAGCTCCTCCACTTCCCCGGCGATTCTCTCTGACAAGTCCGCCGCGTTCATGCGCGTGCAAATCGAGCACAAGTCGGCGAACGTCCGCCACCGTACAGCGTCGGCTTTCGTCTTTGTACGCGCCAGCTCCTCGTGACAGTAGGCGCGTATGACCGCCTGCGGGTTCAGCTTCCCCGAAACTTTCCTGTCCATCATCAGTAAGAAATAGATATCCCGGCTCTGCGGCGACCGCCGCTCCATCTGCCTGCGGAAAATTCCCTCGGCAATCGGGACATTCTGCACCCTGTCCAGCAACTGCGACAGCCAGTCGAGTACGGCGGCGCGGCGCTCCTCCGACTGTCCCAGCCAGTCACGCTCCACGGCGTCCCAGTCCTTGACGGGCAGAAGCGTCGCAGACACGCGCGGCGGCTCGGCCTCCGGGTCGTGCCACACCGGCACCGGGTCGGACAGTTCCGGCGTCGGGGTTTTTTCGTGCGTCGCTTCCGTGACAACGGGGACGGGTTCGCGCACCGTTTCCGGGACAACGGGCGGCGTCTCTGTGATAGCGGGGACAAGTTCGCGCGGCGTTTCCGGGACGACGGCGACAGGTTCGCGCGCCGTTTCCGGGACAGCGGGCACAGGTTCGCGCGGCGCTTCCGGGACAGCGGGCACAGGTTCGCGCGGTGCTTCCGGGACAGCGGGCACAGGTTCGCGCGGTGCTTCCGAGACAGCGGGCACAGGTTCGCGCGGCGTTCCCGGGACGCTTTCCGCATTGCCTCCTCCCGGTTCTTCGTTGTCACGGGGCGCGGGAGAGGGGTCAGGGGGTACCGACTTTTCGCCATTCTCCCATATATCGTCCTTACGCGGCGGCGCAAATTCGGAGACGCTTTCCAGTTCCGGGATACCCTGACGGCGGCGGTACTCGTTCTCCCACCGCGTCAGATTTCCCCGCAGGGATTCCGTCAGCGTGCCGAACTCCACCCGCTTTTGTACGGCGTTCATGACTTCTTTCAGGCCCATGCTGTACAGGCCGCTCTCCGCCGCGTCGCTCAACAGCGATACCAAGTCTTTACGCTCCAGCCGCTCCACGTCCGGGCGCTCCGTGAACCGTAACCCGTCCGCGTCCCAGTAGCATTGCCACACGAGTTTCCGGATTGCCTCACTCGTGGCGTCGGTATCGCCCAGCGCGCGCGCGTAGCGGTCGAGGCCCGCGAAAAAGTCCGGGAATCGTTCGGGGTCGAGCTTCAGCGCGGCATAGGGCAGGTATCCGGAACGCTCCAAGCGCGCCATGCGACGCCGTTCGACCTTGCGCGCGCCCGTCTCCAAGACCAGATAGCCGCCGTCACCCGCAAGCCGCGTGACATCCTCCGTCGTGAAAATCAGGTCTTTCGGGGTGTTGTCGAGGTCCGACCAGTTCGACGCGCGCAACTCCCGCCGCATCCAGTGCGGCAGGCCGTACATGATACAGCAGAGCAGTTCCCGAAGTAAACGGTCTTTCCGGTCTTGCTCCATATCCGGCGCGCCGTACTGGATGTAAAGCGGCGGCACCTGACGCCCGCTTTCGTGTTTGGTGTCCATGTGGGCGTAGACGCACTGCAAGAGCGTCTTGTAGAGTTCGCGCCGGACGGACAGCCCCGTACTGTCGAGCGCGCGCGTGAAGTCGAACCCGTCGCCGCGCGGCGGCTCGCGGAGTACGCCTTCCGTCAGACGCGACAGCGCCTCGCGGGCCAGTTCCGCCGACTCCGCCTCCGGTTCGACGCCCGTCGCGGCCTCCTGCGTGAAGCACTCCGGGCCCAGTCCGAACAGCGTCTCCGGGCGTTCCAGACACCCGCCGTCCGTCGCGAAAATGTAGGCGTGGGAGAACGAGTTATTCCCGCGCCCCATGTGGTCGCGCATGCCGTAGCGCGTCCGGATGACGTAGGCGTACTCGCCCTGACAAATCAGCTCGTACAGGCGCAGGGCCTTTCCGAACTCGTCGGTAGCGCGGTCGGACGTGTCGGCGCGCTGGAAGTGTTCGCAGTCGCGCAGGACTTCCGGCGGGATGTCCCGCGAAAAGGCCGTGGCAGTCCAGCCGCCTACTTTGTAGGGCCCGTCATATCGAAGTAAGTTTGTGTAACAGCACTGGTAAACTCGCATACATGCCCCTCCGGACGCCGTCACAGCGGATTATCCCCCAGCGCGGCCCAGTCTTCCGCCAGTCTGATTCGCTCCTCTTCTAATTCGGCGCGTTCCTCCTCCTCCGTCCAGGTGTCCAGCCAGCGGTTCCCGCAACGGTTACACCCCCGGTTGACGTAAGTCCGCGTAAGGCGCAGGAACCCCGACCGGATTTCGCGCTCGCCCAGCGGTAAAATGTAATTGTCGGTACTCCCGCACTCCGGACAACTGACGCGCTTGTAGGGGTAGTCGATTTTCTCGTTGGCGTCGATGTAGCCGAAGCAGTGGAACAGCCACAGTAACGGCTCCTCTACGCGGCGGGTCGTGAAGTGGTCGCCCTCGTGTACGGGGAGGCCCGTTTCCTTGTCCACGTCACAGCCCAGCGCCGTGAACGCGAAACAGGCGTAATTTTTGAAATTGCCGTCCATCAACAGCGACAGCGACTCGTCGTGGGTCTGGAAGAACGTGTAGAGGCCGTCGAGAATGGGGTTGTAGGCCTTGGCGTTGAACATGGACTCGTAATAGCCGCGGTTGTCGCGGATTCCCTCGACTTCCTCGCTTAAACGCCGCCGCAAGTCCTCGGGGAATAGCTGCATAAGCTCGTCCATCTTGGACAGGCACACCGCCACGGGCTTCCGGCACTTGCGGCGCGTGTCGCCGTCGGTGACGATGTTGTGAATGTTGCGTAGGGCCTGCGTGGGCTTGTAGCGGAGTTCGCGCCCGGCCTTGGCCCCGACGTACGAGGGGAACTGCGCCGGGTCAATCAACAGCATGATTCCGTCGGCGTAGCGGATGAACGGCGCGAACTGCAACGCGTCGCGGGCGCGGCGCGGGTCCTCGAAGACTTCCCCCGTCACGTCGTAAATGACAAGCGTCTCGACGCGCTTGTCGTTGCCGTTGACCGAACGCGACAGGTCAAAGAACAGCGGTTGATGTAGGTAAACCGTCGTGGAACCCGGGAGCGGCTTCCCGTAGGCGACCTCGTTGTCGTACAGGAACTGCGTCACGCTCGGCGAATCGAACGCGTTGAGGTGTACTTTCGCCATGTACTTGTCCATGCCCTCGAAGAGACGGCACAAATAGACGGTCTTGCCCGAACCCGTAATTCCAATCACGGCCAGACGCCGCACGGGATTCTTGCCGTAGTTCGGCGGTAACGGGTTGTGGCAGTGCGGGCACACCCGCCTGTCGCATTCCAGCCCGTCCTCTTTTAGCTGGATTTTCGCCGCCATCCCGTCAACGTCCCGGATGAGGTAGCCGCCGTCGGGCTGTACTTGCAAGTAACTCTGGTGTACCTTGTTGTTGGGGTCGAGGATTCGCCGCCGCCACGGTTCGCGGTCGTGTTCGGTGTCGGTCTCGGTGGTACGCCCCCCGGCGAATTTCGCCCAGAAGCGCTCGTAAACCGGGTCGTCCGACAGGTCGAAAAACGTATCCGCCGCCGGGGACGCCGTCCGCGCCGCCTCCTGTACGCTCCGGATATCCCGCAGGCGCTCCGACAGTTTCGCGATACGCGTCTTTAACGCGCAGTCCGGGAAGCGGTTCTCGAAGTCGCGCCAGTTGTCGTACTCCTCCTCCGGGTACAAGTCCTCGCGCGTGATTTCCGCGCCGCTCTCCAGCAGTTCCAACAGCCGCCCGCGCACATACGACAATAACTCCCGTTCGTCGCCGGGTTCGGCGGGGGTATTGGCGGGGAGTAAGGTATCGACAATCGTCTGTGCGCCGCTGACCGCCGGGGCCGCCGCCCGCGCGGACGTTACTTTCTCCGAACGGAACAGCACCTCGTCGTCCCGCATGGGCCGGAAACAGTAGGGGCAGGTGAATTGATAAGCCATACGGAATCTCCTTTCAGCGTTCGCGGCGGGGCTCCGACAGCCGTACCCCCGCGTTACGCGCCTGTAGTATCGGCTTCCGCGTCGTGCGGACGTAAAATTCCCCGCGCTCTATCATCTGCCGCGTGACCGGAATCAGCCAGCGGTCGCCGACGCTGTACTCCAAATCGCCGTCGCGGTAGTTCTCCGGGCACTTCCCCGGGAACGCCACCCGGAAAAATTCGGTGGGCGTCTCGCGGCGGAACAGCCAGTAGCCGCTACGCGCCCGCACGGGGCCGACTTCTACGAGAATATTCATGGGCACGTCACAGCGCGGCGACGACATCGAATCGCGCCCGCGCGCGACGTACACCCGGCAAACGTCGTCCGTCACGCACGGGAAGACCGTGTACGTACAGGCTTCCCCGTTGGCGTCGCACCCCTGATTCCGGGCCTTCTCCTCCGCGCCGACGTAGCGCACCGACAACGACGCGCTGAGCGTCTGGAAGCGGCCTTCCGGCAGTCGCAAGCCGCAAACGCGGTCGAGCAATTCCTGTAAAGTCTCCGGGTCGCGGGCCGGGTCGACGCCGTAGGGCGTCTGTACCAGCAAGCTGTCCTGACCGGGGAGCACCGTCCACGAAAGGCGGTTCGACTGCGGGTCGAGTGTCAGCGACGTGGCGTAGTGGTCGCGGTCGGCGGGGCGGCACTCGTATTTCATGCGTCTTCTCCTTCCCCGCTCCAAAGGTGGAAGCGTTCCAGCCGGAAAATGTTCAGCGATTCCGCCGCGCTCCCCCGGCCCGTCTGATAGAAACGCGTCTTTTCGGGGTCGGGCAGACTGTCGCGGAGGGTTCTGTAGAGCGTGTCGGGGGCGCGCTCGTCGATGTTCAGCAGGACGAACGACAGAAACGGCGTGTCAAGCGAAAAGCCCGTACAGAAGTAGACGGGCGCGCCCGTGAGCGTCGCGCGGGTCTGCTCAATCTGTATCGCGCCGACATCCTCGAACGTCGCCGCGAATACCCCCCGAAGGGTACGGTTCTCGAAAATGCTGTCCATGACTTCCCGGAAAAAGTCGGTCATGCCCTCCACGTCCGGAATCGTCTGGAATTTCTCGCGGAGTTCGGCCTGCCGGCTGTCGAAGAACGCCCGCAGATTGCGCGCGTAGTAGTGTATAAAGGCCTCGTCGTCGCCGTGGGCCTCGGGAATCTGGGAACGCGTCCGCATGAGTTCGTCCCACGCGCGGAGAAATTCCACGGCGCGCGCCCCGGCGTCCCCGACTTCCGCGAAAAGTCCCTCCCTGATTTCCGGGTCTGACGACAGCAAATACTTTAGCCGTTGCGCGGCGGTCTCCCTGACGGACGTGTCCGCCGACAGGTGGCTGACGGGTTCGGCCAGTTCCCGCACACGTTCCGGGTGTTCCGACAGCTCCACGAGTTCCTTGGCGTGGAAACTCCGCCGTAAGAAGTCGGCGTAGGCGCGCCGCCAGTTGCGGATGTCGCTCACGCGGTCGCGCATGCCGTCGCGGGCGTCGTCGACGGCCCGCTCTAAATAGCAGTTCCACGCCCCGAACGTCAGCGCGTCGATACGCGCCGAAGAGGTCTCCGCACACAGCGCGTCACTTTCGGCGGCGTCGGGCGCGCCCAGCGGGAACGCCCGCAACAGTTCGCGGAGTTCGTCGCCCCCGGGCACGAACCGCGGGAGATTCCGTTCGATTTCCTCGTCGAGTACGAGAAACGTCCCGTCCTCCGACAGTCCAAGCCGTTCGCGCGTGCGCTCCCGGTCGTGCCCGAACAAGTCGCCCACGCCCGACGGCGCGAAGCCGTTCAACTCGTCGAGCAGGTGGTCGACACATATCCTACTGATATCGTCGACGGGCTTTTCGGCGCGCGCGTAGCCCGCCGTCATGACCGCGCCGGGCCGGAAAAGTTCCTGTACGACCTGCGCGTCCTGGTTGTTCGAGACCGCTATCAACGCCGTGACCAGGCGTCGGCACAGCGCGCCGTCGCGGTCAATCAGGGAATCGCTTCTCCGGTTGCTGACGAGCATTAAGGACGGCATTTCGGCACGCGTGTCGAGGCATTCGCCCAGACGCGCGCGGATTTGTTCGGCCTGTTCGCGGGCGGTGCGGCTGTCCTCCCGGAACAGCACGGAAAGCATGGTCAACACGGGCGTCACGTTGTCGATGGAGCGGCGAAAAGTGTCGAGGGCGTCGAGCCAGAAGCCGAGCTCGTCCGCCGACTGAAACTCCGCCGTGTCGAGAAGGGCGTACAGCAGAATACGGTTGGCGCGGGTGAAGTGCGTCCCGACCCGGAACAGCTCCGCCGTCATGCCGCCGAGTTCCGCCGCCGTCAGCGGTACGGCCTTCCCGGTGTCGGGGCCCGCCGGGGGGAGTTCGCCCGTATGGCGTCCGGGGTTCGTGAATACGGGCCCGTCCGGCGCGCGCTCCGTGTCGACAAAGGCGATGTCGTCGCAGTACGGCGGCCAAAGCTGGCGCAAGCCGTACTGAATCACATGATTCAGTCGCCGGGTTCCGCCGCCCAGCGTGAGTACCATCATGGGGTAACAGGGCCCCGTGTGCGGGCCGTTCACCGCCGACTGGCTGTCCGCGCGGCGGAGACGCTCCGAAAATTGTCTGGTCAATTCCTGTACGGTCATGGCGAATCCTCCGCGCGGTCAAAGCTCGTTGTCAAGGCAGAACATCCGGAAACGCTGGAAGAAGTCTTTTAAGAACGCCTGAATTTCCGTGCCGTTCTCCCAGTTCGACGCAAGCTCCATGAGAATCGACTGCCGATTCTGCGGAAAAACTTCTTTTAACGCCGTCCCGGCGGCGCGGAGTTCGGGCGTATTCTCGCGGTAGCGCTTCTGGTACTCCCGCCGAATGCGTCCCTGCGCTTCCGTACTCAGTTTGCGGTAGTTCAAGAACGCCTGATAGGGCGGAATCCGCGCGTAGGGGTACTCCCCGCTGAAATCGCACAGCGTCACGGGCATTCCGTCGTTGTCGTACACGATGGAGCGCCCGTTCATCGTCAAAACGCCCGTGAACAGCGCCTCGCAATAGTCGTTCATAATGCGCTTGCGGGCCTCGGCCTCCTGCGCCTGCCGTTCGTTCAGACGCTTCATTTCGGAGTCCTTCTCGTCGGTGGCGACGAGTACCGCTTCCGCCTGTTCGAGGGCGTCGAGCGCCCCGGCGATTCCGGCGTGATAGGCCGGGGACGACACGAAATGGTCTTCCTGTACGCGCAAAATGATTTCTTCCTCACTGCGGTCGCCGTCCTGCGGGAGGCCGTCGCCCGTCGCGTACAGCGGACGCCGTAGACGCTCCCGTACGGCCTCCGCCGCGCTGTACAACGCCGGCATGGCGTCGGGGCTGTGCGTCTGGTCGACGAGCGTCCGGCACGCCTCCGCCGCCTCGCGTAAGCCGTCCACGTCCGGCACGGCGTAGAAATTGCTGTCGTTGTCCAGCAGATTCCGGGCGCGGGTACGCTTCCAAAGCGCGCGCGCGGAGAGAATCGGCTTTTGCAGGTCGGGGGGCAAGTCCGAACAGCTTTCGGAGAGTACGCTTTGCGGCATAATCGACGGCAGATTCCGCCAGTCGTTGAAGCGCATGCCGGGCACGGGCTTTCCCTCGTAGGAGTGCCGCCCCACGGAGCGCGACGAGTAGAACATCTGCTCGTAGTTCTGACAGTTGTTGTAGGCGCTCAGCGGAAGCCCGCAAGCGCTCGACATCACGAATATGCGGTCGGTCAGGGCGCTGGTCTTCAGGCCCCACAGCGAATCCTCGGCGTTACGCCGCCGCGCCGCCGCCGCTATCGGGGCCGATTCCGCCGGGTACGACAGGAACGCTAATTTAGACGTGCCGCTCTCCTGCCAAATCGAATTGTTGAAGTAGAACAGCGGGCGGGCCTTTTCCGTCAAGGGGCGAATCCAGTCGTTGTAGATACAGTGCGCGAGCGCGTCGTCGTCCATGCGGGAGCCCTCCTGCGCCTCGTACTTGTCGCGGAGGAAATTCGTAATCGTGCGGTTGGCGAAGTTCTCGAAGGCCGTGTTCAGGAAAAAGTCGGTGACAAGGCGCGTAATGCGCCCCTCGTCCTCCTGCAGCCACTCCTCGGAGTGCTGTAACATCAGCGTCATGAACGAGTTGAACATATTCCCGGCGTCCAGACGCCTGATTTCGGCGTCCAGCGCGGGGCGGAGTTCCGATACGCTCATCATCGGCGTCGCGAAGCCCTCCAAATTCTGGTGTATGGCGTGGGAGGCTAAAGCCTGGCGGTTGTCCTCGAAGGTGTCGGTCAGGTTCTGCGTGACGCGGCTTAAACGAATGTAGTAGTTGCTCGACGCGTCCATGACCTGCTCGCGGAAGTCGTGCAGGATACGCTTCATGTGCTGACAGGTGACGAGTTCTAATTCGTGCTGTTCGTGGGCGCTTAAATAGTATTCGTAGGCCTCGAAGCGCGCCTTGTTCCCGAACAGACCCCGCGAACGGGCCTCGAAATTCAGGCGGGCGTTGTCGTAGTCCTGCTGGCGCTCCGCCGTGCGCTGTGACGCCGTTTCATAGCGTTCGTCGTTGCGCCGAATCCAGTCGTCAATGAGCGTGATTAGATTGTGCTTCTCCGCCGTCGACACGATTCCGTAGGCGTACAGCGGCCCCCGCGACACGTCGCGTATGACCGGCTCCAGCGCGTTCCGGATACGCTGTATCAGCGAATCCGGGTGGGCGTCGTCCGACATCCGTTTCGCGTTGGCCTGTAGACGCGCCTTTTTCGCGGCGGTCTGCTTGGCGTAGTGGTCGACCAAATCCTTGTTGCCGTAGTCGCGGACAAACTTCCAGTCGTCCGTATAGGGCAGGTATTCCTCCGGCGCGGCGTCCTTCTGTACCTCCCGGAACAACGCGTTGTAGACTTCCTCGGCGGTCTCGGCACCCGGGGCCAGTGCGCGGAATGACAATTCCTCGACTTCCGCCTGTTCGGGGCGGTTGCGGCGTATCCCCGCGAAGCTGTGGAACAGTTCGGAGGCCAGGTACGTGTTAATCTCCCGTAGCGGCACGCTCGCGCACGCCGCCCCAATGATACAGTAATCCATACAGGCCCCGGTCAGCTTCTTTTGGTTGGCCTCGCCTATCATCGACTGAAAGTTTGACAAGTGCTGTTGCAAGTCGAAAGTCGCGTTGGAATCCGTCAGGAAGTCCATGAGGTATTCCGCCGTGACGTTCATGGCGTAGTCGTAGGCCTGCGCGATGGAGTTGTTGTCCTGGTCGGTGGCGCAAATCAAATGGCACATGTCCACGGGCGCGGCAGTCCACGGCACGGGCGGGCGGTTCGCCTGGTACATCTGCGAGAACCCGCCGCCGTTGAATTGGAGGTTCATACAGTAGTCGAGTTCCTGCATGGAGGCGTAGCCGTTCTTGCAAATGTAGTCCCGGACGCTGGAATTGGCGCGGGGCACCGGCCACAAGTTGACATCCGGGAGGAAGAAGTAGCCGAAAATCGTCACGGCCCCGAGGCGGTCGGCGATAGACCGGATTAAGTAGCACACGTCCAGAAAGCACCCGGAACCCGTGCCGCCGCTCAGTCCCGAAAATACGTGGATATTCACGCGCGGGTTGTTCAGGCCGATTTTGGCCTTCTCTATCTCCTGTTCGAGTTTGCCGATAAAGTTCCCGGCCCTGTCCATGAACATGAACCGCCCGACTTGCCGGATACCTCCCGCGCCCGCGTCGGTCAAGTCCGGGAGGCGGATGGTCTCGTATTCCAGCCACGAGAGTTCTTTCCGGTGGTGCAGGGCCTGCTTATTCTGAAAGGCGCGCTGTAACTGGTTGTTGGCGATGGAGAAAAATTCGCTGTCGGAGAGGGGCATAATCTGGTCGGCGGCGGCGCTGTTGTCGGGGCGCTTGTTGGGGTCCTGACGCAACGCGCCGCGGCGGCTTGCCTCCGCGCTGTCGACGCCCAGAAAACGGATATGGGAGTAAGTCGGCACGGCGGCCCCGGGGATATCGGGTTTGAGGCGGTCGTAGACCTGCGTTTTGATGGTTCGGATACAGTGTACGCCCGTACCGCCCAGCCCGATGAGAATGCTGGCGGTATTGCGCGCTTGGTCGGCCTGCTGTCCGGCGGAGATGATGCCGCCTCCCGTGCTCAACAGCAGTCTGGCGTAACTTGACATGGCTTCCTCCTTCAAGAGATATATGGGATACTGCCCCTTTCGGCTTCCGTCCTTGCGTAAAACGGCGGGGCGGTTCCATGACAGGGAAACCCGTCCGGCGCAGTCGCGAGGCCCGGACGGGTTTAGAGAACTTTTACGGCCTCGGCGGTTTTGGGACTTTGCGTTTCGGGGGGCGCGGGGGTTTCGGGGGCCGGGGCGGACGCGCCGCCCGCGTCGGGGCCTTACTCGTGAACTGTACCACAAGGCGGTTGCCGGGGTGGTCGGGCGTCAGAATGCTGACGGCGCTCCCGCTCCGGACAGTCACCTTGCGCGTACCGCCCGCCGGAATGCCCGGTACCGACGCCCGTACAGGCTTATGGAGACGTAACACGACCGCGCCCTTGCCGCCCGGGTAGAACGCGCAGCGGCCCGGAATCAGGCCGAAGGCGCTTTCGAGGTTGTCGACGCCGAAGCGCGAGAGCGGGAAGCGTCCGCGAATCGGGGACTGGACGAACGTCCGGGGGGAGACCGCCCCCCCGATTTCGGTACTGATTTCAATCGTGCCGTGATAGGGGGCGTTCAGGCGGGCGAATGTAGCCGCGATAAACAGCGCGGCGAGGACAAACAGGACAATCAGGAACGGAATGAGCGGGTTCGGGCGCTCCGCGGCGGAGACTTCCACGTACAGTTCGGCACTCTGTCCGGCGGCGTCGGCCACGGAGACAATAAAACTGCCTTCCGGAACCGCGTAGTTCTCCGCCGACAGAACCCCGTCGGACAGCGCCGCCGACGCGCCGTCGGGGGCGCGGAGTAGGGTATAGGACAGCGTTTCGGGGCTCTCGTCCGTCACGTACTCCCGCAGGTCTACCGACAGCGTGTCGCCGAGGTACAGCTTGATTTTCACGGGGTCTTGCAGGATTTGCGGGGGCTCGTCGACGGGCGGCGGCGCGGTGAACGTCCGCTCCGTCCAGCCGGACACGAACTGGCACGGCTCAATCGGGAACGAGCGCACATTCTCCGCGTTTTCGGCGACGGTCAACTCTCCCGGGGCCGACACGCGTACCGCGAAACGATACGTCCCCATGTCCGGCGGCTCGAACTCCGTTACAAAGCCGTTGCCGTCGGGGGCGGCCTTCATCGTCTCCCGATACGGTTCGGTCGTCGCGGCGGCGTCCGATACGACCAACAATTCCGCCTGAAAGCCCTGGTACTGCTCCGGACTGTCCGCGACTACGCCGGCGGCCTCCAATGTCGCGCGGATTTCGCACGGGTTCCCCTCCGGTACCGACACATTCACCTGTAAGTCGGCGTTGTAAAGCAGACGCAGGCGCACGGTGTCGCCCTGACGCCCCTCTAAACGCAGTGTCCAGTTGCCGGGGCGGTCTACCGGGACATTCAAGAGCGCGTCGCCGTCGCTGAGGAGTTCGGCGCGGGTCAAAGTCAGCCCGTCCGGCCCCATCAGGCGCACGTCGTCGAGTTCGGCGAACGTCCGGCCTACCAGCATAATCTGCACGGAATCCAGTCCGAAACCCGGAATCACGAACGGGACTTCCAGCGCGCCGTCGCGGAATACCAGCGGCGTGTCGTCGGGTTGCGG
>CAMHBH010000030.1 GCA_946183175.1 uncultured Oscillibacter sp.
TCGCCGCCTACGCCCTCCCCACGCTCTACTTTATCGCCATGACGTGGTCTCAGGGCGCGACCGTCGGGAAAATGGTGATGAAACTGGAAGTCGTCAGCGCCGAGCGCGGACACCTCACCTTGTGGCAGACCGTACTCCGGGAAGTCTTCGGGCGCTACCTCTCCGTGACGCTCCTCCTGATTGGCTACTTCATGATTATCCCCGACCGCGAGAAGCGCGCTTTGCACGACCGAATCGCCGACACGCGCGTCGTCTACGCGATTCGCACACAGCCCGACTTCCGACGCCCGTCGCCCGTTGACAATGGAGACCCCCCGGTATGAAGTCGGTGACGGTCTACACGGACGGCGCGTGCTCCGGGAATCCGGGCCCGGGCGGCTGGGCCGCCGTCCTGATGTACGGCGGACACAAGCGGGAGTTGTCGGGCGGCGCGGCGTCCACGACCAACAACCGCATGGAAATGACCGCGATTATCTCCGCCCTCTCGGCGCTCAAAGAACCCTGTACCGTGGAATTATATTCCGACAGCCGCTACGTCCTCGACGCCCTCGAAAAGGGCTGGGCCGTCCGCTGGCGGCGCAACGGCTGGAAGCGCAACAAGTCCGACGCCGCGCTCAACCCCGACCTCTGGGAAACTTTGCTGAACCTGACGGAGCGCCACGACGTACGCTGTCACTGGGTGCGCGGCCACGCCGACAACCCCTACAATAACCGTTGCGACGCGCTCGCCGTCGCCGAAAGCCGCAAATTCCGCTAATTTACAGTTTGTTCACAAATTTCCGGCGAAGTTTACAGTTTGTTCACAAGTTCGTCATACTTTCGCAAAATTTGCCCGCTATACTCTCCATCATGCAGAGGGTCACTCCCAGCCCGATGCGTTTTCTCCCTCCTTCTACAATACAGGCAGGCGGAGTCCAAACCGGACTCCGCCTGTCGCTTTTCGGCACGTCGCGCTGTGCGTTCAGTTCAGGGGCAGGCGCGTTTGTGAAAGGGGGCTGTCCGGCGCGCTACCGGACAGCTTTTGTTTTTGCGTTTTTCCCATTGACTTTTTCCCGCGCTGTGCTAAACTGTCCGTATAAGTAACCCGCAACTTTATTCCATAGGAGGGAATCCCCTGACATGAAAAAAACGCCTTGCAAACATCTGATACGCCGCGCCGCCGCGCTGCTGTTGCTCATAGTCCTGACGCTCACGGCGGCCCCGGCCTATACCCCCGCCCGCGCCGCCGAGGGTAAGAAGCTCATCGCCATCACGTTCGACGACGGCCCCTCCGCCAATACGCCCACGCTCCTGGACGGCCTGGAGGCGCGCGGCGCTGTCGCGACCTTCTTCATGTGCGGCTCGAATGGCAGTCACGGGGTGGTCAAGCACTCCGACTTACTCCCGCGTATGGTCTCGCTGGGCTGTCAGCTCGCGAACCACTCCAACACCCACCCGAATTTCACGAAGCTGACCGCCGACCAGATTCAGTCGCAAATCGCGGCGGTAGAGCCGTACCTGTACGAGGCCGTCGGGGACAAGTACCTGGAAGTCGTGCGCATTCCGGGCGGGTCGAATACGGAGCGAATCCGCGCCAATACCGCCCACCCCATCATTATCTGGAGCATTGACCCCCTGGACTGGCGCGACCGTAACGAGGAGATTGTGTACAACCGCATCATGCAGAAGGCCCACGACGGCGGCGTGATACTGCTTCACGACCTGTACCCGACGAGTATCGCCGCCGGACTGCGCGCCATCGACTCCCTCCGGGAGCAGGGCTACGAGTTCGTGACGGTTTCGGAACTGTTCCGGCGTCGGGGGGTGTACCTGCAAAACGGCACGACCTACACCGGCGCGCCGAGTGCGGAGGAAGTCACCAGCAAGCCTGCCTACACCGCCCCGTTAGTCGAGACGCAGGTCAACCCGTCGACGGGCGAGACCACGGTCTACATGGACACCACCGAGAACGGCGTCGAGAGTATCCACTACACGACGGACGGAAGCCTTCCCACGCTGGCCAGCCCGAAATACACGGGGCCGTTCACGGTCTCCGAGACAACGAATATCCGCGCGGCGGGGTTCGACCGTTTCGCGACCCGCACGCCGCTGAATGAGAAGGAAGTACAGCCGGGAACGGCCATGCCGCGAATCGCAGAGGCCGCCCACGGACGCCTTACGCTGACGTGTCCGACGGAGGGCGCGCGAATCTTCTACACCACCGACGGCAAGGACCCCCGCACGGACGGCGAGGAGTACGCGAAACCCTTCGCGGCGGGGGAACAGACCCGCGCCGTGGCGGTCGTGGAGGGCCGCGCCCGGAGCAACGTACTGAATATTGTGAAGATGTCGAACGGCACTTTCTATTGTGATGTCCCCTACGGGGCGTGGTACGCCGCCGGGGTGGACGACGTGACCAGTCAGGGCCTCATGAACGGCGTGGACGCGTACTACTTCGCGCCGGAGAGCGCCACGACCCGCGCCGCGCTCGTGACGATTCTCTACCGCATGGAGAACAGCCCGCGCGTGACGAAAAAAGTACCGTGGACGGATGTCCCGTCGGGGCAGTGGTACTCGAATGCTGTCGCGTGGGCGGCGGACAAGGGAATCATTACCGGGAAGTCCGACACGCTTTTCGGGCCGGGCGACATTCTGACGCGTCAGCAGGCCGCCGCGATTGTCAAGCGCTACGCCGACTGGGCCAAACTCAAGGGCAAGAGCGGCGGGACGCTCAACGCCTACCGCGACGCGGCCAGCGTGGCGGAGTACGCCGTAGAGCCGATGTCGTGGTGTGTGGAGAACGGCATGCTCCGGGATGTCGGAGACAACCGGATTGCGCCCGAGGAGGCCGCGCTTCGCGGACAAGTCGCCGTGATGATTAGCCAGCTCAGCGCCCTGAAAAAGTGACCTTTCCCGCCAAGCCCCCCTGACACGGTGAAGCCAAGGGGAAAATTGACGAATTACGCATTTCGCCGAACCGCCACACTAAAACCCAAACCCCCGCGAACAGGCGAATTTCCCCGCCGTCCGGCGGCTATTCGCCAAATTCGTAATTGTCGCGCCCTCCTCCGCAAAACGGGGGAGGGCTTTTTCTGTCAGGTATCACTTTTTTCGGCGGGTAACAGCTTCCGGATACTCTTTTCCGCCTTGCTTCGCGGCAACATCAGTTCGTGTCCGCAAGTCAGACACCGTAACTTGATGTCCATGCCCACGCGGAGAATCTCCCAGACCTTCCCCCCGCACGGGTGCGCCTTCTTCAATTCCACCCGGTCATGTAAACGCAGTTCCATTGCGCCCCCCGTAAATCCCTTCCCAGTAGGTTTTCGCGGCCTGTTCGGTGCGGTTGTCGCCCCACTCGTAGTAGCGTACCCCCTTCAGCGCGTCCGGGAGGTACTGCTGCTCCACCCAGTGGCGCGGGTACGCGTGCGGGTACTTGTAACGCGGTACGTCGTCGGCCCCGGCGCTGTCCGCGTGGACGTTCTGTAGGTGTCGCGGCACGTCCCCGGTACGCCCCGCGCGCACGTCCTTCATGGCCCTGTCGATGGCCTCCACGACGCTGTTGGACTTCGGGGCCGTCGCCAGCAGAATCGCCGCCTGCGCCAGCGGCAGACGCGCCTCCGGTAGTCCCAGACGCGTGGCGGTGTCCACGCACGCGTTGACAATCGCCGCCGCCTGCGGGTACGCAAGGCCAATATCCTCACTCGCCGAGCATAACAGACGCCTGCACGGCGTAATCAAATCGCCCGCCTCCAGAAACCGCGCCAGGTAGTGTAACGCGGCGTCGGGGTCACTGCCCCGTAGCGACTTCATCAGCGCGGAGGCGTCGTCGTAGGACGCGTCGCCGCCCCGGTCGTAGCGCATGCCGCTTTTGACGGTCAACTGTTCGGCGTCGGCGCGCGTCAGGTACAGCCGCCCGTCAACGGGTAGCGCCGCCTCCGTGAGCAGTGCGACCGCGCTGACGGCCTTCCGCACGTCCCCGCCGCCCGACTGTGCCAAATACCCCGGAAGCCCTTCCTCCCAGTCCAGCGGCAACGCCGAACGCGCCTTTTCCAATTCCAGCGCCCGCAAGACGGCCTTTTCGGTCTCCTCCGGCGGCACCGACTTAAATTCAAAGACCGCGCTCCGCGACAGTAACGCCCCGTATACGTAGAAGTACGGGTTCTCCGTCGTGGACGCTATCAGCGTAATTTGCCCGTTCTCCATGAACTCTAACAAACTCTGCTGCTGCTTCTTGTTGAAATACTGTATCTCGTCCAGGTACAGCAACACGCCCCCCGGGGCCGTCAGTGTCCCGACTTCCGACAGAATCTCCTTGACATCCTGTAGCGACGCCGTCGTCGCGTTCAGCCGCCGCAGGGCCTTTTGTGTACGCTTCGCGATGATGTTCGCGACGGTCGTCTTGCCCGTACCCGACGGGCCATAGAAGACCATATTCGTTTCCGTGCCGTGCTCAATCAGCCGACGCAATACCGCCCCCGGGGCCAGTAAGTGCGCCTGTCCTACGACTTCCTCCAACGTCTCCGGGCGAATCTCGTCCGCGAATGGCTGCCGCATTCCCTACGCCTCCCGTCAATCCTCGTCCCCCGCCTGACGCGGCCCGATTTCCACGCCCAGTATCGCCAGCCGGAAGCCGTCCTGTAATTTCCGCCAAGTGACCGTTTTGTAGGCGTCCTTCGGCCAGCGCGCCCGCCACGTATCCCGCAGACACGTTGCAAATTCCGCGCCGCCCGTCTCCAGCAACATCGGCGACAAATAGCGGAAAATCATCTGCTTTTCCTCAAAGCGCCGCGTGGAACGCTTCCAGAATTTTTCACGCATCCAGCCGTCCGCGAGCGCGTCCAGAAGTTCCGACGCCAGTCCGGACAGATTCCCGCCCGCCTCCCGAATGGCCCCACGGTATACCGCCGCGTAAGTCCGCTCGTACTCCCGGAAGGCCTCCGCGTACTCCGTGCGGGTGAAGCGTACAAGCCACGGCTTGCAGTCCTGTACCGCCGACAACAACTCCGTATTCATACGCCGTCCTCCGTGTCTTCGGAATCGTCGGAATTGTCCACTGTCTCCGCGACTTTCCCGAAATCGTCTGCCGTGTCCGAAACTTCCCCGGAATCGTCGGGCGCGTGCGCGTACTTCCACTCCCGCAAGAGTACCCATACCCCCACCGCCGCGAATACCACGCCGCTGACGATACAAAGTACAACTTCTCCGCGCGTCTCCGTCCGCCCGTCCAGGAAAAGCCGCCCCTGCTGACAGGCCAGATAAAGCAAGTACGCCCCCGCTAAAGTCCACAACGGACGCATTTTCATGAGTAACACCCGCCTTTTGTCCCGTTCACGGCCCCGCCTTTCAAAACCGCTTTACAAGCGCGGCGGAAACGGGTATGATATCCGAAACCAACTCTGGAGGACGCCGACATGAAAGAACTCACCATCGGAAAGAACGACGCAGGACAACGCCTGGACCGATTCCTGTCAAAGAATCTGCCGCTGTTGCCGTCCGCGCTCGCCCAGAAGTATATCCGCCTGAAGCGAATCAAGGTCAACGGGCGCAAGTCCAGCCGCGACGCGCGCCTCTCCCCCGGCGATACCATCCAATTATATATCAACGACGACTTCTTTGGCAAGAGCGACGCCGCCGAAAATCTGTTCCTCGCGCGCTTCGAGCCGAAAGTGCGCGTAGTCTACGAGGACGAAAATCTTCTCCTTGTCGACAAACGCCCCGGGCAGTCCGTACACGCCGACGAGACCGAGAAAGTCAATACGCTTATCAACCACATACAAGCGTACCTCTACCGGAAAGGCGAATGGAATCCGGCGGAGGAACAGTCGTTCGCGCCCGCGCTGTGCAACCGTATCGACCGCAATACCGGGGGGCTTGTCGTCGCCGCCAAAAACGCCGAAACGCTCCGCGTCGTCAACGAGAAAATCCGCGCCCACGAAATCGAGAAGTCTTACCTTTGTATCACGGCGGGCCGCCCGAACCCGCCCGAGGGCAAAATTGAGGGCTTTCTGCGCAAGGACGAACAGAAAAAACAGGTGACTTTCTACCGACACCCCGTGCCGGGGGGCCGCTCCGCCGCCACGCTCTACCGCACAATCGAAACACGCGACGGCCTCTCCCTCGTCGAATGCCGCCTCCTGACGGGCCGCACACACCAAATCCGCGTGTCTATGGCGGAAATCGGGTGCCCGCTCCTGGGCGACGGCAAATACGGCGACGGCGCGGTCAACCGCAAATTCCGCGAAACCCGTCAGGCCCTCTACGCCTACAAACTGCGCTTCGCGTTCCCCACGGACGCCGGAATTTTGAACTACCTCCGGGGTCGGACATTCACTGTCCAACGCGTCCCCTTCCGCGATTCCTATTTCCCGCCGCGAAATACTCCTTGACAACCGCGCCCGATTCCGCTATGATACGCACATTATCAAGTCCACAAGCAATTTGAAACGTAAGGAAAATCATGGAATATCTGCTCACTTTTCTGGAAGGAATCCTCTCCTTCCTCTCGCCCTGTACGCTCCCGCTGCTGCCCGTCTATATCGGCTACTTCGCCGGGGCCTCCGGACACGACCGCCGGAACCCCCTCCCCGGCGCACTCGCTTTCGTCGCCGGGTTTACCGCCGTATTCTGTACGCTGGGCGTCTTCGCCGGGTCTGTCGGCGCGCTCCTGACACGCTACCAAAGCGCCGTTAATCTGATTTGCGGCGTCATCGTGATTCTGCTGGGACTGTCCTTTATGGAATTGCTCCCGATACCCTTCTTTCGCGGCGTACAGCGTCGCGTAGAAGTCCGGAACGCCTTCTCCGCGTTCCTCTTCGGCGTCGTCTACTCCGTCAGCCTCACGCCCTGCGCCGGGGCCTTCCTCGGCGCGGCCCTTATGCTCGCTTCTACGTCCGCCTCGGCCCCGCGCGGCGCGCTGTTGCTGTTCCTCTACGCCCTCGGCCTCGGCATTCCCTTCGTACTCTCCGCCGTCCTCATCGACCAGCTCCGCAACGCCTTCGCCTTCGTCAAACGCCGCTACCGCGCGTTTCAAATCGCCTGCGGCGTCTTCCTGATACTCTCCGGCGTCGCTATGGCGTCCGGGTACCTGTCCCGCGTCATGACGCTTTTGCTGTGAAAGGAGGCTTTCCCGTGCGTAACTCGAAACTTATCCTGCTGACAGGAGGCGCTATCGTCGCCCTGTTGCTCATCGTGCGCCTGTCCTACAGCCGCCTGTCGGAGCAGTACGAGGCGACGCCCGACGCGGAGGCCGTCGCGGACATGACCGCGCCCGACTTCTCCATGCTCAACGCCGACGGCGAAAGCGTCCGCCTCTCCGACTTCGCCGGGACGCCCGTCGTGCTCAATTTCTGGGCGACATGGTGTCCGCCCTGCCGGGGGGAGTTGCCCTACTTCGACGAGGCCTTTCAGGACTACGGCGACCGCGTCGCGTTCGTCATGACCGACCTCACCGACGGACAGAGCGAGACTGTCGAGGTCGTACGGGACTTTCTCACCGAACAGGGCTACGTGTTCCCCGTCTACTACGACACCGAATCCGAGGGGGCCTACGCCTACAGCGTCAGCGCGATTCCCTCCACCTACTTCCTCAACGCCGACGGTACGTTACACTCCTACCAAATCGGCGCGCTCAGCCGCGAATTGCTCTACGACCAGCTCGAAAAACTTCTGGAGTGATACTGCCTACACCTTGCGCAACCGGGCGCGGGTTTCCCGCGCCGTTACTCTATCCGAATTTACGAGAAATGGGGGAGGATAAATGTCCAAAGAGCTGATTCGCCTGCAAAACCTCTGCATGGCGTATGACGGCGAGACGATACTCAACAATATCAATCTCTACATCAACGACAAGGAGTTTCTGACGCTCCTCGGGCCCAGCGGGTGCGGCAAGACTACGACGCTTCGCATTATCGGCGGTTTCACGACCCCGGTCTCCGGCGACGTGTTCTTCGACGGCGTGCGTATCAACGACGTACCGCCCCACAAGCGGCAGATTAACACCGTATTCCAGAAATACGCGCTGTTCCCGCACCTGGACGTTTACGAGAATGTCGCCTTCGGACTGCGTATGCAGCGCGTCCCGAACCCGAACAGCAGGCGCGGCGCGAAACTCTCCAACGAGGAAATCGACCGCCGCGTCATGGAAATGCTGGAATCCGTCAGCCTGAAAGGCTTCGAGCGCCGCCGCGTCGACGCCCTCTCCGGCGGCCAACAGCAACGCGTCGCAATCGCGCGGGCGCTCGTCAACCGCCCGAAAGTGCTCTTGCTTGACGAACCCCTCGGCGCGCTTGACCTCAAACTCCGTAAAGATATGCAAATCGAACTCAAGCGCATTCAACAGCAGGTCGGCATTACGTTCATCTACGTCACGCACGACCAGGAGGAAGCGCTTACCATGTCCGACACGATTGTCATCATGGACAAGGGCAACATCCAGCAGATTGGCACCCCGGAGGATATCTACAACGAACCCAAAAACGCCTTTGTCGCCGATTTTATCGGGGAATCGAATATCATCGACGGCGTTATGGTCAAGGATAAGGTCGTAAAGATGTACGGGCGGCAGTTCGCGTGTCTTGACGGCGGTTTCGCCGAAAATGAACCCGTAGACGTGGTTATCCGCCCCGAGGACATCGACATTGTACCCGTCGAACAGGGACAGCTTACGGGCACCGTCACGAACGTGACCTTCAAGGGCATGCAGTACGACATTATCGTCGACTTCCGGGGCTTCAAGTGGCTGATTCAGACGACCGACCATTCGCCCGTCGGGTCGAAAATCGGCATTAAAATCGACCCCGACGGCATCCACGTCATGAAGAAAAGCGAATACTCCGGGATGTTCGGCGATTACTCGTCCTTCTCCGACGAGTACGACGAACTCAACGGCGCGGACGAGGCGCGGGAGGAGCAAGGCAATGAATCGTAAGTTGTCCCTGCTGGCCCTGCCCTACGCCGTGTGGCTGTTCCTGCTCGTCGTGATTCCCATTCTCATTATGGCGGTCTACGCCTTCACGACTTCGGAATCTGTCGCCACCCTCGAAAACTTTACCGATATGGGCATTTACGCCTCGGTCTTCGTGCGGTCGTTCCGCCTCGCCGCCGTCGCGACGCTCATTTGTCTGCTTATCGGCTACCCCGCCGCCTACTTTATGGCGGGGGAGGGCCCCGGCTTCCAGCGCGTCGCCCTCGCGCTGATTATGCTTCCCATGTGGATGAACTTCCTTCTGCGCACCTACTCCTGGATGTCCATCCTTGAGAATAACGGACTGCTCAACCAGCTTTTCCAGAAAATCGGGCTGTTCTCCCTGCTCAACTCCGTGACCGGACAGGAAATACAAGCCTTCCAAATGCTCCGCACCCCCGGGGCCGTCACGCTCGGCATGGTTTACAACTACCTCCCGTTTATGATTCTGCCTATCTACTCCGTCATTCTCAAACTTGACCGCAATCTCCTGGAGGCCGCGCGCGACTTGGGCGCGGATTCCGTACAGGTCTTTCTCCGCGTCATTCTGCCGCTGTCGCTCCCGGGCGTACTCTCCGGCGTGACCATGGTCTTCGTGCCGTCGGTGTCGACGTTCGCTATCTCGCGCCTCCTCGGCGGCGGTACCCAAATGATGTTGGGCGACCTTATCGAACAGCAGTTCCTCGGCGGCGCGTACAATCCCCACCTCGGCGCGGCGATTTCTATGGTCATGATGATTATCGTCGTACTCTGCATGGCCCTCATGAACCACTTCGGGGAGGGTGAAGAACAGGCGGTGATGTTATGAGACAGAATCGCCGTACCGGGAGCCGCTTCTTAATTGGGCTTGTGTTCCTGTTCCTCTACGCCCCCATTGCCCTCCTGATTATCTTCTCTTTCAACGAGGGCGACAGCAGTGCCGTGTGGCGCGGGTTCTCCCTGCACTGGTACCAGTCGATGTTGCACAACCGCCTCATCGTCGAGAGCGTCTACATGACGCTGCTGGTCTCCTTACTCGCCACGCTGATTTCGACCCTCGCCGGGACGTTCGCCGCCATCGGCCTCTACAGCCTCCCGCGACGCCGCCGCGACGCGCTCCTGACCGTCAACAATATCCCCATGATGAACGCCGACATTGTCACGGGCGTTTCGCTGTGCCTGTTCTTCGTGGCGTTCTTCCAGCTATGGGGCGGCTTCGCGCGCTGGTTCAACGGCGTACAGTCGGCGGTCGTACTCCCGACCCGGCTGACGCTCGGCCTCGGTACCCTTCTGCTGGCCCATATCGCGTTTAATATCCCCTACGTCATTCTCAACGTGGCCCCCAAACTGCGCCAAATGGACCGTAACCTCATGGACGCCGCGCAAGACCTCGGCTGTACGTGGATGCAGGCATTCTGGAAAGTCATGCTTCCCGAAATCAAGCCCGGAATCATCTCCGGGGCGCTGATTGCCTTCACGATGTCCATCGACGATTTCGTGATATCCTACTTTACGGCGGGTTCGTCCACGTCCACCCTCGCCATGACCATCTACGGCATGACGAAACGCCGCGTCACCCCCGAAATCAACGCCGTTTCGACGCTCCTTTTCCTGACGGTGCTTGTCTTACTCGTCATTGTCAACGTCGGCGAAATCCGGCAGGAACGCCGTAAGAACGCCCCCGCCGCCCGTAAAGAGCCAATCGGCGAACGCCTCCGGCGCTTCTTCGCCACCCGCACGGGCCGTTACGTACAGTGGGGCCTCGTCGCGGCGGCGGCTGTGTGCTTCGTCGTAACCGTGTCGTTCCTGACCACGGAAACTCAGTCCATCCCCGTCGTGAACGTCTGTAGCTGGGGCGAGTATATCGACGCCGACTTAATCGACCAGTTCGAGGCCGAAACCGGAATCCGCGTCAACTACCAGACCGCCGAGAGCAACGAGACCATGTACTCCCTGCTCAAAAGCGGCGGGGCCGATTACGATGTCATTGTGCCGTCGGACTATATGATTGCGCAGTTGATTGAGGAAGATATGCTCTCCGAGCTCAACTACGACAACATTCCGAATTTCGCCCTGATTGACCCGCGTTTCCGGAACCTCTCCTACGACCCCGAGAACAAGTACACCGTGCCCTATACGTGGAGCACGCTGGGCATTATCTACAATCCCACCATGGTTGACGGGCCCGTGACGAGCTGGGGCGCGCTCTACGACGAGCGCAACGCCGGGAAAGTCCTGCTTATCAACAACTCCCGCGACGCCATCGGCGAGGCGCTCATGTACCTGGGCTACTCCGTCAACACCACCGACGAAAGCGAAATCCGCGCCGCCTACCGGGTACTCGACGAGGCGTCGCGGCGGGGCGTCTTCCAGGGGAAGGTCATGGACGAAGTATTCCAGACGATGGAGGGCGGAAACGCCGCGATTGCGTCCTATTACGCCGGCGACTACCTGTCGATGTTGGAAAACAACGAGGATTTGCGCTACGTCATCCCGGAGGAGGGGGCCAACTGGTTCGTAGACGCCATGTGTGTGCTCAAAGACGCGCCCCATATGGAGGAGGCCGAAGCGTGGATAAACTTTATCGCGTCCACGGAAGCCAACCTCGCGAATATGGACTATATCCGCTACGCGTCGCCGAACTCCGAAGCGCTGGAGCAGTACCCGGCCTATTACGAGGAGCTGTACGGGGAGGAAATGCCCCCCGAACTCTACGACATCATGGTGACGCCCCCCGACGTACTCGCCCGCTGTGAGATGTACGAAAATACCCCGCCCGATACCCGCGCGCTGTACAACCGCCTTTGGATTCAGCTCGGTATCTGATTTTTCTTCCCCCTCCCCGTCACGGGGCGGGGGATATTTCAGGAAGGTGACTTTTTATGACCGCGAAAATCAAAATGACAACTCCGCTTGTGGAGATGGACGGCGACGAAATGACCCGCATTCTGTGGGCGTGGATTAAGGAAAAACTGATTCTGCCTTTCGTCGACCTGAAAACCGAATACTACGACCTCAGCCTGCTGAACCGTAACGCCACCAAAGACCAGATTACCCTGCGCGCCGCCAACGCCACGAAACATCTCGGCGTCGCCGTCAAGTGCGCCACCATTACGCCCAATCAGCAGAGAATGGAGGAGTACCCGGAATTAACGGAAATGTGGAAGTCCCCGAACGGCACCATCCGCGCCTTTCTCGACGGTACCGCCTTCCGCGCGCCCATCGTGCTCCCGTTCCTGAAACCCGTCGTGAAAACGTGGGAGGCCCCGATTACCGTCGCCCGCCACGCCTACGGCGACGTTTACAAGGCAGTCGACCTGCGTACCAAAACCCCCGGAACCGCTACGTTCACCTTCACCGACCGCGACGGCAATACCATTGACCGTATGGTACAGCAAGTTTCCGGCGGCGCGGTCTGGCTCTCCCAGCACAATACGGAGGACAGCATACGCTCCTTCGCCGAAAGCTGTTTCCGCTTCGCCGTCAATACCAAACAGGACTTGTGGTTTTCCACAAAAGACACCATTTCCAAAGTCTACGACGGCGCTTTCAAGGAAATCTTTCAGGAACTCTACGACACCCGCTATAAGGAACAGTTCGAGCGCCTCGGCCTGACCTACTTCTACACCCTCATTGACGACGCAATCGCCCGCGCCGTCCGGTCTAAGGGCGGCTTCATCTGGGCGCTCAAAAACTACGACGGCGACGTGATGAGCGACATGATTGCCACCGCGTTCGGCTCCCTGGCTATGATGACTTCCGTGCTCGTCTCCCCCGACGGCGTCTACGAGTACGAGGCCTCACACGGCACCGTCACGAAACACTATTACCGCTATCTCAAGGGCGAAAAGACCTCCACGAACCCCATGGCGACAATTTACGCCTGGTCGGGCGCGCTCCGCAAGCGCGGCGAAATGGACGGCCTGTCCGACTTGTCGGCGTTCGGCGACATGCTCGAAACCGCCTGCCTCGACACCCTCGGACAGGGTACCATGACCGGAGACCTGTCCGGGCTTGTCGAACCCGGCTTCCCCGTGCACGTCGTCGACAGCGAACAGTTCCTCGACGCAATCGCCGCGCGCCTCTCGAAACTCGTGCATAGCTGAACTGGGCATTTGCCGACTGTGACAAACTCGTGCATAGCGGAACCCGCCCCCGCATAGAATGCGGGAGAGGTGAGGCCGTTGGACAAGAACAATCACGCGCGCGCGGTTCTGTGCTTATCGCTCTGCTTCCTCGCCGGGGCCGGGGCCGGACAAGTCCTCGCCCTCGGCTCCCCCGACGCTTCCGTCGCCGAACTGCGCCGCGTCTTATCCGATTACTGCCGGAATCCGCGCCCCTCTTCTGTCGACGTATCCCGCGCCGCCTCCACGCTCGCCACTTGGTTCCGTATGCCCTTATTGGTATTCCTGTGGGGCTTTACTTCTCTAGGTGCCCCGTTAGTCTGCCTGACTGCCGCCGCGTTCGGCTTCCTACTCTCCTTCTCTATCGGCTGTTTCGCGGCGGCGTTCGGCTGGGAGGGAATCGTACTTAGCGCCGCCGCCCTCGGTATCCGCGCCGCGCTGACTATGCCCTGCTTCTTTCTGCTGTCGCTCTCGTCGATGGAGCGCGCCGGGTGGCTCTTCCGGGTGTCCAACGGGAGACGCGCCGCGCCCCCCGACCGCCGGATGTGTACGGCGCTCTGTACGCTGATTCTGCTGTCCGGCGCGGCGCTGGACTTGTACGCCACCCCGTACTTGTTGCGGCTGTCCCTCGCCTGGCTCGGCGTCCCGTGAGGCCCCGCCGCGCATGGAAACCTGTCAGCTACGCGAAAAAGCCTCTCCCGTGTCAACGGGGGAGGCGACAGATTATCAACGCTCAAAAAGTGCGAGAAATCCGGATTTTTACGGTGTCGGTTGGCAAACGCACCTTTGCCAGCGATTACCACACACATACCACGACGTTTTCTTGCTCCACAAAACCATTGACAAGCGGCGGCGGCTTGTGTAAACTGTAACATGGAGTGGTTTTACGTTCCGCGCAAGGACGCGGAGGCATTCGGAGATAGGAGAGAACGTTTTGCGAAAGGAAAACATTTCGGACGCCGTCATCCGGCGTCTGCCACGATATTACCGGCAGTTAAGCGACCTGCGCGCGCGCGGAATTACGCGTATTTCGTCGCTGTCGCTGGGGCGCGAAATGGGAATCACGGCCTCCCAAATCCGGCAGGACTTCAGTTGCTTCGGGGAGTTCGGCCAGCAGGGCTACGGCTACCACGTCCGCGAACTCTGCGAGGAAATCGGGCGCATTCTGGGCGTAGACCGCGACCACCATTTGATTTTAGTCGGCGTGGGCCACCTCGGACACGCCCTGCTGCAAAATTTCCCCTTCGCCAAGTGCGGCTTCTCCGTCGACGCCGCGTTCGATACCGCGCCCGCCGTCGTGGGCTGTACCGTCAACGGCGTGGCCGTGCGCGACATGGACGACGTTGACGAATGGCTTCGCGGGAACCCCGTCGACGTGGCCGTGCTGACGGTGCCGCGCGGCGCGGCGCAGGATGTCGCAGACCGCCTGATTTCGCTGGGCGTCCGGGGCTTCTGGAACTTCACCAACCTGGAACTCGACAGCACACACCCGGAAGTCAAGTTCGAGAACATCCACTTCTCTGACAGCCTTCTTACGCTCAGTTACCGCATTGCCAACGACTGATTATCCCGCCCCGTGTCAAGGGGGAGGGGCATTTTCCCTGTCAGGCACGCACCAACGCCCGCGCGCCGCATACGATGAGTTGAGGCCGCTTTCACGGTCTACATCTCACAGGGAGGTCCCATTATGTGTAACAACTCTTGCGGCAACGGCTTCGGTAACAATTCCTGCTGGTGGATTATCATTCTGCTGGTGCTCTGGTGCTGCTGCGGCAACAACGGCGGCTGCGGGAATTGCGGCTGGAACGGCTGCGGCGGCTGCGGAAACAATAACAACTGCTGTAACGACGGCTGCAACTGCTGATTCGTGACTTTACCAAGGAGGGCGCATGGAAGACTATTTCTCGCCAGTTCTGCCCGACGAGACCCTACAGGGCCTGAGTTCGCTGGGCCTCGCGCACGTCGGCGACGCCGTCTACGAACTGCTCGTGCGTACGTGGCTGTGCGTACACGGCAGGGCCACCGGGCACGGACTCCATCAGGCGGCCATTACGCTCGTGCGCGCGGAGGCGCAGGCCCTCGGCGCGGAGCGTATCCGCCCCCTGCTGACCGAGCAGGAGGAGGCCGTATTCCGGCGCGGGCGCAACGCCCACCCACACAGCGTCCCGGGCCACGCAAGCCGCGCGCAGTACGCCGGCGCGACCGCTTTGGAGGCGCTGTTCGGGTGGCTCTACCTCACCGGACAGCGTACACGCGCGAACGAACTCTTTCGCGTCATCATGGAGGAGGAAACGTAATGGCACTCGACGCCGTATTCTTGCGGGCCGTCACGGACGAACTCCGGCCCCGCATGGCGGGGCTTCGGATTGAGAAGGTTTTCCAGCCCTCGCGGGACAGGGTTCTCCTGCTCCTGCGGGGAAATCTCCGCTTCCTGCTCTGCGCCGCCGCCGACGCCCCCCGAGTACAGTTCTCCGGGCGCGCCCCGGACAACCCCGCCGCCCCGCCCATGTTCTGTATGCTCCTCCGGAAGCACCTCTCCGGCGGGCGGATTGTCTCGTTGGAACAGCCTGGCCTAGAGCGCCTCGTGCGCCTGGACATCGACACCACCGACGAACTCGGGCGCGCCGGACGCCGTACCCTCATTCTGGAGGCGATTCCGCGCCGCGCAAACCTGATTCTGCTCGACGCCGACGGGCGCATTGTCGATAGTCTGCGGCGCGTCGACGCCGAACAGGCCCCCGACCGCCCAATTTTACCCGGGCTATTCTACCGCGAACCCGCCCCGCAAGACCGCCTTCCGTTCACGGAGGAAACCGAAAGCGGCTTCTACGAATGCCTCCGCGCCAATGCCGAAAGGCCCGTTGACCAATTCCTGTTGCGGGAATACTTCGGCCTGTCGCCGCTGTTGGCAAGGGAACTGTCTTTCCGGGCCTGCGGCGAACCCGACGCCCGTCTGCCCGACATCGACGGCGACGCCGCGCGGCGTCTGTGGGACGCCCTCCGCGCACTCTCCGGCGACGTACAGGAAAGCCGCTTCACGCCGTACCTGCTCACCCGCGACGGACAACCCTTCGACTTTTCCTGTGTGCCCATTCTGCAATACGGCCCCGCCGCCGACGCCGCGCGCTTCCCCGACTGTTCCTCCCTGCTCGATACATTCTACGGGGAGCGCGAACGCAAGGAGCGGACGCGGATTCGGGGCGCGGAACTCGTCCGGGCCGCCACCACCGCCCGCGACCGCCTGCAACGTAAGCTACGCCTACAGGAGCGCGACTATCAGGACGCCCGGAAGCGCGACCTCTGGCGGGAGTACGGCGACTTCATCACCGCGAACCTGTACCGCATGGAGCGCGGACAGGCGTCGCTGACCTGCGAGAACTTCTACGCCCCCGACGCGCCGGAAGTCACAGTACCGCTCGACCCCCTCCTGACACCCCAGCAGAACGCCGCCAAATACTACAAGCGCTACACGCGCGCCCGCAACGCCGAAAAGGCGTTATCCGGGCAAATGGAGCTGGCGCGGCGGGATATCGAGTATTTAGACAGCGTACTGGAAGAGCTGTCCAAGGGGGAGACCGAACAGGACTTTCTCGACATCCGGCGGGAGTTGCGCGAGGGCGGCTTCCTGCGGGGCAACGCCGACAAGGCGCGTAAGAAAGAGCCGAAAACGTCGGGCCGCCCCCGCGAATACCGTACCGCGTCGGGGCTTCGGGTTCTCGTCGGGCGCAACAACCGGCAGAATGACGCCCTGACGAAAGCGGCGGGCCGTTCGGACTGGTGGTTCCATACGCAGAAAATACACGGTTCCCACGTCATCCTGTGTACGGAGGGCCGGACGCCCGGAGAGGACGATATCGCCGAGGCGGCGGCGCTGGCGGCGTGGTGGTCTCAGGCCCGCGACGGGAACAAAGTCCCCGTCGACTACACCCCCGCCCGCTACGTCAAAAAGCCCGTCGGCGCGCGTCCCGGCATGGTCGTCTACACCACCTGCCGGACAATCTACGTCGCCCCGAAAGACGCGGAGCGGGCTGTCAAGTAAGCGCGACGCCCCGCGCAAAGGGGACGTAATACCCCGGCGCAAAGGGGGACATACACCGCCGCGAAAGTAAGGAGGAAATTTTGCTTCTGTTCGACCTTGACGGAACTTTGATTGATTCAAACGGAATCTGGAAGGATGTCGACCGGACGTTTCTGGCACGGCGCGGGATTCCGTACACGCGCGCGTACTATGAAGGCGTGGCCCACACGATTTTCCCGCTTGCGGCGGAGTTCACGAAACGCTTTTGCGGCCTGTCGGAAAGCTGTGAGGAAATCATGGCGGAGTGGATGGAACTGGCGCGGGGACTGTACCGGACAGTGCCGTTGAAGCCGGGCGCGCGGGCGTACCTGGAACAGTGCCGGGGCGACGGGGAACGGCTGGCAATCGTGACTTCGAGCGTCCCGGAACACTGTCGGGACGCGCTGGAACACCTGGGAATCGGGGGCTACTTCGAGCGCCTGATTTTCGCGCAGGAATTGAATATTGAGAAGCAGTCGCCGGAACTCTGGCGCGCGGCGGCGTCGATACTGGGCGTTCGTCCCGGGGACTGTACGCTGTTCGACGACAGTCTGCTGTCGTGCCGGGGGGCGCGCGGGGCGGGTATGCGTACCGTCGGCGTCTACGACCGCGATTTCGCCGACGACGAGCCCGAATTGCGCGCGCTGTGTGATGTCTACATCCGGAGTTTCGCGGAACTGCTCCGCGACGGACGGGAGGAAAGCGTATGAAAACGCGCCTGTGGGTACTGATTTTCGCGGCGGTGCTGGGAATCTGCCTGTTTTTCCTGTTACGCCCGCGCGACAACACGTCGCCGCTAGTCGCGGTAATCTACGTAGACGGGGAACCCGTGCGGCGGGTAGACCTCGGGCGCGTAGAGGACGCGGAGCGCTACGTCGTCGAGGGCGACGACGGATTCAATACGATTCTGATAGAGCCGGGGCGAATCCGCGTCGAGGAGGCGGACTGCCCCGACCAGA
>CAMHBH010000031.1 GCA_946183175.1 uncultured Oscillibacter sp.
AAACGGAGACTATAAGCGGAGAGCAACCGCCGAAGAAACGCCGGGGGCGTCCGCCAAAGGCGGAGGCGGAGACTGTAATTGTAGACGAAGCGCCGAAAGCGGAAACGGAGACTATAAGCGGAGAGCAACCGCCGAAGAAACGCCGGGGGCGTCCGCCGAAAAACGCGGGCGGGAACGGAGGCGAAACATGACTTTTGAGCAGAAGCTGGGGCGTTTAGAGGAAATCGTAGCGCGGCTGGAGCGCGGCGACGCGCCGTTAGCGGATTCCCTGACGCTGTTCGAGGAAGGGACGGCGCTGATTGCGGACTGTTCCGGGGAACTCGACCGCGCCGAACAGAAGGTAGTCAAGCTGATGAAGGGCCCCGACGGCGCGCCGATTGAGACGCCGTTCGCGGGCGGGGAGGAGCCGGCATGAATTTCGCGCGACAGTACGACGAGTACCGGGAGGCGGTGGAGGCGTATTTGGGCGGGCTGTTCGCGGAGAAAACGCCGTGGGCCGACCTGTACGAGTCCATGCGCTACAGTCTGCTGGCGGGCGGGAAGCGTATCCGGCCCGTACTGACGCTCGCCTTCGCGGCGGCGGGCAGGGCCGACTGGCGGCGGGCGTTGCCGGTGGGCTGTGCGCTCGAACTCGTCCACACCTACTCCCTGATTCACGACGACTTACCCTGTATGGACAACGACGACTTCCGGCGGGGGCGTCCGGCGAATCACAAGGCCTACGGGGAGACTTTAGCCGTACTCGCCGGGGACGCGCTACAGTCGGAGGCATTCCGGCTGATTGCGGGCGCGCCGGGCCTCGACGCCGAAACCCGGATAGCGTGTGTTCGGATACTGTCGGGGGCGTGCGGGGCGTCGGGCATGGTCGCCGGACAGGTACTCGATACGCTTCACGCGCCCAAAACCCCGGACGAACTCCGGGAAGTCCACCGCCTGAAAACGGGCGCGATGATTGCGGGGAGCTGTCAATTAGGCGCGGCGGTGTCGGGGGCCCCCGGACTGCTGGCGGCGGCGGCGGAGTACGGGCACGGAATCGGGCTGGCGTTCCAGATTCGCGACGACGTGCTCGACGTGACCGCCGACGCGGCGGAGTTCGGGAAGCCGATAGGTTCCGACAGGGAGAGCGGCAAAGTGACCTACGTCGACCTGTACGGCGTGGAGAAGTGCGGCGAACTGGTACGGGACTGTACCGAGGGGGCAGTCGCGGCCGTGTCGGCCTACGACGGCGACGGATTCCTCGCGGAATTGGCCCGTTCCCTGTCCGCGCGGCGCAAATAGGCAACAAAAACCCGGCCCTGTATGGGGCCGGAGGCATTTCTAGCGTTCCCCGTGCGGGCCGGAAGCGTTACACGCGGATTCTCTCCGCGTAGGACAGCACAATCAGCACTTGCGCGGGTACGTAGAACGTCCAGACGGCGAGTTTCGCGGCCCATTGGGCGAGCGTCCCCGCCGGAAGCATGATTTCTAACGCGACGCTGATATCTCCGATAAAGAAGCAAGTCAGGCCGAGCGCGAACAGCAACGCCGCGAAAGTTTTGTCCGTACGGCGCGCGAGCCACGCGCATACCGCGTTGGCCCCGACGAGGGTCAGGTTGAACAGGCCGAGCGCATTCGGGAACGTCAGAAGTCCGATTGCCCGCGCGAACAGCAACGCCGCGACGAGTAAGGCCGCGCGCACGCACAGGTTGCGGAAGTCGGGGCGCAGATAGGCGGCGTAGATTATCTCCACGGTACAGAAGCAGGCGAAGCCCGGAATATACATACTCTCCCCGCCCGTGAGGGTCAGGAAAATGTCGGCGACGCAGTTGACCAGCAGGGCGCAGAAAATGAGCGCCTCGTGCCGGTAGGACGGCGAGAAGCCGTAGCGCCAGAAAAGGTGTGCGCCCATGACGGTGTTGCCGAGAATCGCCGAGTACATGATACACTTTGTGAGCTGTACGGGCATGGTGAACTCCGCGACTTTAATCGCGACGAAAATCAGGGCCTCGAACGCCAGGTAAACGCGAATGTCCTTACGCTGTAGCAATGCAGGATTCCTCCCTTTCCGTTTTTTACCATGATAGCGGAAAATCGCGCAAATTGCAACCGAAAGTTTTCCGCGCATAGTTTGCGGATTTCGCGGCATGATATCGGTTACTGAAACTAAGGGGGTTACCGTCATGCCGCGTTCGCGCCGACGTTTGCTGTTCTACGTCCTTTTGCCGCTGACATTCGTGTTACTATTCGCCGTCCTGTACCGCAACGGCAGACAGAAAGTGTCCGTCGTTACGGGTTCGGCGGCGGTTCCGGCGTCCGCCGCGAACTGGGGGCTGTCCTTCCCGAAAGAGGGCGGGACGCCCGTCGGCAACGCCACGCAAGAGGAGTTGTCGCGCTACGACGCCCACTTTCTGGGCGACACCGGAAAGCGCGTGCTGTACCTGACGTTCGACTGTGGCTACGAGAACGGCTACACGAACCAAATCCTTGACGCGCTGAAGAAGCATAACGCCCCGGCGGCGTTTTTCGTCGTGGGGAACATGGTCGAGACGGCCCCGGATATCGTGCGGCGCATGGGCGACGAGGGGCACATCGTCGGGAATCACACGTACCACCACCCGGACATGTCGAAAATCGCCGCGCAGGAGGATTTCGAGCAGGAGCTGGAAAGCCTCGCGGCGCTCTACCGCGACACGACGGGCCGGGAGTTGTCGCACTACTACCGCCCGCCGCAGGGCAAGTACAGCGTGGAGAATTTGCGGCAGGCGCGGGCGCTGGGCTACAAAACTATTTTTTGGAGTTTGGCCTACGTCGACTGGTACCAGGACAAGCAGCCGACGCACGAAGAGGCCTACGGAAAGCTGTTGCCGCGCATTCACGACGGCGCAATCGTGTTGTTGCACTCGACTTCCCGCACGAACGCCGAGATTTTAGACGACCTTCTGACGCGCTGGGAAGAAATGGGATTCACATTCGCCTCGCTGGACGAACTGCCCGCGACATGAACAGGGACGCGTAGCCAATCGGTTACGCGTCCTCCTCTTCTTCCATATCGTAGAGCCAATCCGCATAGAGCAACAGTACGGACAGCGCGGTACCGGAGGCGAGCGGCCCGGCGACGAAGAGCAGTACAAAGCGCGCGACTTGCCGCAAAGCGCCCCATTCGCCCCACATCAGGAGCAGGACGCCGACGAGGAGTGTCAGCAGGGCGCGGAGGAGTTTCCGGTAGGCGGAGAGGCCGACGCGGTTTTCGAGGCGCAAGGGGTAGCGCGACAGCGCGCAGAGTACGGCCCCGATAAGCCCGGGCAGGAGCGCCCGGACAAGCGCCGAGAGTACGGACGGCATGCGGGCTGTCAGGATGTTGAGCGGGTAAATGAGCAGGACGCCGCAAAAGACATGAATCAGCGCGTAGAGCAGGGCGCACAGGGACGCGAGGCGGTTTTGCGCGGGGGCGTCGCGGGTTTGGGACCAGAGTACGTCGCGGAAGCGGGGTTCGGAGTTCGGGACAGCTTTTCGTATTGTTGCCGCCGGGGCCTTGCGGGTTTGCGGGACTTGCGGGGCCTTGCGCGGTGTCGGTGCCGCCGGAACTTTCCGGGGTTGCGATATTTGCGGGGTCTTGCGCGGTGTCGGTGCCGCCGGGGGCTTGCGAATCGGCGACGCCTGCGGAACCTTACGGGGCGCGGTGACTTGCGGCGGCGGATACGTGCGGGGCTGTGGCGGGTAGGCGCGGGATTGGGGAGTAGTCGGCGGCGGGTACGGCGCTTGCGGCGGATACGAACGGGGCCGCACGGGCGGACGCCGCTGGGGTGTCTGGCCCTGTCGTCTGTTCTCCATCGCGCGTCCCCTTACACCGACAGGTCAAGCGCCAATTCCAGGCCCGGGTTGTGTTTCGTCAGAAAGCCTACGCTCCATTCGCCCTCGAAGGCTATCAACAGACGTTCCCGGAAGTCCTCCAGCACGGCGGCCCCCGTACACAGTACGAGGTCGTCGGGCTTTCCGGGCAGTGCCGTCACGCGCCGGAGATGGTCGAACGGCAAGCCCTCCATGCGTAACTCTACGCCGTACTCGCTCCGCATACGGTACTGGAACACGTCGAACTGCAACGTTCCCACGACGCCTACTATCACCTCTTCCAGTCCGGCCCCGGGGCGCTTGAATATTTGGATAGCGCCCTCCTGCGCAATTTGCTCCGTACCTTTAATAAACTGCTTGCGCTTCATGGTGTCTTTCGGGGAGACGAGCATAAAATGTTCGGGCTCAAAGGTCGGGATTCCCTCGAAGCGGAATTTCTTCCCCGGGATGGTCACGGTGTCGCCGATTGCGAACAGGCCCGGGTCGAATACGCCGATAATGTCCCCGGCGTAGGCCTCCTCCACGATTTCCCTTTCGGCGGCCATCATCTGCTGTGGCTGGCTGAGGCGGAGTTTCTTTCCGCTCTGGACGTGAAAGTATTCGTTCTCGCGCCGGAACTCCCCCGAACAGATACGCAGAAACGCGAGGCGGTCGCGGTGGGCCTTGTTCATGTTGGCCTGAATCTTGAACACGAACGCGGAGAAGTCCGGCGAAAAGGCGTCGACGGTTCCGGCGTCGGCCTGCCGCGACAGCGGCGGGGTCGTCATACGCAGGAACGCTTCCAGAAACGGCTCTACGCCGAAATTCGTCAGCGCGGAACCAAAGAATACCGGGGACAGCGTGCCGTCGCGAACCGCCGACAGGTCAAACTCCTGTCCGGCCTCCAACAGTTCGATTTCCTCCCGCAACGCGGCGGCGCGCTGTGCGCCTAGGACGGTATCGAGTTCGGGGTCACTGAGCGACAATTCCGTGACGGCGGCCTTTTGGGCGTGGCTCCCGGCGCTGTAGAACAGTACCCGGTCGCGCTCGCGGTCGTAGACGCCCCGGAAGTCGCGCCCGGAACCGATGGGCCAATTGACCGCGCAGGTGCCGATTCCCAATTCCCGTTCGACTTCCTCGCAGAGTTCGAGCGGGTCGCGGGCGTCGCGGTCGAGCTTGTTAATAAAGGTGAAAATTGGGATACTCCGCAACGCGCACACGCGGAACAGTTTCCGCGTCTGGGGTTCGACGCCCTTCGCGCCGTCGATGACCATCACGGCGGAATCGGCGGCCATTAACGTGCGGTAGGTGTCCTCGGAGAAATCCTGGTGTCCGGGGGTGTCCAGGATGTTGACACAGTAGCCGTCATGCTGGAACTGCATGACGGAGGAAGTCACGGAGATACCGCGCTGGCGTTCGATTTCCATCCAGTCGGAAGTCGCGGCGCGGGCGCGCTTGCCGCGTACTTCCCCCGCCTGCGCGATAGCCCCGCCGTAGAGCAACAGTTTTTCGGTTAGCGTGGTTTTTCCGGCGTCGGGGTGGGAGATGATAGCGAATGTCCGGCGCCGGGCGATTTCCTCTTGGAGTGTTGGCATGTCGGCCTCCTGTGGCAATGATTTTGCGCTAGAGTGTACCACAAATTCCCGCGCGTTGCAAGGGGCGAAAAAGCCGTTGCAATTCCCGGCGGGATATGGTACCATATTCCATCATAAACCGTATACGTGGCGAACATAACGGAGGGCTGTATATGAAGAAGTACGGTTACGGCGTAGACCTCGGCGGGACGACCTGCAAGCTGGGCCTGTTCGAGAGCGACGGCACGCTCGTCGAGAAGTGGGAGATTCCCACGGACGTTTCCGACAGCGGCTCGCGGATTCTGCCGGATATCGCAGCCGCCATTCAAGGCAACATGAAAAACCACGACCTGACCGCCAAGGACGTTTGCGGCGTGGGAATCGGCGTGCCGGGCGCGGTCAACGCCGACGGCGTCGTGAACCGCTGCGTAAACCTCGGCTGGGGCGTGGTGGACGTGCGCGGGGAGCTGTCGAAACTCTCGGGGCTTCCGGTGCGCGTGGGCAACGACGCGAATATAGCCGCGCTGGGCGAGGCGTGGATGGGTGCCGGACAGGGCTTCCGGAGTATCGTCATGGTGACGCTCGGGACGGGCGTCGGCGGCGGAATCGTCCTTGACGGGAAAATCCTCAACGGGAGCACCGGGGCCGCCGGGGAAATGGGACATATCCGCGTGAACCCGAAGGAGACCGTGCCGTGCAACTGCGGAAACCGGGGCTGTCTGGAGCAGTACGCGTCGGCGACGGGCGTCGTGCGCGTGGCGAAAATGCGCATGGAGCAGTACAAGAAAGTAACGGCGCTGAAGAAGTTCGACCCGCTGACGGCGAAGGACGTGTTTGACGAGGCGAAGAACGGCGACGCGCTGGCGGGGGATGTCGTCAAAGAAGTGTGTACGCTGTTGGGCGGGGCGATTGCGACCGTCTGCAATGTGGTGAACCCCGACGCCGTACTGCTCGGCGGCGGCGTCTCGAAGGCCGGACTGATTCTGTTGGGCGCGTTAGAGGAAGGCTTCCACCAGGGCGTTTTCCACGCCTGCCGGGATACCAAGATTCTGCTTGCCACGCTCGGCAATGACGCCGGAATCTACGGCGGCGTGCGGCTGGCGTTCGACGAATAACGGGGGGTGTTGTGTATGGGCGCGTCTGTCACGGTCGACCTGCCCGACGAACTGCGCGACGCCTACGAGGCCGCGAACCGCGTACCCCTCGGACTGGCTGTTTTCGCGTTCCTGTGCCTGTCGGCGCTGGGCGTACTCTGCCTGCTGAAACCGGAAACCGTCTGGCAGTTTCAACACCTCTGGACTGTCCGGGGCGGGGAACCCACGGGCCATTACATCGTCGGTACAAGAATCGCGGGCGGTATCTGTATCGTCGCGGGCGTGTTCTGTCTGGCGGCGGCGTTCTAACCATGAAGTTACGCTCTGACGCGCTCTGGAATGGCTTCCTTGACCTGCTCTTTCCGCCGAAGTGTCCGTTCTGCGGGGCCGTGCTGACGCGCCCCGGAATCTGCGCCGCGTGTGCCGACGCCCTGCCGCGTACCTCCGACCGCGACGGCTTCCGTACTGTACAGGGTTTCACCTGTACAGCGCCGCTGTTCTACGAGGGCGCGGTCAGGGATACGCTGTTAGCGCTCAAATTCTCGGGGCGCGCGTCGGTGGCGGAACCGCTGGGCGCGTTACTGGCTACCTGTGCGGCGGAGCGCCTCCCGGGGATGTTCGATACCGTCGCCGCCGTGCCCATCAGCCGCGAACGGCGTCGGACACGCGGCTACAACCAGTCGGAACTACTGGCGGAGGCGGCCTGCCGCCACTGGGACACGCGTCCGGAACGACTGCTCCTCAAAATCGCCGATAACCCGGCGCAGTCGGGCCTCCCCGACGCGGCGGCGCGCTGGGCGAATGTGGCGGGCGTTTACAGTCTCGCGCCGGGGCGTGACGTGTCGGGGCGGCGCGTCCTGCTCGTCGACGACATCTGTACCACGGGCGCGACGCTCTGCGCGTGTGCGCGCGTACTCCGCGACGGCGGCGCGGCGGCGGTCTACGGCCTGACCGTCGCGCTGACCCCGGCGGAAAGAAAGTCGACGCTCCCGGCGACAGCGGCGCGGCGGCAGTCTACGGCCTGACCGTCGCATTGACCCCGGCGGAAAGAAAGACAATTTGGAAAAAAAGAGAGACAATTCGGTAAAAACAGGAAAAAGGCACTTGCATTCCCGATTCCGTGCCGCTATAATAAAATGCGCTGACTGTGAGGGAGAAGTTTTCTCCGTTCTGCGCGCGTCCGCGGGGCGCGCCTTTTGAGACAGGCAAGAATGATTGGATGAGGTGGCTGTATGTCCAAAGATATTGGTATCGACCTTGGCACGGCGTCGGTTCTGGTCTACGTCAAGGGAAAGGGTATCGTGCTCAACGAGCCCTCCGTCGTGGCCCTCGACAAGAATACCGGAAAACTCCTCCGCGTGGGCGCGGAAGCCCAGAATATGCTCGGACGCACCCCCGGCAATATCGTTGCCATTCGGCCTCTCCGGGACGGCGTCATCTCCGACTACGACATGACCGAACGCATGTTGCGCGAATTCATCCATAAAGTATCGGGTTTCTCGATTTTCAAGCCGCGCGTGATTATCTGCGTGCCGTCAGGGATTACGGAAGTCGAGGAGCGCGCGGTCGTAGACGCCGGGATTCAGGCCGGGGCCCGGAAGGTGTACCTGATTGAGGAACCGGTCGCGGCGGCTATCGGGGCGGGCGTCGACATCTCCCGCCCGGACGGTCACATGATGGTCGACATCGGCGGCGGCACGGCGGATATCGCGGTGATTTCGCTGTCGGGTGTCGTGGAATCGGCGTCGATTAAGATTGCCGGGGACCAGTTCAACGAGGCCGTCGTCAAGTATATGCGCCGGAATCACAATCTGCTCGTCGGCGAGAGAACCGCCGAGGATATGAAAAAACGTATCGGCTGCGTCTTCCCGAAGGAAGTCGAGGACAGCATGGAAGTCAAGGGGCGCTGTCTGCTGACTGGTTTGCCCCGCTCCGTGACCATTTCCTCTACGGAGATGATGGACGCGTTCGAGGAACCCGTAGAGCGGATTCTGGAGGCCGTGCACGCCGTACTCGAACGCACGCCGCCCGAACTTGTGGCGGATATCTCCCTGAACGGTATCATCATGACGGGCGGGGGCAGTCTGGTCGACGGGTTCGACAAACTCCTCACGGCCCGCACGGGCATTCACACGGTAGTCGCGGACGACGCCATTTCCTGCGTGGCGCTCGGCACCGGGAAGAGTCTCGATTCCCTCAATACCATGATGGACGGCACCATGAACATTTCCCGCCGCCGCCAGATGAGCTAAACAGAACGCGGACACCTTGCAACGGTGTCCGCGTCGCTGTTTTCGGGGCACTTAACGCCTGCGCTTGGGATGTTTGACGCCCGCCTTTTTCAGGACTTTGGACACCTTGGACTGCGATACGCCGAACAAGTGCGCGAGAAACATCTGCGTCACCTTGGTTTCCTTGTACAATTCCACAATATAGCGCTTGCGCTTCTTTTCCCCGCCGTTCATCACCTCCATGGAGAGGGTGGTTTTATGCTCGTCCACGGCTCCGTAGCGGTCGCCCTTAAGGATAATCTGCTTGAGGACGACGAAACGGCGACAGCCGTTCGGGGCCACCATGCAGACTTCGCACTTCGGATAGCCCTTTCCGTGCGTCTTGGAGAAGCACAGGAAGTCGAACTTCGTGCCGGAAATCCGGTGCTCTATCAGCCAATTCCGGATATCCGGGGTGGTGTCCCACGATTCGGACTCCCGTTTCAACTCCTCCAGAGTATCGGGGATGTCGGTAATCAGGCCGCTTTCCAGATAGTCCTCGTTATTCAGAGACAGACAGGCAAGGTTCAACATGGCAAGGTTCAACATAATGAAGTTCCTCCTTAATTGAGTGACGGGGCGGGTGTGTTCAGCGTTTATGCCGGACGCCCTGCTCCTTTAATATTTGCGAAATCCGGCTTTGTTTCAAGTCGAACAGTCGCGCCAAAAAATGCTGGGTGACTTTCCACTCCTGATTCTGGTACACCTCCGCGATATAGGCGTCGCGCTCGTTCTCGTAGTCGTCGAGTTCCTCCGGGCGAATGTCGGCTTCCCGGAGGTGGAGTTTCCCGTAGGGGCAACCGTCCCGGACAGCCTGTTTGAGGATGAGACAGCGGCGAATGCCATCCGCCGTGACCATGCTGAGTTCGCACTTCGGATAGTGCTTCCCCTGCGTTCTGGACACGCAGAGAAACTCAATCTCCGTCCCTTCTTCGAGACAGCGCTTTAACGCGCTGAGCATATCGGGCGTAATATCCCAGTCTGCCGACATTGCTTCCAGTTCCGAGGGGTCACGGGGGATGTATTCGATAATTCCCCGCTGTTTTTTGCTTTTCATGTTTGCAAGCCTCCGTCTTGTTTTGCAATAGTAAAGATAACGCATATCGTTCTACACTCGTTTTCCAAGAGAATATAATACGTTCTCTTGGAAATGTCAAGCCTTTTCCGGATTTTTTTCCTCTAACTGAGGCGGCGTCGCGGAATGACGGAGTGAGCGTTCCACTTTCCGCACAAATTCGCGCGTTTGCCTTGACGGGCGGGACGGTTTTGGCTACAATAGACCAAACGCGTACAGGAGGCGAAGCATGGCATTCATAGACAAAGTACGCATAACGGCGAAGGCGGGCGACGGCGGCAACGGCGCAGTGGCGTTCCACCGGGAAAAGTACGTGGCGGCGGGGGGCCCCGACGGCGGCGACGGCGGCAGGGGCGGTTCGGTCGTCCTACAGGCCGACGCGAACCTGTCCACGCTGATGGACTTCCGCTACCGCAAGAAGTATGCCGCCGAAAACGGCATGGACGGACAGGGCGGGCGGAAATCGGGCAAAGACGGCGCGGACTTGTTAATCCGTGTCCCGTGCGGGACGCTCGTCCGCGACGCGGAGAGCGGACAGATTATGAAAGACCTGTCGGACGACGCGCCCTGGACGCTGTGCCGGGGCGGGCGCGGCGGCTGGGGCAACGCGCATTTCGCGACGCCGACCCGGCAGGCCCCGCGTTTCGCGAAGAGCGGGCTTCCCGGCGAGACGCACGAGGTCATATTAGAGCTGAAACTGCTGGCCGACGTGGGACTGATTGGCTTCCCGAACGTGGGCAAGTCGACACTCTTGAGCGTGTCGACGAAGGCGCGGCCCAAAATCGCGAACTATCACTTTACGACGCTGTTCCCGAATCTGGGCGTAGTGGAGACGGACGGCGGCGGGTTCGTCATGGCGGACATCCCCGGACTGATTGAGGGCGCAAGCGAGGGCGTCGGGCTTGGACACGATTTCCTCCGGCACGTCGACCGCTGTCGGCTGCTCGTACACGTCATCGACGCGGCGGGCAGCGAGGGCCGCGACCCCGTCGCGGATTTCGAGGCCATCAACGCGGAGCTGTCGCGCTACAGTCCGGCGCTGGCGACGCGCCCGCAGATTATCGCCGCCAACAAGGCCGATTTGCTACAGGACGCCGCCGCGCTGGAACCCCTCCGCGCGAAGGCAAAGGAACTCGGTTTCCCGCTGTACCTGATTTCCGCCGCGACCCACCAGGGCGTAAAGGAACTGCTACAGGAAATCACGCGGACGCTCCCGACGCTCCCGCCCGTGACAGTATACGAGGCGGAGTACGTGCCGCCCGCGCCGGAGGCCGACGCCGAACCGGAGATTCACCGCCGCGACGACGGGGCATGGGTTGTCGAGGGGGCATGGCTGGAACGCCTCATGGGCGATATCAATTTCGCCGACTACGAGAGCCGGATGTACTTCGACCGCGCTTTGAGACAGGCCGGACTTTTCGAGCGGCTGGAAGCGCTGGGAATCGGGGACGGCGACACGGTGTCGCTGTACGGCTTTGAGTTCGAGTATTGGAAGTGACGCTACTATGGAATACGTCTCCCACAGCGAGCGGGAAACGGAGGAACTCGGCGCGGAATTGTCGCGGCACCTGCGCGCCGGGAACGTGATTGCCTTCCGGGGCGGCCTGGGCATGGGCAAGACCGCGTTCGTGCGCGGACTGGCCCGGGGCCTCGGATACCCCGGGCGCGTGACAAGCCCCACGTTTACAATTGTCAACGAATACGAGGGCGGACGCCTCCCGCTGTTCCATTTCGACCTGTACCGCCTGAACGGCGCCGGGGAGTTGTGGGACTTGGGCTGGGACGAGTACCGGGAGCGCGGCGGCGTATGCGCGGCGGAGTGGAGCGAACAGGCCCCCGAACTGTTCCCGGAGGGTACCATACGCGTCACGCTGGAGCGCGGCCCCGACGGCGACACTTCCCGCCGTATTACGATTACCGATTTGGAGGAAGGCGTGCCGTCATGAAGATTTTCGCGTTGGAAACGTCGGCGCGGGCGGTGTCGGTGGCGGTCACGGAAAACGGCGTCGTACTCGCGTCGGCCTGTCAGAACAACGGCCTGACGCACAGTCGAACGCTCATGCCGCTGGCGGAAAGCCTGCTGTGCGGAATCGGGCTGGCGGCCCGCGATATGGACTTGTTCGCGGTGGCGGCGGGGCCGGGTTCGTTTACGGGGATACGAATCGGGGTAGCGGCGGCGAAGGGCCTCGCGTTCGGCGCGGAACGCCCGGCGGTGGGCGTATCGACACTCGCCGCGCTGGCGCGGAACGTCGCCTTTGCCGACGGGCTGATTGTCGCGGCCATGGACGCCCGCCGGCAACAGGTCTACGAGGCCTCTTTCCGCGCCGACAACGGGACGCTGTCCCGGCTGACGCCCGACCGCGCGGTGTCGCTGGCGGAATTGTCGGAGGAATTGCGCGGCGAGGCGTCGCCGATACTGGTCGTGGGCGACGGCGCGGCGCTTTGCGTCGAATACCTCGACGCCCACGGGGTACGGTGCCGTCTGGCCTCGCCCCATTTAGTCATGCAAAGCGCGGCCTCGGTGGCCTTGGAGGCGGAGACGGTGCCCGAAAGCGAATACGTCTCCGCGCGGGACTTGCGGCCCGTGTATTTGCGTCCGCCACAGGCAATCCCGTTGCGGGAACGCCTGCAAAGAATAGAAGGAAACGGAAGGAACCGGGAGAACGTACGGACGCCGGAAAAGCGTCCGTAAGGAAGGAGCTTTACAAATGGTAAACGGAAAACTGCACGTCATCGACCACCCGCTGGTGGCGCACAAAATGAGCATTCTTCGCGACAAAAATACGAGTGTCAAGGATTTCCGCGAGCTGGTGTCGGAAATCGGCGTGCTGATTACCTACGAGGCCACGCGCGACCTGCCCCTGACCACGAAAACCGTAGAGACGCCGCTGTGCAAGGCGGAAGTCCCGACGCTCAAGGGCAAGAAATTCGCGGTGGTACCGATTCTGCGAGCGGGCCTCGGGCTTGTCGACGGCGTACTCCGTCTGGTGCCCAGCGCGCGCGTCGGGCATATCGGGATGTACCGCGACGAGGAGACGCTGGAGCCGCACGTCTATTTCTGCAAAATGCCGAAGGACATCGCGGAGCGCGAGATTCTGATAGTCGACCCCATGCTGGCGACGGGCGGGAGCGCGTCGGCGGCAATTACAGAGATGAAGAGGCGCGGCTGTAAGAATATCAAGCTGATGGTACTGCTTGCCGCGCCGGAGGGCGTGGAGCGGATACAGACAGACCACCCGGATGTTGAGTTGTACTGCGGCGCGCTGGACAAGGGCCTCAACGAGCACGGCTACATTCTCCCGGGCCTCGGCGACGCCGGAGACCGCATTTTCGGAACGAAATAATCACAAAAAGCCTCCCCCGTTTTCGCGGGGGAGGCGTGGCTGTTATCTTCCGTGGTGGGGGCGCTTCATGACCATGCGGCAGGCGTTCATGACCTGAACCGTCACCGCCGCGCTGTACTTCTCCTCGTACATCGACAGAAGCGGGAGAATGTCCCGGTTCTGCATGGCGACGTACTTCGCGGGCAGGTTCGACAGCGCGATGGCCGTCACGTCGACCTTGCAACGGTTGCAGGTACACATCCCGAACTGTTTCATCAGTTTTTCGGCCTTGTCCTCGACCAACGCCTGTGTGAGGTTGAAACACACAAATTCCTCTTGCTTTTCCTTGACGGCGTGGGCCGCCGGGGAGGCCTTCTGCCTCGGCGCGGACTGCTGGACAGACTGCGCGGGTTGCGCGGCATATTGCGGGGCGGGCTGTGCGGCGTACTGCGGCGCGGGTTGCCGCTGTGCGGGTTGCGCCGCATACTGCTGTTGCGGGGCGGGTTGTTGTTGCGCCGCGTACTGTAACGCGGGTTGCTGTTGCGCGGCGTACTGCGGCGCGGCCTGCTGTTGCGCGGCGTACTGTAGCGTAGGCTGTCTCGGCGCGGCGTACTGCGGCGCGGCCTGTTGCTGTACGGGCGGCGCGGGTTGCTGTATAGGCCGTTGTACGGGTTCCGGTTCCGGTTCGGGTTCCGGCTCGTAGCGTGGCTGTTCCGGCATGCCCGCCGTCAGCTCGTCCGCGAAATCCATGCCCAGCGCCGCCGGGGGGCCCTCTTCCGGCATTGGCATGGCGCTGTTGCCCAGCGTGGAGGGGTTGCTAAGCATGGAAAGCAATTCCAATGTACGCGGGTCGGGTTCCTGGGCCTCCGGCTCGTTGCGCGGTGGCGGGGCCGGGGCGGGGGCCGCCGCCGCTGATTGCGCCGGGGCCGGGGCAGGCCGCGCCGGCTCTTTCTTTCCGAACAGTTCCGTAACCAGCGAATCCTCTTCCGCCGCGAGTGACGCCTGAATCCGGCTTTCGGTGGCGGCGTCGTCCAGGCCGCGCGCCTGCGGACTGCCGCTGTTGAGCGGTTCGGTCTCGTCGTCTTCGTCTCTATGCCCACGGGAGCCGCCCAGCAGAGAGGCCGCCGGGTCGGTCAGAAGACTGAGCACCCGCGCCGTCTTACTGCTCTTTCCCGTCTTGGAGGTGTTTTTTGGCATACCTGTTCCCCCTTTTCATGGTTCGGATTCCGTTCTCCCTATTATAGCAGAGATTCCGGCGTTTGAAAAGCCCGTCTTACTTCCCGTTCATCAGTTCTTTGACCAGTGCCTTGAAGTCCTTGGCGGGCTTGGAGCCGGGGTCGTAGGTGATGATGCTCTCGGCGTAGGCCGGGGAGGCCGCCACCGACACACTGCTGTGTATTTTCGTCCGGAAAACTTTGGTTCCGAGGTTTTTGGCGAGTTTCTGCGCCATGTCGTCGACTTCGCGGTTGAGCCGGAGGCGGAGGCTGAAGCGGTTGAGCAGAATCCCCAACACTTCCAGGTCGGGGTTGAAGTTCTCTTTGATGGTCAGGATGGTGTCGCGAATCTGCGAGACGGCCAGCACGCTGAGAATCTCGGGGGCCATAGGGATGATAAGCCCGCCGGAGGCGGCGTAGGCGTTCATGGTCAGGACGTTGAGGGCCGGGGGGGTGTCGATGATGATATAGTCATAGTTCCCGGCGATTTTTCTCAACTCGTTGCGCAAGAGGCACTCGCGCCCCTCGGAGCGGAATTCCAGTTCCACCGTGGACAGGTCGATGTTCGAGGGGAGAATGTCCCCGAGTTCCTCCGTGGAGACGATGACATCGTCGATGGATTTCTCGCCCGTGAACACATCGTAGACGGTATCACAGTGTTCAATGTCCACCCCGGCGCTGAAGCCCAAACTTCCCTGCGGGTCCATGTCCACGCCCAAAGTCCGGTACTTCATCTTATGCAGGACGCCCAGAATCGACATGGCGGTAGTGGTTTTGCCGACGCCGCCCTTCTGGTTCGTGATGGTAATGATTTTTTTCAAGGCAAGTCCTCCTGTCTGATAAAAATTTCTCGGGACCTATTAATCTTTCTATCTATTATGTCGATATAAAAGATAAGAAAATTAATAGGGGAGTACAAATTTTTTCGCACACCCTATAGTAAGGGAGTTGAGCGCAATGGCAAACATCAACAGCCTGATGAGCAGTACGGCGGCCAGCAGTACCAGCAGCCTGTACGGCACGCGGAACGTCCTCAGCGGCCTTGCCAGCGGCATGGACACCGAGGCCATGATTGAGAACAGCGTCTCCGGCTACAAGACCAGGATTACCCAGTTACAGCAGGAGCAGACCAAGTACCAGTGGAAGCAGGACGCGTACCGCGGTATCACCGATAAAATGTACGACCTGACCCAGAAATACACCTCCTACACCTCCAAGACCAACCTCATGAGCAACGCCTTCTTCAACAATTCCATCTCCACGACGGTCTCCGGGCCGGACGGGGTGGCCTCCAAGGTGTCGGCGACCGGGCGCTCTTCCAGCGACATCCAGCTCCTCGCCGCGCAGGCCGCCACCGCCGCAAGCTACAGCGTCTCCGCAAGCAATCTGGGCCTCAACGTCTCCAACACCGCCACGGGCCGTATCGACGCAAGGGCGAACGACACTCTCACGGTCGGCACCCTCAAAGGTACCATGACCATCAACTACGACGGCAAGAAAATCGACCTCACGTTCGACGAGACCGACAAAATCGACGGCACCAGCAAGACCCTCGCCGACGCCATCCGGGCCAAACTCGGAGAGGCGACCGTCAACACCGGTTACGGCACGCAGAAGGCCAGCGAACTCATCGACGTAGGCACGGACAGCAACGGCAATATTACCTTCTCCGACAAGGGCAACCGGGGGGCCAGTCCCTACGTCAGCTACCTGGACAGCAGTATGAAAACCGCGCTGGGCGCGACCGACAGCCCGGTCTACACAGGTTCCAGCGATAAAAAGTACACCTTCGCGGGCGGCAATAGAGGCTTTGTGGACGACCAGAAGGCCGTCGCCGACTACCTCTCCGGCAAGGACATCAGCGTCACCGTCGACGGCGTTACCAAGACTTTCAGACTGGACAAGGACGCCATTCAAAATAAGAGCATTCAGGCGGCTTTGAAGGATGGTATCAACGGCCTCAATATGGGTCTCACGGCGACGGACAGCGGAAGCAATCAACTGTCGTTCAGCGCCGGGAGCACTTCCAATTTCTCCATCAGCGTGAAGGACGAGGAGGCCGCCGGACTGCTCGGCCTCGACAAGGGCGTGAGCAACTATCTCGATACCAAGTCCACCATCGGCAACCTAATCGGCTCCGGCGCGTTCGGCACCACCTTCACGCAGGCCGTGGAAAATGACGCGACCGTCAAAAGCCGCTTGAAGGCGGAGGGCGAGTACTACCGCGACGCCACCACCGGAAACCTCTACGAGAAACGCGGCAACGACTACTACCACGTCAGCGACGACCAGAACCACAACCCGCTCTACGAGCTGAAAATCAACAACAAGAGCATTTACATCTCGCAGGACGCCACGCTGGAATCCGTCCTCTCCGGAATCAACAACAGCGACATGGGCGTCAACGCTTCCTTCTCCAAACTCACCGGGAGTTTCGTCTTCAACGCCAAGGAGACCGGCGCGGGCGGCAACATCAGCTTCGATAACCCCCTCGCCAAAAAGCTCTTTTCCGCCAGCCCCCTCGACCGCACCTTGGGAGAAATATACAACCTCACAGACCCGAGCGCTTCTTTTGGGATTAAGGCAAACTCCATGTCTATAGTCGACGACAACGGCGCACAGGTTCAGTTTAATGCCAACAGCACGTTGTCAGATGTCGTTGACGCCTTTAACAACAGCAGTACGGGCAGAACTTACATTAAGTATGACTCGGATACGGGCAAATTCTCCTACGTTAGCCGCAACAATATGAGCTATGACCCGGATACAAAGACATTCACCGGAACAGCCTCTTGGACAGAGTTTGACCAGTTGAGGAATCCGTGGACGATGTATCTCACCGACGGGAACGACGCCGAAACTCAGGTTGGCGCGGTTTCTACCACAGACTTCTTTGCTAGTGGCATAGACCCCGCCACGCGCACCAAGGGCACTGACGCCACCGTCCGGGCGCTGGTCAACGGCGAACTCACGACCCTGACCCGCGCCTCCAACACCATCGACCTGGACGGCATGAAGGTCACGCTCAACGGCAGTTTCAACGCGGATTCTATCGCCAGAGGCACCGACGGCAGTCTTCTTTCGCAACAGCCCGCTGTCACCGATACCGAGAGGGCCAACGCGGTCTCCTTCAACACCTCCGCCGGCTCCGACGACCTCCTCAAGACAATTACCGACTTTGTCAACGACTACAACACCGTCCTGAAACAGCTCCACGACGCCT
>CAMHBH010000032.1 GCA_946183175.1 uncultured Oscillibacter sp.
CTCCTACCGCACAGTCGGCGACGGCGACACCGTCACCGACCAGACGCCCGCCGGAGGGGCCATCGTGCCGAACAACGCGCAAATCATCCTGTACCTGGGCACGAGCAAGCCCGACGAACTCTGTACGGTTCCGGACGTAATGGGCATGAGTATCGAGAAGGCCACGCAGGCAATGGCCAAGGCCGGGCTGATTCTCCGCGTATCGGGCACCACGCGCGGCGCGTCGAATATCCTTGCCATCCGGCAGGATAAGGAGGCCGGGAGCCGCCTGTTGGCCGGAAGCGTGGTGACGGTGCAGTTCGGCGACGGTACCGTGCTGGACTAATAGCGAGCAAAGAAAAGAGGCATATTTCCTATGAAACTGAAAGACCTGTTGCGGGGGCTGGACATCGTCTCCGCCACGGCGGATATGGAACGCGAAATCCCGTCCGTGAGCTACGATTCCCGGACGGCGCGCCCCGGTTCGCTGTTCGTGGCCATGACCGGGTACGCCTTCGACGGGCACGCCTTTATCGGCAAGGCCTACCAGAACGGCGCTTGCGCGGCGGTGTGCGAGCGCCCCCCGGAGGGCGGCATCCCCTATATACAGGTACGCGATTCCCGGCGCGCGCTGGCCGTCATCGGGGCCAACTTCTACGGACACCCCGCCGACAGTATGACGATGGTCGGCGTCACGGGCACCAACGGCAAGACGACGACCACCTACTTGTTAAAGTCCATTCTGGAGCGGGAGCCCGGGACGAAAGTCGGCCTCATCGGCACCAACCAGAATATGATTGGCGACAAAGTTCTCCCCACGGAGCGCACGACCCCGGAATCGTTTGAATTGCAGGGGCTGTTCGCGCGCATGCGCGACGCGGGCTGTACGCACGTCGTGATGGAGGTGTCGTCGCACGCGCTGTACCTCGAGAGGGTCTACGGCGTACACTACGCCGTCGGAATCTTCACGAACCTGACGCAGGACCACCTCGACTTTCACAAGACCATGGAGGCCTACTGCGACGCCAAAGCGATACTGTTCCGGAACTGCGACAAGGGCGTGTGCAACGTCGACGACCCGTGGATGGAGCGCGTGACAAGGGACTGTACTTGTCAGTTGTACACGTTCGGGCGCGCCCCGGAGGCCGACTTGCGGGCAAGCGACATCGAACTCGCCGCCGACCATATCGCGTTTCAGGCCGTGACGGCGCGGGCCTGCGTGCCGGTACGCGTCAACATCCCCGGCGCGTTCATGGTCTACAATACCCTCGACGCGCTCGCGGCGGCGCTCGTACTGGGTATCCCGCTCGACCGGAGCGCGAAAGTCCTCGCCGACGTGCCGCACGTCAAGGGGCGCGTGGAGGTCGTTCCCACGCCCGGAAAGCCCTATACCGTACTCATCGACTACGCGCACAGCCCCGACGGCCTCGAAAACGTACTCCGTAGCGTGAAGGGCTTCGCGGAGGGGCGGACAATCGCCCTGTTCGGGTGCGGCGGGGACCGCGACAAGACGAAACGTCCGAAAATGGGCGCGGTCGCGGCGGCGAACGCCGATTTTGTTGTCGTGACCACGGACAATCCCCGCACGGAGTCGCCGTCGGCGATTATCCGCGACATCCTCCCCGGCCTCGACGGCTCCCCTACGCCCTACGTGGTCATAGAAGACCGCGTATCGGCCATCCGCTACTGCATGGACAACGCCCAGCCCGGCGACGTAATCGTACTCTGTGGCAAGGGCCACGAGACCTATCAGGAAATCGGGCAGGTCAAGTACCCCATGGACGAGCGGAAAATCGTGGCGGCGTACCTGTCGCCCACGGCGCGCTACTTCGGAAAGGGGAAGTGACTCCGCGCGTCCGGAAATGTCCCCTGCGGGCCGCGGCGCGGAGGGACGTTTCCCGCAAACTGTAAATTTCGCTTGCTTTCCGCGCCGCTTTATGGTATTGTACGCGGCGGAGTATTCAATAAAGGGGTGCGTGAAATACTGTGACTGTCTGCCTTGCTTTTACGGTCAGCTTCCTGCTGACGCTCGTCTTCGGACACTTCCTCCTTGAGGAATTGCGCAAACTACACGCCGGACAGGAAATCCGCGAGGACGGCCCGACCTGGCACGCCAAAAAGGCCGGTACGCCTACCATGGGCGGCATTATGTTCATTTTCGGTACGGCTGTCGCGGTATTCCTCTTCGGGTTGCCGTTCATGCGCGCGGGGGTCTACGTACACCTGCATATCCTCCTGTTCGCGCTGGCCTTCGGCATGATTGGCTTTATCGACGATTTCCAGAAAGTCCGCTACCACCGCAACGAGGGCCTGACCGCCCGGCAGAAATTCCTCCTGCAACTCGCCGAATCCGTCATCTTCCTTACGATTATGCGGCACGAGGGATTTTTGCAAAATACCATCTACATTCCCGGCACGCGCGTCTCCTTCGCGCTCAACTGGTTCGTGTACCTGTTCTTCGCGGCGTTCGTCATGGTGGGCTGTGTCAACTCCGTGAACCTGACGGACGGCGTCGACGGCCTCGCTGCAAGTGTGACACTCGTCGTCATGTGCTTCTTTAGCGTGGTCGCGCTGACGTGGGACCGCTACGGCGTACAGAGCCTGTTTCCGGCGGCTATGGCCGGGGGTCTGTCGGCGTTCCTGTTCTACAACGCACACCCGGCGGTCGTGTTCATGGGCGACACCGGAAGCCTGTTTCTAGGCGGGGCCGTCGCCGCGCTGGCCTTCGCGATGGATATGCCGCTCATCCTGATTCCCGTCGGGATTGTCTACATTGCCGAAACGGTGTCGGACATCATCCAGGTCGGCTACTTCAAGGCCACGCACGGAAAGCGCTTCTTCAAAATGGCCCCGCTTCACCACCACTTGGAGTTGTCCGGGTGGAGCGAGTGGAAGGTCGTGGGCGTATTCTCGGGGCTGACGGCGCTGTGCTGTTTCGTCGCGTACATGGCAGTGCGCAATCGCTACGGCGCGTAAGATTCACGACGGAAGGGGGCGTAGGAATGGCGGCTAGACAGCGTGATTTATTACGAAGACTCCGCGACGCGGCGGACGTACTGCGCGGAAAGGCGGCGGTCTCCGCACCGAAAGAACCGCCGCCGCCTCTGACGCGGGAGGAACGCCGCGCAAAACAGGAAGCCTTCCTGTGGCGGGAGCGCCGCAACCGGGAAGTCCGGGAGAAAGTGCGCGAGAAGGAGCGCGAGAGCCGCGAACTGGCAAGCGGCCCTATCGACTTGCCGTTCTGCCTGTTGATTCTGCTGTTGACGGCGGTCGGACTGGTGATGTTGCTGTCGGCGAGCTTCCCCTACGCCTACTACAAAATGCAGGACCCGACTTACTTTTTCCGCCTTCAAGGACTGTTCGCGCTGACGGGCATTTGCTTTATGCTGATGGCGAGCCGCGTCAACTACCAGCGCCTGCGGGGCGCGGCGAAACTGCTGATGATAATCTCAATCACCCTGCTTGTACTCGTACTGATACCCGGTATCGGGCGAATCAGCCACAACGCGCGGCGCTGGATTGCCGTCGGGAATCTGTTCCAGTTTCAGCCGTCGGAAATCGCGAAACTTGCGGTCATTGTCTGGTTTTCGGCGGACATCTCCCGGAAACGCGACAAAATGCGCACGTTTCAGGAGGGCATTCTGCCCTATTTGAAAATCATGGGCGTTATCGCCGTACTCATGATGTTGGAGCCGCACCTGTCCGGTACCATCCTGATACTCGGCACCGGGGCCGTACTGATGTTAGTCGGCGGTATCGAGTTGAAATGGGTACTCGGCGCGGTCGGCGGCGCGGGGTTCTTCGCGTTCCTGCTCATCAAGGGCATTATCCCCTACGGGCAGTCCAGAATCGCCATGTGGCGGAATCCGTTCATTGACGCGCAGAATCAGGGCTACCAGCTCGTGCAAAGCCTGATTTCGATAGGTTCCGGCGGGCTGTTCGGCGTCGGACTTGGCAAGAGCCGGCAAAAGTTCCTGTACCTGCCGGAGGAGCACAACGACTTTATTTTCGCGGTCGTGTGCGAGGAACTCGGCCTCATCGGCGCGACGTTAATCATGTTGCTTTTCGCCGCCATGATTCTCCGGGGCTACTGGATTGCCCTGCACGCCCGCGACCGCTTCGGGAGCCTGCTTGTGACGGGAATCATCACCCAAATGGCCATGCAGACGTTTTTCAATATCGGCGTCGTGACGGGGTTCCTGCCGACTACGGGAATCTCCCTGCCGTTCTTCAGCTACGGCGGCACGGCGATTCTGATACAGCTTGCCGAAATGGGGATTGTGCTTTCGGTGTCGCGTCAGATGAAATTGTGACGGGAGGCGCGTATGAAAAAGGCATGGAAACGGGTACTTTTCACCTGCGGCGGCACCGCCGGACACGTCAACCCCGCCCTCGCGCTGGCACAGCGTATCGGGGAGGAGTGCCCCGGCGCGGAATTCCTGTTCGTGGGCGCGGAACGCGGTATCGAACGCGACCTGCTCGAAAAGGCGGGCTATCCGTTCCGTACCGTGCATATCTCTAACTTTCACCGCTCGTTCGCGCCGAAAGAAATCCGTCACAATCTGGTATCGGTCTTCAACCTCCTGCGCGCCCCGGCGGAGGCCAAAAAAATCTTACTGGATTTCCGCCCGGAGGCGGTTATCGGCACGGGCGGCTACGCGAGTTACCCGGCGATTAAGGCCGCCGCGAAACTCGGCATTCCGACGGCGGTACACGAATCGAACATGATACCGGGCTTGACGACGCAACTATTAGAGCCCGTCGCCGACAGAATCATGGTGGGCTTTGAGGCCTGCCGCGCGAACTACAAACACCCGGAGAAAGTCATCGTCACGGGAACCCCGGTTCGCGGCGACTTCTTCAAGCGTACAAAGTCAGAGGCCAAGCGCGAACTCGGCGTAGACGACGGGCGGCCCCTCGTGGTGTCGTTCTGGGGGTCTCTGGGGGCCTCGGGGATGAATCGGCAAATGGCCGACTTTATCGCGCTGGAAGTCAAAAAGACGCCGTTCCACCATATCCACTCCGCCGGGAAGGCCGGATTCCCCGTGATTCAGGCGCTTTTGCAAGACAAGGGCGTTTCGATTCCGGACGGTTCGCCCGTGCGGCTGGCGGAGTACCTGTACGACATGCCGCTGGTCATGCGCGCGGCGGACTTGGTGATTTCGCGCGCGGGGGCGTCGACGCTCAGCGAACTGACCGCGCTGGGCGTCCCGGCGATACTCATACCGTCGCCGTACGTCACGAACCACCACCAGGAGAAGAACGCGCGCGCCTTGGAGGACGCCGGGGGCGCTGTCGTACTCACGGAGGCGGAGTCGTCCGGGCAGAAACTGTTCCAGACGGTCAGCGAGATACTACGCAACCCGGCGCGGCTGGAAAAGATGTCGGCATGTATGGCGTCGCTGGGTATCCGGGACGCCACGGAGCGCATTTTGGACACTGTGGAAGCTATCGAAAAGTAGCCGTTCCGCCGCTTCGTGACATTTCCCCCACAAGCGGGCAAGGCAAGAAATCGGCCCGTAAGGGCCAAAGAGTAACCGTTCCGCCGCGTTCCCCATAGGATGAAGCGAACCCGCCGCCGACGGGTTACGCCCATTCTGTGGAGGGACCGGTCATGAGAGAATTGCTAATCCGGGGCGGACGGCCTCTGTCGGGGGAAGTGCGCGTACAGGGCGCGAAAAACAGCGTCCTGCCGATTCTGGCGGCGGCCCCGCTCGCCAACGGCGTCGTGACACTTGCGCGCTGTCCGCGCCTGCGGGATGTCGAAACGTCTATACAAATACTCCGGGAATTGGGCTGTTCCGCCGCGTGGGACGGCGATTCGCTCACCGTCGACACGTCCACATTCCGGGACTGTACGATTCCCGACGCGCTCATGAGGGAAATGCGCTCGTCCGTGGTATTCCTGGGCGCGATTCTGGCGCGTTGCGGGCGGGCGTCCTGCGGCATGCCCGGGGGCTGTGAACTCGGCCCCCGCCCGATTGATTTACACCTGTCGGGCCTGCGCGCGATGGGGGCCGATATCCGGGAGCGCGGCGGAATCCTCCGTTGCGACGGCTGTCGGCTGTGCGGGGAGAGTATCGTACTCCCCACGCCGTCCGTAGGGGCCACGGAGAATCTCATGCTTGCGGCCTGCGGCGGCGACGGCGTCACCGTGATACGCAACGCCGCCCGCGAGCCCGAAATCGTCGACTTGGCCGGGTTCCTCAACGCCTGCGGCGGCGACGTGCGCGGCGCGGGGAGCGGTACGGTCAGCGTCGCGGGGCGGCGCGACATGCACGGCTGTACCTACCCCGTCATGCCCGACCGCATTGTAGCGGCTACTTATCTTTGCGCGGCGGCGTCGGCGGGCGGCGAAATCTTCCTGCGGGGCGCGGAGGCGCGCCACCTCGACGCGGTGCTGTCCGTACTCCGCGAGAGCGGCTGTCAGGCCCTACACGACGCCGACGGCCTTCGCTTCCGCGCGGCGGCGCGCCTGAAACCTGTCGGCCCGGTACGAACCGCGCCCTACCCGGGCTTCCCCACCGACGCGCAATCGGTACTCATGGCGGCGCTTCTCCGCGCGGAGGGCACGACCGTCTTTGAGGAAAACTTGTTCGAGAACCGCTACCGGCACGTCCCGGAACTCCGGCGCATGGGCGCGGATATCCGGGTATTCGGGCGCGTGGCGGTGGTCAATGGCCCGGCGTCCTTACACGGGGCGGCGGTGGAGTGTACGGACTTACGCGGCGGCGCGGCGCTGTGCGTGGCGGCGCTGGCGGCGGACGGAGAGACCCGCGTCGGGAATCTCCGGCACCTGGAGCGGGGCTACGAGGATATCGCGCGCGACCTGTCCGCGCTGGGCGGGGACGCGAATTGTACAGGAGAAGCACTATGGCAGACGGCAAGAGCAGTCGGAGAGGCAATCGAGACAGCGGGCGTCGGCGCGAACGCCGCCCCCGCCGCGCCGAGGTCTGGCGCGAACCCCGGCCCGTCCGGGAACGCCCCCGGCGTACCAGACGGCGGCGCAGACGTACACACCCCGAGCGGGGCTACCTGTCCCGGGCGCTGTCCTCGCTGATTGTCCTTGTCACGGTTTTCGCGGCGCTGATTATGTTCTTCCGCGTCAAAATCGTGAACATCACGGGCGCGCACCGCTACAGCGACGCCGAAATATTGTCCGTGGCGGGCATTTCCGACGGGCAGAATATGTTCCTGATGAACAAGTACCGCATGGCCGACAAGCTCATCCGCGAGCTGACGTACCTGGAAGACGTGCACATCAGCCGCGATTTGCCCGACACGCTCATTATCGACCTCAAAGAGTGCGTCATTCCGCTGTCCGTCGCGCAGGACGCCGCATGCTGGCTCGTCAGCCCAAGCGGGAAAATCGTCGACCGCCTCGACATCTCCGCCGCCGACCAGTACGCGCAGATTACGGGCTGCCCCATTCTCTCCCCGTCCGTCGGGACGCAGATTGCCCTACCCAGCGACTACCTCCCCCAGCAGCGCAGTCTCGTGCAGCTCCTCACCGCCCTGGACAACGCGCAAATGCTCGACGACGTGGACGGTATCCGCCTCGACAAGCACGACTGCATCCTCGTCGACTACGGCGGGCGCTTCACCGTCAAATTCCCCCTCGACGCAAACTACCGCTTCAAGCTCCACGCGCTGGAAGTCTACATCAGCGGGGAGAAAATACAGGACAACATGACCGGGACATTCGACCTGACCCGCGACGACCGGAATTATTTCCGGCAGAACGTCCGCTAGCTTTCCGGGATTTGTCAGGGGGTTTTGTAAAAAAATCGTTAAATTTTGAGAATGGGGACTTGACCGGACAGGAAAAGTGTCATACAATAGAGCGGACGCGAATCAGAAACAGCGGCGGACGCGTTCGCCGATACGAAAGGCAGGAGGCAGTAAACATGGCATTTGGATTAGACACGGGACCCGAGAGCGTCGTCAATATCAGGGTCATTGGAGTCGGCGGAGCAGGCAGTAACGTCGTCAACCGCATGGTCAACGCCGGAATCAAGGGTATCGACTTCGTGGCGGTCAATACGGATAAGCAGGCCCTCAACATCTCCAGCGCGACCTCAAAAATCCAGATTGGCGAGAAGCTCACGCACGGACAGGGCGCCGGTTCCAATCCGGAAGTCGGACGCAAGTCCGCCGAGGAAAGCCGGAATCAGCTCTCCAAGGCGCTGGAAGACACCGACATGGTATTCATCACCGCCGGCATGGGCGGCGGTACCGGCACGGGCGCGGCCCCGGTCGTCGCCGAGATTGCCAAGGAAATGGATATCCTGACCGTCGCCGTGGTCACGAAACCCTTCGGCTTCGAGGGCAAGCAGAGAATGCGCTGTGCCGAGGCGGGTATCGCCGAACTCGAAAGCAAAGTCGACTCCCTCGTGATTATCCCCAACGACCGGCTCAAATTCGCCACCGACCAGAAAATCACCTTCGTCAACGCCTTCGAAATCGCCGACGACGTGCTCAAACAGGCCGTACAGTCCATCTCCGACCTCATCCGCGACACCGGATTCATCAACCTGGACTTCGCCGACGTGACCGCCGTCATGAAAGACGCCGGCATGGCTCATATGGGCGTCGGACGCGCCGCCGGGAAGAGCAAGGCCGAGGAGGCCGCCCGTATGGCGATTTCCAGCCCGCTCCTTGAGACTTCCATCGAGGGCGCGCGCGGCATTCTGATTAACATCACGGGCTCCCCGGACATCGGACTGGAGGAAGTCGACCAGGCGGCCAGCCTGGTACAGCAGGCCGTACATCCCGACGCGCTGACGATTTTCGGCGCGACCTTCGACGAGAGTATGGACGACGAACTCCGCGTAACCGTGATTGCCACGGGCTTCGACAAGGCCAAGTCGAGCGTCGACGCCCCCGCCGCCCAGCCGGTTCGGAAGAGCGTCCCCGTATACACGCCGCCGGAGGCCGTCCCGGTGTCGCAACCCGTCCCGCCGCCGCCCCCCGTACAGCCCGAACCCGTTCCGGTACCCAAACCGGAACCTACTCCCGCGCCGCCGCAACCGGAAGCGATTCCCGTTGAACCCGCCGCGCAGAAACCCTCCAGTAACGACGACGATTACTGGGGTTCCCTGTTCAATATCTTCAAGGACAGACAGTGAAACTTCTCCCTCACGGGCTTTCCCGTGGGGGATTTTTGCTCCGCGCACAACAAAAAAACTCCCCCGTTGCTACGGGGGAGGGCGATTTTACACCGCTATTCGTTCAGGAACTCTCCCGGCGTCAGTACCGGAATGTCCGTGCGCTCGAAATCCTTGACGTTCCGCGTGATGATGGCGTCCACATGATTCGCAAGCGCGACCGCGTACTGTACGGCGTCCTCGAAGTCCTTCCAGCGCATATCCAGCGCCGTCCGGATATCCTGTTCCGTGACGTTCAGGACGGAACAGAAGGTCAGCAACCCGTGAATCCTGTCCTGCGCCTCAAAGGTGTCTTTCAGTTCCTTCCGGGCGTGATAGAAAATATCGGTCACGGCGGAGGAAGAAACAAATTCAAAGTCTCCCACGTATTGCGCCAAATCGAAAATCTCCTTGGCCTGTTCATGGAATCCCTCTCTGGACAGAAGATAGTCCAGAATCACATTCGTGTCGATTAACAGTCTCATTGCTTATCCCGCCGCTCCGCCTTGGTCTGTTCCAGCGTCAGGCCGCTGTCCGGGACACTCCCGTACAGTTTGTCAATCATGGCCTTCTTGACCGGGTCGGGCGGCCCCTTGGGACGCTCAATCGGCGTCAGAATAATCCGCTGGTTCTTCTCAAACTTGTGGTCGGTCTCGATGAAAGAGCCGTTGTATACGCCAATAATCGCCATACGTTACCTCCTAACCGCACTTGGTGAACTCTTACGCGCTCATTATAGCCGCAAAGCCCCCCAACGTCAATTTGTTTTTGTAAAATTCTAAACTCCGCTTTCCTTTTTCATGGATTTGTGGTATAAAGAGGTGGTACGTTACCGCCGTTTGGAAAGGAGTAACCCATGAATGACGAAAGCATCGTCCGTCTGGATTTTGGGGACAAGGAATGTCAGATTTTCGCCTATGAAAGCCCGTTGCCGCCGGATATGTCGCCGCAGTATGAAAAGCTGGAACTCTCCGCATTGAGCAAGGGACAAATTTCCGCGCTGTATCAGCAGATTCCGTCTATGGTGGCGGCTAATACCCTGAAAGATGCCTACTACGTCGCAAAGTGGCCCGAGGGCGTTCCGCATAAGCTGGTTAAATTCGCGGACGACAGCGGCTACATGAGTACAGTCAAGGGACAAGGCGGAAAGTTCGCGGGACACGCGCATTTCCAGCCGTTGAGTACGCAAGCGGTCGTTATGATGGGCTTCGCGGCGCTGTCCGTTGTCACGTCGCAGTATTTTCTCGCCGAAATCAACCAGAAAATGACGAGAATCACGCAGAGCCTTGACCAGATACTGGCGTTTCTATACGGGGATAAAAAGGCGGAGTTGTTGTCCGAACTCAGTTTCGTCAAGTACGCCTACGAAAACTTCGCGTCCATCATGGCGCACAGCGAGCAACGCGCCGCGACTATCCAGAGCATTCAGGGGGCGCGGAAAACGGCGATTCAGGACGTTGAATTTTATTTCAACGACCTGCATACCACCGTACAGGGCGCGAAAACGGGCGATATCGAGAAATCGGTCGAAAAGGCTTTCCAAATCCGCCAATGCCTTGACCTCTCCATACAGCTCTACATGACCGCCAACCTGCTGGAAGTCTATTACGCCCAGAACTACGATTCCGATTACTTGAAATACGTGGAAAACGATGTCAAAAGTTATATCGGAAAGTACGAAAAGCAGTTAATCGCCAATTTTAACGCGCTGAAAATGGCGATATCCGCCTTTAAGCCGAAAATCGGCCAAAAAGTGGATACGGAAGCGCTGGCGAGTAGTGTCAGCAAAGCAACCGCGTACCTGATGGACAATGAATGCGGAGAACTGGAAGACAAATTCGTGACTTCTCTGTATTCCGCCGAAAAGGCGGTGGAATACTGCATTGCGCCGGACGGCACACTTTACATGAAAAAAATGGCCTAAACGCGAAAATCACCCTTTTCGCGAAACGCCGGTGGAAGGAATGCCGGATTTTGTGACGGTTGATTTCGGCGCGGCGGCACATGCTAAGCGCGCCACAGCTTCCGGCACGAATCCAGCGGAAACGGCGGAAAATGATGGTTTCCAAAGGGGTGATTCGCTTGTATGGAGCGTGGGCAAAGCGGATATGCGGCATGGCGGCGGCGCTGTTGCTATGCGTGGCGAGCGCCGGGGCCGTGGAGATGAACGGCGTCCGGAGCCTGATTCCCGTCGGGCATACGGTCGGAATCAAGCTCTTCTCCAAGGGCGTCATGGTGGTGAAGCTGATAGACGGCGGCACGCCCGCCCGGAACAGCGGCCTGCGTACCGGCGACGTTATCCTGCAATGCGGCGGGACGCCCGTCACGTCCGTGGAGCAGTTCCAGAGCCTGTTACAGGAGGAGGAGACCGCCGATTTGCGCGTCAGCCGCAACGGCGGGGAGATGACCATCCGGGTGGAGCCGGAGCGCAACGAGGACGGCGTGTGCCAAATCGGCGCTTGGATTCGGGACAGTATGGCGGGAATCGGTACGCTGACGTGGTACGACCCGGAAAGCCGGAAATTCGGCGCGCTGGGCCACGGCGTGACCGATGTCGACACCGGACTGCTTATGCCGTTTCACGACGGTTCCGTACTGCCGTCGACGGTGAAGGCGGTCAAGAAGGGCGCGCGCGGCGAGGCCGGGGAATTGCGCGGCGAGTTCGATTTGACACGCGACCTCGGCCCGCTCTACGCGAATACCGACCGGGGCGTGTTCGGCACACTCGACGCGGCGGAAGTCACGGGGGAGCTTATGCCCATCGGACAGCCGGCGGAAGGCCCCGCACAGATTCTGTCGAATGTCCGGGGCGACGAGGTGCGCCCGTACGAGATTGAGATTACGCGCCTTCTGTCCGACAGCCGCGACGGGCGCGACATGGAACTGTCCGTGACGGACGCGGAGCTGTTGTCGCGGACGGGCGGCATTGTACAGGGCATGAGCGGCAGTCCGATTGTGCAGAACGGCAAATTCGTCGGCGCGGTGACGCACGTCCTGCTACAAGACCCTACGAGGGGCTACGGCATTTCCTTAGAAACAATGCTTGCGGCAATGTGATAAAATCCCTCCTCCGGCGACGGGGGAGGGATTTTCGTCAGTGTCAAAATTGACGAAAATGTGCCAAAACTGTCAAAGATTGTCGAATTCTGTAAAAAAGTTGCGGATTTTTTGTTTTTGCCTCGATTTATCGGGAAACAAAGTCTAATAAGTCGGAATTTTCTTGAAAAATTTTCGGATTTTCTCTTGTAATCTTTGCCACTTTATGGTATTTTATGGATAAAGGAAAACACGAAACGATTTCTGTCAGGCCGGAAACATATTTTCGGGGATTCTGTATTTACGGGGAGGAACTTGAAATGACGAATCAAGTAAAGACGGTTTTGCTCGCCGACGCGAACAACGAATTCCGCACCATGCTGCGCGACGAAATCAACGCTTCCGGGAAATTCCGCGTGGTGGCCTGCGTGGACGACGGCGCGAAGGCGCTGGAAGAAGCGCTGTCGAAGTCTCCGGATTTGCTGGTCATGGACGCCATTCTCCCCGGCAAGGACGCGCTGTCCATCCTGCGCCACCTCCGCGAGAACCGGAAAAACGCCAGAACAGTGCTCTACTCCTCCTTCTGCACCGACGAATTGCTCTCCGAGGCGCACCGCATGGGTGCCAGCTACTTCCTCCCGAAGCCGTTCGACATCGAAGACCTGCTCGACCGGATGTACTACGCCTTCCGTCCGGCGGCACCTGTCCTGTCGAAGCACGACCTGTCCCTGAAAGGCGTCGTCACGTCGATTATCCACGAAATCGGCGTCCCGGCCCACATCAAGGGCTACCAGTACCTCCGCGACGCCATCATCATGACCGTCGAGGACATGGACTCCATCAACGCCGTGACGAAAGTGTTATACCCGACTGTCGCGCGGCATTACAAAACCACGGCCTCGCGCGTCGAGCGCGCCATACGGCACGCCATCGAAGTCGCGTGGGACCGCGGAGATTTGGAAGTCCTGCAAAAGTATTTCGGCTACACCGTCAGCAACGCCAAGGGCAAGCCGACCAACTCCGAGTTTATCGCGCTGATTGCCGACCGGGTTCTGCTGAGCTACGAGCGCTCCATGACCGTCTGACTGTTCTTCTGGTAGATAGTCCACAGGCCGTTCATGAGCAGATACTTGTCGTAGACAATCTCGTTGCGGCAGTAGCGCACGATGACCGGGGCGTTGCCGCCCGTGGCGACCGCCGTCACGGTACGCCCCGGGAACTCCTCCCGGATACGGTCAAGGATTCCGTCGAGCATGGAGGCCGTGCCGTAGACGATGCCCGAACGCATACAGTCCTCCGTCGTGCGCCCGATAAGCGCCTTGGGGCGCTGTATCGAGATGTCCGGCAACTGCGCGGCGCTGTGGCTGAGGGCCTCCAGCGATACCCGTACGCCCGGGAGGAGTAAGCCGCCCTCGTACGTGCGCCCCTCCGTGATGACGCCGATTGTCGTGGCGGTGCCCATGTCGATAGTCACGATAGGCGGCGCGAAGCGTTCGAGGGCCGCGACGGCGTCGGCGACGATATCGGCCCCCATCTGGGCCTGTACGGACAGGCGGATGTTCAGGCCCGTGCGGATTCCCGGCCCGACGACCATCGGCGGGTGTCCGAGCAGGCCCGCGAGGGCCTTTTCCATCATGAAATTCAGCGGCGGCACCACACTGCACAGTATCGCGCCCGTGACTTCCTGCCGGGAGTGCCCGTAGAGCGCGAACAGGTTCATAAAATCCGTACAGATTTGGTCGGCGGTTTTCCGGCTGTCGGTGTTGAGGGAGGCCAGAAAACAAAGTTCCCGGTCGGGCTTGAACAGCCCGACGGAAGTCGTGGTATTGCCCACGTCGACCGCCAACAGCATATACTGTCCCCCTTTCGGCGGCCTGTTCGGAGCCGCCCGTGTCAAGTCCTCTCCCGCAAGCGGGAGGGGACGTTTTCAGCTACGGAGAAAGACGGCCTTCAGGATGTCCAGCAGTTTCCCGCCGTACTGTCCGAACGACGAGACCAGCGAGGAGAGCTTGTCTTTGTCGCTGATGAACGGCTTAATCAGCTCCCACGCCTTCTGGTTCGACTCCGCCGAGCCGCCCTGTACAGTCTGCAAGACTGCCAGCAGCGGGGCCAGTTTCAGTTTGAGCGCCCCGGCGAGGTCTTCACTGCCCGCCAGTGACAGTAACCCCGTTTTCAGGGCGTTGAGCTTTTCGGCGTCCAGAATTTTGGTGTTCTGAATTGCCTGCACAAGTCCGCCCAAGTCGCCGAGACTCAGCCCGCCGTTTTGCGCGTTTTGGGGATTCTGGGCGGTTTGGTTCGCGCCCGTACTTGCGTTGAGAATCGCGCCGATGAGGTCGCCCGCGTTCAGATTTGCCATTTTCCCACACTCCTTCTAAAAATCATGCCTCATTCTAGCACGCGCCCCGCCGGATTGCAACCGCTTTTCGCGCCGGGCAGTATGCGTAAAATTTCCGTACATAGCGCCGCGCAAATTTTGCTTGACAAATGCTGTCAATTGCGGTTAGATAGAGTAGCAAGACTTTACACGGACGGACGGCGCTCCCGCCGCCCGTCGGGGAGGCACTATGACACTCGACAAAATCTATCAGGCCGCGTACACGCTCAAGGGCGTGGCGCGGAAAACCGACCTGCTCTACGCGCAGAACTTGCGCCACGACGCGCAAATTTACCTAAAAACGGAAAACCTGCAAGTCACGGGGAGTTTCAAGCTCCGGGGGGCCTACAACAAAATCGCGTCGCTGACGCCCGAACAGCGCGCGGCGGGGATTCTGGCCTGTTCGGCTGGGAATCACGCGCAGGGCGTGGCGCTCTCCGCGACGAAAATGGGCGCGCACAGCATTGTATGTATGCCCGACGGCGCGCCGATTAGCAAAGTGGAGGCGACAAAACGCCTGGGCGCGGAAGTGCGCCTCGTGCCCGGGGCCTACGACGACGCCTACGAGTACGCCTGCCGTCTGCAACAGGAGACCGGGGCCACGTTTATTCACCCGTTCAACGACGAGCTCGTCATGGCCGGACAGGGCACGATTGGCCTTGAAATCCTCGACCAGTTGCCGGACGTGGAAGCCGTGATAGTGCCCGTCGGCGGCGGCGGACTTCTCGCCGGGGTGGCCTATGCTATCAAGAATCTGAATCCGAAAATCAAAGTCTACGGCGTACAGGCCGAGAACGCGCCGAGTATGGTACGCAGTTTCCGGGAGGACGGCATTATTACCCTGGACACCGTGTCGACGTTCGCCGACGGTATCGCGGTCAAGACGCCCGGCGATTTGACTTACGCAATGGCGCGGGAGTACGTGGACGAGATGGTGTCGGTGTCCGAGGACGAAATCGCGGCGGCGATTCTCGCGCTCATCGAACAGCAGAAGCTCATCGCCGAAGGCGCGGGGGCCGTCAGCGTGGCGGCGGCGATGTTCCGCAAGGTGCCGATTGAGGGTAAAAAGGCGGTCTGCGTGGTGTCGGGCGGCAACATCGACGTAAACATACTCTCCCGCGTCATCACGCGCGGGCTGGTCATGGGCGGGCGGAACAGCGTCCTGCAAATCGCGCTGGAGGACAAGCCCGGACAACTCGTCGGCGTCAGCCAGATTATCTCCGAGTGCGGCGCGAATGTCGTGTCCGTACACCACGAACGCTCCGACGCCAATATGGCGATTTCCAGTTGCTTCCTGAAAATCGGCATGGAGACCCGCGACTTTGACCAGATTCGCAGTATCAAGGAAGCGCTCACGAAGGCGGGATTCCGTATCATGACGGACCGCATACAGGAAATGCAGTGACAGGAGGTCGTACTATGAAAGCCATTTACACCCCGGACGCCCCCGAAGCCGTGGGGCCGTACTCGCAGGCCATCGTGTCGGGCGGCATGCTCTACACGTCCGGACAGATTCCCCTCGACCCCGCCACGGGGACTCTCGTCGAGGGCGGAATCGAGGAACAGGCCGCGCGCGTCATGGAGAATCTCGGTGCGGTACTCCGCGCGGGCGGTTCCGATTTCCAGCACGCCGTAAAGGTCAACTGCTACCTCAGCGACATGTCGCTGTTCTCGGACTTTAACGCCGTCTACGCCCGCTACTTTACCACGAAGCCGGCGCGCAGTTGCGTGGCGGTGCGGGAATTGCCCAAGGGCGCGCTCGTGGAAGTGGAGGTTATCGCGGAGACCGTCAAGGGAAATGTCGTGAAATTATGACCGAAAAGGAAAAAATGCTCGGCGGGGCCTTGTACGACCCCGCCGACCCCGAACTGACGGCCTTACGCGAAAAGGCGTCCGCACTCTGCAAGGCGTACAACGAAACGCCGGAGGCCGAAGCCGAAAAGCGTCGGGCGATTCTGGACGAGTGGAACATCCAGCGCGGCCCGGGCGTCTATATTCGCGGGCCGGTGTGGTTCGACTACGGCTGTTTTACGTCCATCGGGGAGAACTCGTTCGCGAATTTCAACTTTACTTGTCTGGACTGCGCCCCGGTACACATCGGCGACAACGTGTTGATGGGGCCGAACGTCTCGATTCTGACGCCCGTCCACCCGTTGCGCTGGCAGGAGCGGAACGTGTACAAGAAGCCGGACGGCACGCTGTCGAACCGGGAGTACGCGAAGGCGGTTAGAATCGGCGACAACTGCTGGATTTCGGGCAATGTGACGATTTGCGGCGGCGTGACAATCGGGGCCGGAAGCGTCATCGGCGCGGGGAGCGTCGTCACGCGCGACATCCCGCCGGATACGTTCGCCGCCGGGGTGCCATGCCGCCCGATACGCCCCATCACGGAGGCCGACCGCATGACGGATTAGGAAAACAAGGAGGTTTTTCAATGCGCCGCTATTGCCGATTGATTGCCATTTTGACTGTTTTGCTGTTATTTTTGACGGCCTGCGGCGGGGGCGGGGAGGAGGAACCCGGCGATTTCGAGGAGTTTCCGGACGCCCGGGGGGCTGTACCCGACAGCGAGGGCGCGGAAACGCCCGTAACGGAGAGCGAGGACGCGGAAGCAGTGCCCGACGAGGCGTCCGTATCCGGAGAAGTGACGCCCGGCGACACGGACGCGGAAACGGAAACGGTACCCGACGCCCCGCCCGTATCCGACGAACCCGACACGGAAACGCCGTCCGTAGCCGACGAGCCCGACACGGAAACGCCGTCTACAACGGAGAACCCGGACGCGGAAGCGACGCCCGACGAACCGGATACGGAACCAGTACCCGACGGGGCCACGGCGCAACTGTCCGGGGGCGTACTGCCGGAGGTGAATATTGCGGGAGAGG
>CAMHBH010000033.1 GCA_946183175.1 uncultured Oscillibacter sp.
CCTTTGTTTTCCTGATGAACGGCGCGTGTCACGCCGGGGTGTTCGGCGGCGAGACGGTCGGCGATTTCCGCCGTTTTGTCCTTGGAACCGTCGTTTACGATGAGTATTTCCACGTCGTCCCCGCCGGGGAGCAGGGTTTCGACACAGTGTTCCATATAGTCCTGTGAGTTGTAGCAGGGCACCGCCACGCTTAACAGTTTCATAGTCCACGACCTCTCTGTAGTCTGTCTCTCCGCGCGCGGGCGCGGCGGAATTAGGATACCAGCTTTGCGGCGGAATTGCAAGGGGGAAAACTTGACTTTCCCCGGGTTTCCGGCCAAACCTGAACGCTTTCACACGGTAACAAAGGGGCACGTGACAAAATCTCCGGGGCCTCTTGACAGGCGGCCGGAAAGCTGTTATAATCCCTATATTCCTACTTCTGTACTATGTTGATTAGAAAGTGAGGGATTCCGAATGGCGGATTATCACTTCGAGACCTTACAGCTCCACGCCGGACAGGAGACGCCCGACCCGGCTACCGACGCCCGCGCGGTACCGATTTATCAAACGGCGTCCTACGTGTTCCACAACTCCGCGCACGCGGCGGCGCGCTTCGGGCTCTCCGACGCCGGCAACATCTACGGACGGCTCACGAATCCGACGCAGGGCGTCTTGGAGCAACGAATCGCGGCGCTGGAGGGCGGCGCGGCGGCCTTGGCGACGGCCTCCGGCGCGGCGGCGATTTCGTACGCCGTACAGGCCCTCGCCCGCGCCGGGGAACATATCGTCGCCCAGAAAACGATTTACGGCGGTACCTACAACCTCCTCCGGCATACGCTCCCGCTCTACGGAATCGAGACGACCTTCGTCGACATCCACGACCTGGAAGCCGTCGCGGCGGCCATACAGCCCAATACGAAAGCCGTCTTCATTGAGACGCTGGGCAACCCCAATTCCGACATCCCCGACATCGACGCCGTGTCGAAACTCGCCCACGCGCGCGGCCTCCCGCTGGTCATCGACAACACGTTCGGCACCCCCTACTGGGTTCGCCCCATCGAACACGGCGCGGACATCGTCGTGCACTCCGCCACGAAATTCTTAGGCGGACACGGTACCACCCTGGGCGGCGTCATCGTCGATTCCGGGAAATTCGACTGGGCGGCGTCGGGGCGCTACCCGTGGATTTCCGAGGCCAACCCGAGTTACCACGGCGTCCGCTTCACGGACGCGGCGGGCCCGGCGGCTTTCGCGACGTACGTCCGCGCCATCCTCCTCCGCGACACCGGCGCGACTATCGCCCCCCTGAGCGCGTTCCTGCTCTTGCAGGGCGTCGAAACCCTCTCGCTGCGCCTCGACCGCCACGCCGGGAATACCGCGAAAGTCGTGGCGTACCTGTCCGGACACCCGCAGGTCGAACGCGTCAACCACCCGTCGCTGTCCGCGCACCCCGACCACGCGCTCTACAAGCGCTACTTCCCGAACGGCGGCGCTTCTATCTTTACGTTCGACATCCGGGGCGGCAAGGACGAGGCCTACCGCTTTATCGACGGCCTGAAGCTCTTCTCACTGCTGGCCAACGTCGCCGACGTGAAATCGCTGGTCATCCACCCCGCCACGACCACGCACTCGCAACTCTCCGAAGAAGAATTGCTTTCACAGGATATCCGGCCCAACACGATTCGCCTGTCCATCGGCACGGAGCACGCCGACGACATCCTGAACGATTTGGAGCGCGGCTTCCGGGCGGCGAAATAAAACCGATTTCAACAAAGCACCGCCTTCCTTGTACACAAGGAAGGCGGTGCTTTTCGTCGGGCGGTCGCGGTTTTCGCGAAAGTCGCGCTTCCGGATTTTTCAGCGCCCGCGGAGTTTGTAGTAGCTCCACTGACGCCACTTCGCGATATCGTCGGCGAACACGTCTTCTGTCGTGACGGTTCCGTCGGGGAGCATGCGGAACTGGTTTTGCACGACGGGCATTTCCCGGCGTAAGCGGTTCAAGAACGCCGTCCAGGCGTCGCGGGAACCGCGGCCGGTCAAGTCCAGAATCAGCGCGCCCAGGAACGCCGCCGACAGGCGTCCGTTGTCCGGGAGGCCCGCGCCGTCCCAGTCCAGCAACTCCGCCGCCGCGCCGTTGCGCCATATGACGCAGGGCGTCTCGTACACGCAGAACACGTTCTCTCGCTCCCCCTCCGGCCTCGCGACATCCATGCCGAGTTCGCTATAGGCCTCCCCCAGATACGGCAGGTGGTCGCCGTAGTAGACCAGCACGACGGGCTCCGGACGCGCCGCGAAAAAGTCGCGCAGGCGTCCGAGCATGCGGTCGGCGTCGCGCAGGCCCTCCACGTACACCTCCAGCGCCTCCCGCGTCTCCGGCGAAACGTCCACGTTCAGCGGCACGGGCGCGTACTCGTAGCCCTCGCCGTACTTCGAGTAGGGATACCCCATGTGATTCTGTATCGTCGTGGCGGCGTGGAATACGGGGTAGTCGGCGCTTGAGAAGGCGTCCTCCATCAGTCCGGCGAGGTAGTCGTCGGAGACCCAGCGGCCCCTGTACTCCGGGGCGTACATGTCCTCTATGAAGCGCGTCTCGCCCGCGCCGAACCAGCAGTAGACGTTCTCGCGGTTGTAGAACCAGGCGTTTCCGGGGTGGCAGAACGCGGTAGAGTAGCCGTCGGCGGCGAACGCGCGGAATAAACTGTCCAGATTGCGGTCGACGGTACGCATGGCGGAGGTAGTCCCCGCGCCGAGGGCGTTGGTCTGCATTCCGGTGAACACGTCGAACTCCGTGTTTGCCGTGCCGCCCGCGAACCCCGGCACCACCAGACGCAGGGACAGCGTATCCGGGTCGGACTGTAGCGCGTGGAGGTTCGACAGCGGGTCGTTCTCCGGCGTGAACGCGAACGCGGGCGCGTCCGTGATGTCCGAAAAGGCCTCGTTCATGACCAGTACGACGTTGACGGCTTGCGGGCTATCGGCGGCGGCGGGGGATTCCTCGTCCCAGGCCTTGGCGCGGGCGCGGTCGTACCCGGCGGGGCGGTCCACCTGGTACTTCGTGAACTGGTGGCAGAAATTGTAGGGGAAGCCGTTCTCGTTGAACACGACGGAAAGCCGGTAGGGGTTCGACACCTCTAAACTGTCGTAGAGTTCATTGGAGGCGTAGACGGTCACGAGCAGGGCGTAGAGGAGCGCGAAACAGCCCGCCGCGTACAGGAAGCGCGTCCAGGGCTTACGGGCCCTGCGGCGCGGGGCCGTCACGACGCCCAGCGCAAGCAAAACGAGCGTCACGCCCGCGACGGCGGCCATCTCGGGCACGGGCAAAGTCAGGTGATACCCGCCCAGGGCGTCCCCGGCCTCCTTCCACAGGGACAGGTCGCGCGGGAACACGGGTTCGTCGCGCACCTCGATTTTCACGCGGTTGGCTATCGACAGAACCCCCGCGACGGCGTTCGTGACCGCCGCGCCGTGGAAGACATTCCGGAACAGGAAGCCGTTCCCGCAGAGGAGTAACCCGACGGGAATGGCGTTGAGGGCGTACAGAACCGGCTTTTGCCGGAAGTTCTCCCAGACTTCCCCCATCTCGTTGGGCTGGCACCACAGCGCGAGCGCGGTCAGCCCGAACGTCAGCGCCACAGCCGCGAGCGCCGACAGGGACACGCGTTTCAATAGCGGACACCCCTTTCCTTGCGAATCACAAGGTATTATAGGACTTTCGCGCGAAATGACAAGCCCAAAATTGAGAATATTCTGTAAAGTTTTTGTAACAGCGCGCGAAATTTCTTGTATTTTGTCGTCGCAGAGATTATAATGCCCGCAAAGGGCGAAAACGATTTTGAAACGGCAAGGCCGTTTGACAAAGAACGTAAGCACACGACAAAAGCGGCCCGCGACGGGGCCGCTTTGGACGATTCCACCAGAGAGGAGAGACAGGCCTATGAAAAGGCGTACGATAGACCCGGTTCTGACGGAAATTCATGATTTGCTGTACCAGTTCGGCGTGAAGGCCACGATTCAGGGCTATTTCGAGACATCCAGCGCGATATTCCTCGCCATGCGGCGACAGCAGGAGGACGACCCCTGGTTCTCCATCATGGACTTGTACCGGGAGATTTCCGAACTCTATCACGTAGCACTCGGCGACATTGACCCGCGAATCCGGCGCGTTATCCGGATAGCGTGGAAGAACCAGCCGGAGTATCTGAGCCGAATCGCCGGGGAGGAACTGCAAACCCAGCCCTCGCCGCGACAGTTTATCGGTATACTGTCCGCGTACCTCTTGGAGCGGCGGAAACGCTACTCGGGACATGGGTCAATATAAAAGCGTGAAGCTGTCCGGTGCCCGTGCGGGAAGAAAAACAGCGGTATGATGCCTGAGCTGGTGGGCCCCTCCGGGCCTCCGACCTGCCTCCCCGCCGTGCGGGGAAAGCGTCGCGCGGCGACAAATTAGATTAACGCGCATGCCCGCACGACGCGGGGGAGTTTCCTTTACGACATGAGCTCGTACATCACGGCCTTGATGGTGTGCATGCGGTTCTCGGCCTCGTCAAAGACTATCGAGCGCGGCGACTCGAATACCTCGTCCGTCACTTCCATGGCGTCCCGGTGGAAGCGCTCGCCCATTTCGCGCCCGATGTCCGTCTTGCGGTCGTGGTACGACGGCAGGCAGTGCATGAAACGGCACTGTTCCCCGGCTTTGTCCATCAGTTCCGTTGTCACCTGGTACGGGGCCAGCGCGTCAATGCGTTCCTGCCACACCTCCACGGGTTCCCCCATCGAGACCCAAACGTCCGTATAGAGCACGTCCGCGCCCCGTACGGCCTCCGCAGGGGCCTCCGAAAACTCGAGTACCGCCCCGGTCTCCTTCGCGATTTCCTGACAGGTTTCTACTAATTCCGCCCCGGGCCAGTAGGACTTCGGCGCGCAGGCCACGAAATGCAGTCCCATCTTCGCGCAGCCGACCATAAGACTGTTGCCCATATTGAAACGCGCGTCGCCCAGGTAGACCAGCTTCGCGCCGCGCAGCTTCCCGAAATGCTCCTGAATCGTCAGGAAGTCGGCCAGTACCTGCGTCGGGTGGAACTCGTTCGTCAGGCCGTTGAAGACCGGAACCCCGGCGTAGCGCGCGAGTTCGTCTACGATGGACTGCCCGTAGCCCCGGTACTCGATTCCGTCGTACATCCGCCCGAGTACCCGCGCGGTGTCCGCGATGCTCTCCTTGACGCCCATCTGACTGCCCGTGGCAATGTAACTGCTCCCCATGCCGAGGTCGCGCGCCGCCACTTCGAACGCGCAACGCGTCCGGGTGGAAGTCTTCTCGAAAATCAGCGCGACGTTTTTGCCGTCCAAGTAGCGGTGCGGAACGCCCGCTTTCTTTTTGGCTTTGAGGTCGGCGGCGGTGTCGAGAAACTGCCGTATTTCGTCGGGCGTGAAGTCCAACAGCTTTAGAAAGTGGGTGTGATTTTTCATAATTCCTCCGGGTTCAGGAAAGAACCTTCTTCATAATGGCGAGGCCGTCGTCCATCTCCTGTTTCGTGACGACCAGCGGCGGCAACAGGCGCATTCCCGCGCCCGCCGTCAGGACGAGTAAGCCGCCGTCAATCAGGCGGTTCGCGAGTTCGCGGTTGCTGTAGCCGTCCGCGACCGAGATACCAATCATGAGCCCCATGCCGCGCGTCGCGCCGAAACAGGGCAGTTGCAAGGCCTCAATGGATTCGCGCAGGTAGCGCCCCTTCTCCGCGACTTCCGCTAAAAACGCGTCGCTGAGCGTGTCCAGTACGACCAGCGCGGCGGCGGCGCAGACGGGGTTCCCGCCGAATGTCGTGGCGTGGGTGCCGGGGCCGAGTACGTCCCGGCACTTTTCGTTCGCCAGTATGCCGCTCATGGGGAGCCCGCCCGCGATTCCCTTCGCGAACGTCAGCGCGTCGGGCGTCACGCCGTACTGCTGGAACGCGAACAGCGTACCCGTCCGCCCGACGCCCGTCTGTACTTCGTCGACTAACAGGAGCCAGTCGCGCTCGGCGCAGAGCTTCGACAGCGCCGCGACGTAGTCCTTATCCAGCGGCAACACGCCGCCCTCGCCCTGTACCAGTTCGACCAGTACGGCGCAAACGTCCTCCCCCGCGACGGCGTTCAGGGCGTCCATGTCGTTGGCGTCGGCGTAGCGGAAGCCCTCCGTGAACGGGAAGAAATAGTTGTGGAAGACTTCCTGCCCGGTGGCCTTGAGGGTGGTAATCGTGCGCCCGTGGAAGGAGTTCTTGAGGCTGATAATCGTCGCGCGGCCCTGCCCGTAGCGGTCGAAACTGTACTTGCGCGCCAGCTTGATGAGGCCCTCGTTGGCCTCGCCGCCGCCGTTGGCGAAAAACGCCGCTCTCATTCCGGTACGCTTACAGAGAATCTCCGCAAGTTTCGCGGCGGGTTCCGTATAGAACAGGTTGGAGACGTGTCCCAGTTTCCGCGCCTGCGCCGCGATAGCGTCGGCCCACGGCGCATAACCGTAGCCCAAATCGCACACGCCGATACCGCTCGTAAAGTCGATGTACTCCCGGCCCTCGGGGTCGTAGAGCCGCGAGCCCTGCCCGTGGTCGATAACCACCGGAAAGCGCCCGTAAGTCGGCATAATGTACTGTTGGGTCAACGCCCGGATTTCTTCGGATGTCAACGAATGTCACTCCCTTGCTCAATGTTGATTCTCTGGTCCTGGTACAAGTCATTGCGGAGCAGTTCGGCGCTACTGCCCGCGAAAGCCTCCGCCGCTTCCGCGTCCCCCTTGAGTTGCCACATGAACCACGCCGTTACATATCCGTCCGCACTGTAGAGCATTTCGCCGTGTTCCGCGCCGCTACGCCGCGCCATGACTTTCTCGCCGGGAATTTTGTCATAGATTGCCGTCATTGCCTCAAAGGGCAAGACTACCTTCGTCTCAAAGTCCCCCTCCGTCCCGGCGAACATCAACAGCGGAATGGAAACTTTGCCCGGTTCATAATCCCATCCCAAAGCGCGGGCCGTCTCCTCGCCCGTCGGCGACAACGCCACCGCCGTTTTGTACAGGGAGCTGTATTCGCCGAGCGTGACCGCATGGAGAACGCCCGCGCCGCCCTGGGAATGTCCGGAGATTCCGATATTGTCCTCGTCCAGTTTCCCGTAGAAAACGCTGTCGGGGTCGGCGTTCTGTTCCAGCAGATATTTTAACGTCCGGTCTGCGCTCTCTCCCGCTCCGGTACTGGGGTCTTCATTCCCCGCGACGACGAATCCCCACGAGGCCAAGTGCCGGAACAGCGCTTTGTATTTTGAGCCGGGAGTCCCCGAGCCGTTCAGGAAAAGTACGACGGGGTATTTGCCGCCGCTTTCCGTCAGCTCCGCCGGATAATAGATTTCAAACTTTTTCAGCGGTTCCGGGGCGGGTTCCTCCCGGTACTTGACGTTCAGATTTCCGGCTTCCAGATACCGCGCTTCTATCCCGCCGCCCGTTTTGACGGTTTTGGAGTAGTTGCGCGGCACAGCCGGGGACATCGCGAGCAACAGGAAAACGCCCGCGACGAGAGCGAGAAGCGCCAGTAGGGCAATCGCCGCGATTTTGAACGCCTTGCCGGTTATGCGCCCCGCGTGTTTTACGAAAGAGGTAATCATCATAAAGCGCCGTCTCTCTTAGTCGTCGATAGGATAGGGATAAACGCGGCGGAGCATATCAATGAGCGTGGATTTTTTCTCGTGAATTATCATGGTGCCGATTCCCTTGGAACTGAGAAGTTCAATCAGAATCGAGTGGGGGATGCGCCCGTCAATAATGTGGACATATTCCACGCCGCCCATGACCGCCTCCAGACAGCAGTTGATTTTGGGAATCATGCCGCCGGAGATAATGCCGCTGCGCATAAGTGCCGGGATGTCCCGCAACTGCACGACGCGAATCAGCGTGTTTTCGTCCTTGGGGTCGCGGAGCAGTCCGCGCACGTCCGTCAGGAGGATGAGCTTTTCGGCGCATAAGGCCTGCGCGAGTTGGGCGGCGGCGGTGTCGGCGTTGATATTGTAGGCGGTGTCCGCGTCCACGCCCTGCGCCACCGTCGACACCACCGGAATGTAGCCGCTGCCCAGCACGCTCTCAATGGGCTTCGGGTCGACGCCCGTAATGCGTCCGACGAGGCCGTATTTCTCATCGAGCTGGACGGCCCGGAATAACGCGCCGTCCATGCCGCAAAGCCCGATTGCCTTCCCGCCCATGCGGTTAATCTGCGCGACCAAATCCTTGTTGACCTTGCCGCACAAGACCGACTGCACGATGTCCATGGTCTCGCGGTCGGTGTAGCGGAGGCCGTCCACGAAACGCGACTGGTGCCCGATTTTCTTCAACATCTCGTTGATTTCAGGCCCGCCGCCGTGTACCATCACCACGCGGATTCCAACCAGACTCAACAGGACAATGTCGCTCATGACGGCTTTCCGGAGTTCCTCGGAAATCATGGCGTTTCCGCCGTACTTGATGACTATCGTCTTGCCCGTGAACTGCTGGATGTAGGGCAGCGCCTCCACCAGCGTCTGGGCCTGTACTTCATGGGAGGCCATACGCGCCGCTCCTTTCAAGTCCGGTAGTCCCCGTTGATTTTGATATAGTCGTAGGTGATGTCACAGCCCCAACACGTACACGCCGCGCCGCCTTCGCCCATGGTGATTCTGATTTCCACGTCGTGTTCCGTGAGAATCCGCTTGGCCTTGTCCTCGTCGAACTCCAGCCCGCGCCCGTTCGCGCATACGGCGATTTCCCCCGCCGCGCTCGCGAATGATACGTCGACTTTTTCGGGGTCGAACGTCTCCCCGGAATAGCCCATCGCGCAAAGCGCCCGGCCCCAGTTGGCGTCCGCGCCGAATATGGCCGCCTTCATCAGCGTGGAGGAAATAACCGACTTTGCGATTGTCTCCGCGCTCTTGACGCTCGCCGCGCCGCTGACCGTACACGTAATCAGATGTTTCGCGCCCTCGCCGTCGGAGGCCATTTCGCGCGCCAGCCGCACGCAAAGCGCCTGTAGGGCTTCCAGAAACGCGTCGTAGTCGGGGCCCTTCGCCGTGATTTCCGCGTTGCCCGCGAGGCCGTTGGCGAGTACCATGCAACTGTCGTTCGTGGAGGTGTCGCCGTCCACGCTGATACGGTTGAAACTGACTTCCGCCGTTTCCAGCAGCGCCGCGCGAATCATGCCGGACGATATCGCGCAATCCGTCGTAAGGAAGCAGAGCATAGTCCCCATGTTGGGGTGAATCATGCCGCTTCCCTTGGCGATTCCGCCGATACGAACCGTTTTTCCGCCGATAACCGTCTCAATGGCGGCCTCTTTTTTCGCGGTGTCCGTGGTCATGATGGCGTGCGCCGCCGCGTCGCTCGCTTCCGCCGACGCGTCCAGCGCGTCGTAGAGCTTCCGCACGCCGCCCTCGATGGCCTCGATATTCAGCGTCTGCCCGATGACGCCCGTCGACGAAACCAGTACGTCTCCGGGTTCACAGCCGATAACCCCCGCCGCCGCCGCGCACATCCGCTCGGCGTACTCCTCGCCGTGCGGCGCGCAGGCGTTGGCGTTGCCGCTGTTGGCGATGACCGCCCGCGCCACGCCGTTTTCGAGGTGGGCGATATCGACGTGAATCGGCGCGGCCTTGACGACGTTCCGCGTGAATACCCCCGCCGCCGCGCAGGGCGTCTCCGACACAATCAGCGCAACGTCCTTTTTCCAGTCGGCGTGCGTCTTCACGCCCACATGGATACCCGCCGCCCGAAATCCTTTCGCGGCGCACACGCCGTTTTCGATAAATTTCATAAAGTTCCTCCTGATTTCCGTCTTGAATCCGGCAGTTCCGGGTACATGGCTTCCAGCAGTCCCGCGAGGTACGCTTTGCTGTCCACGTCGTCTACCAGCAACATCGGCTTCGCGCCGGGGTAGGGCGTCTCGTAGGAGACGCTCCGCAGATAGTCGACGGCGGCCCGCACTGGCTTGACTAACAGGCGGTTGTCGTAAATCCCGCCGAACAGCTTCCCGCGACAGTAGAGCAGAAATTCGCCCATCATGGGCCGGGAGGTAATCCCGTCGCAGTCCGACAACTGGTCGAGGATGAAACGCAAGTATTCCTGTCCGGAGGCCATTGCAACACCCTCAATCCAGATTCAGCCCGGCGGTTTCCGGGAATCCTAACATGATGTTCATATTCTGCACCGCCGCGCCGCTGGCCCCCTTGCCGAGATTGTCGAACAGCGCCGTCACCGTCACGCGCTCCGCGTTGCCCGATACCACCACCGACAGCGTGTCGCGTCCCGACAGCGCCGCGCCGTAGAGCAGATTCGGCGCGCCGTCCGGCACCGATACCACCCCGCGCCCCGTCCCGTAGTGTGCGCGGTAGATGTCGCGTAATTCCTCCGGCGTGCCGACGCCCCGCAACTGCGACATGTGCAGAGGTACCGTCGTCGCCATGCCCTTGTAATAGTCGTCCACAATGGGACTGAATACCGGGGCGGCGTCCAGTCCGCAAACGGCGCGCATTTCCGGTAAATGCTTGTGGGCCTGCGCGAGCGCGTACACGCCCGGACTTGACAGTAGCGCTTCCCTGTCCGGGGCCTCGTACTGCGCAATCATCTTCTTTCCGCCGCCGGAATAGCCCGTCAGGGAGAAGCACGACAGCAGAGCGTCTTTCGGCAGTACGCCCGCCGCCACCAGCGGGTATACGACGCTGATAAAGCCCGTGGCGTGGCAGCCCGGATTCGCGACGCGCGTACTGCGTGTAATCGCGTCCCTGCGCGCCCCCGACAGCTCCGGGAATCCGTAGGCCCAGCCGGGGGCCGTGCGGTGCGCCGTCGACGCGTCGATGATTTTCGTGGCGGGGTTCTCCACCAGCGCGACGGCCTCTACTGCCGCCGCGTCGGGAAGGCATAGAAAGACCAAATCCGCCGCGTTCATCAGCTTTTTGCGCTCCTCTATGTCCTTACGCTTTTCCCCGGCAATGAGCAAAAGTTCGATGTCGTCGCGGGCCGACAGCCGACTGTAGATTTGCAGTCCGGTCGTGCCCTCCCTGCCGTCAATGTAGACTTTCGGTTTCATGTGTCCGCGTCCTCCTGTTGGCGCTCGGCTACGAAGTCCTCAATGTCCTGTATCTGGCGGGTCGTCTCGCGAATCGCGGGGCCGCCGTAGCTGTTGCGTAGGGCCATACAGTTTTCGAGGCGCAAGGCCTTGTATACGTCGTCGCCGAACAGCTCCGACTCCGTGCGCAGTTCCTCCAGCGACAGCTCCTCCAGCGACTTCCCCTCCCTCGTACAGTACGCCACGAGGCGTCCCGTGACGGTGTAGGCGTCGCGGAAGGGCATCCCCTTCTTGGTGAGGTAGTCGGCGCAGTCGGTGGCGTTGATGAACCCGCGCCCGGCGGCCTGGCGCATATTCCCGGGAAGTACCTTCATGGTGTCCAACATCGCCGCGAACACCGGGAGGCAGATTTCCACCGTGTCCAGCGCGTCGAATACGGGCTCCTTGTCCTCCTGCATGTCCTTGTTGTAGGCGAGGGGCAGACCCTTCATCGTCGTCAACAGTGACATGAGGTGTCCGTACACGCGCCCGGTCTTGCCCCGTACGAGTTCGGCCACGTCGGGGTTTTTCTTCTGCGGCATGATAGAGGAACCCGTCGCGTAGGCGTCGTCGAGCTCCACGAACTTAAATTCCCAACTGCACCACAGAATCACTTCCTCCGCGAACCGCGAGAGATGGGTCATTAAAATCGACAAATCGCTCAACAGTTCCAGCGCGTAGTCGCGGTCGGAAACGCCGTCCATGGAATTTTCCACAGGGGCGTCGAAGTCCAGTTCCTCCGCCGTCTTCCAGCGGTCAATCGGGTACGTCGTCCCGGCGAGCGCGCCACAGCCCAGCGGGCATTTGTTGAGGCGTTCGCGGCAGTCCTCCAAACGCGTCACGTCGCGCGCGAACATGTTCGCGTAGGCCATGAGGTGGTGCGCGAAAGATACGGGTTGCGCGCGCTGTAAGTGCGTGTAACCGGGCATGACGGTCGCCTGATGGGCTTTCGCCTTTTCGCAGAGCACGGTTTCCAGCGACAGCAGGTGCCCGATGACGACGCCGATTTCGCGGCGGACGTACATCCGGAAATCAAGCGCTACTTGGTCGTTGCGGCTCCGGGCCGTGTGCAGGCGCTTCCCGGCGTCGCCGATTCGCTCCGTCAGAAGGGCCTCGATATTCATGTGTATGTCCTCGTTGTCGGCGGTGAAGTCGATGTTCCCGGCCTCGAAGTCGGACAGAATCCCGCTCAGCCCCCGCTGAATGGCCTCCCCGTCCTCCGGGGAGAGAATGCCGCAGTCCGTGAGCATTTTGGCGTGGGCCATACTGCCCCGGATGTCCTCGCGGTAGAGGCGTCGGTCGAAGTCGATGGACGCGTTGAACGTGTTGACAAGCGCGTCGGTGTCCTTGCCGAACCGCCCTGACCATAGTTTCATAAGCTACCCTCCATAACAGCGTAATGGGCGCTCTTGCCGATTGACCGGAAAGAGTTTGACTGCTCCTCATGTCCTACTAAGTAGGAACTTTATGACAGCGCGACGGGCGAGCCCTCCATAAAAGCGCGTGACGGGGGAACGCTCCCCCGCCATCCGCGAATTTCAGTCGGTCACAGCAGGCCCTTTTCGCGAAGAGCCTGTACTTTCGTGGGCAGTCCCCACAGATTGATGAATCCGGCGGCGTCTTTCTGGTCGTAGTCCGACTCGTCGAAGGTCGCCAGATTTTCGGAGTAGAGCGAGCAGGGCGACGTGGTGCCGGCGGGAATGATGTTGCCCTTGTAGAGCTTGAGGCGCACGGAGCCGGTAACGTTCTCGTTGGCCTTGTCGGCAAAGGCCGAAATCGCCTCCCGCAGGGGCGTGAACCACTTGCCGTTGTAGATGAGGTCGGCGAAGTCAATCGCCAGTTTCTGCTTGGCGTGGAGCGTGTCCTTGTCGACGGTCAGCATTTCGAGCTGTTCGTGCGCGAAGTACAGGATTGTGCCGCCCGGGGTCTCGTACACCCCGCGGTCTTTCATGCCCACGAGACGGTTTTCCACGATGTCGATGATTCCGATACCGTTCGCGCCGCCGATTTCGTTCAGTCCGGCGATAATCTTGGAGGCCTTCATGCGTTCGCCGTTGAGGGCCACGGGCGCGCCCTTCTCGAAATCAATCGTGACGTAAGTCGGCGTGTCGGGGGCCTGCGCCGGGGACACGCCCATTTCAAGGAAGCCGGGCTTTTCGTAGTCGGGCTCGTTGGCGGGGTCTTCCAGGTCAAGGCCTTCATGACTTAAATGCCACAGGTTCTTGTCTTTAGAGTAGTTGGTCTCGCGGGAGATTTTCAGCGGGACGTTGTGGGCCTCGGCGTAGTCGATTTCCTCCTCGCGGGAGCGGATGTCCCACTCGCGCCACGGGGCGATAACGGTCATGTCGGGGGCGAAGCGCTTCACGGCCAGTTCAAAGCGCACCTGGTCGTTGCCCTTGCCCGTACAGCCGTGGCACACCGCGTCGGCGTGTTCCTCCAGCGCGACTTGCGCCAGCTTACGCCCCAGAATCGGGCGGGCGAAGGCCGTGCCCAGCAGGTACGTCTCGTATTTGGCGTCCATCTTCAGGGCCGGGATGATGACTTCCTCGACCATCTCGTCGACGAGGTCGGCGATAATCAGCTTGGACGCGCCTGTTTTGAGGGCTTTTTCCTCGAGCCCGTCCAATTCCCCGGCCTGTCCCACGTCGCCCGACACCGCGATTATCTCCGGGTTATTATAATTTTCCTTCAACCATGGTATAATAATGGACGTGTCGAGGCCGCCGGAGTAGGCCAGCACCACTTTTTTGATGTCCTGCCTGGATTTCATGCGCAAACTCCCCCATCTTTTTTACGGTAGAGTGCATTATACAATCTTCCCCGCCTTTATGCAAGTGCCGATATGCACAACTTTTCCCGGCCCCGTCCTCGCCCTTTGCATATTCCTGACGTAAAAGAGGCCCTTTTCCCGAATATTTTCGCCCGTAAGCACACGGCGGGTCTATTTGCGCCCCGCCGCACATAAGATATCCCATCACTCTCAGGAGGTGGACAACATGACAAATCAAAGCCGGAATCAAGTGGTTTTAGAGGGCGTAGTGCAAGAACCCCCGGTGCCGTCCCACGAAAACCATGGAATCCGGTTTTACCGCTTCCCGCTGGACGTGCCGCGCCTGTCCGGACAGCGCGACCTGCTCCCCGTCCTGATTCCGGAGGACTGCCTGCCCATGACCGGCACACAAGAGCCTATCCGGGTACAGGGACAGCTCCGCTCGTTCAACAACCGCACGGGAACCGGAAGCCGCCTCGTTCTGGCCGTCTACAGCCGGAACCTACAGCCGGGCCTCGGCGCGGCCTGCAACCAGATTTTTTTGTCGGGCACGCTCTGCAAGCCGCCCATACTCCGCCGCACGCCGCTGGGGCGGAGTATCTGCGACATCATGCTCGCCGTCCCGCGCCGCTACGGGCGCTCGGACTACCTCCCGGTCATCGCGTGGGGACAGTTGGCCCTACAGGCCGGCGAACTCCGCACGGGCGACGCCCTCGAATTAGAGGGGCGCGTGCAGAGCCGGATTTACCACAAAGTCACGGAGGACGGCACCGAAGAGCGTACCGCCTACGAGGTCTCCATGATGCACCGTCTGCCCTGAACCGTACGCGCCGATTACGTGCGCCGTCTGCCCCGAACCGTACGGAGGCGGTCGAGAAGGCGTCCGGCCTCCAGCGCCGCCACGCCGCTGACGCCCTCGAAGTCGGCGTAGGGGTGGTAGACGGCCTCTAATTTGTCGTGCGCGGCCTTGGCGTCGCGGAGCGCCGACGCCGCCTCGCGCCGGAGTTCGGACACCATCCGGGTTTCCAGCCGGAACGCGCCCCGGTCGCGGACAGTCGCCAGGGCGTCGACGCGCACGCGCCGGAACGGCGTCCCGCCGTACTCCATGCCCGCGCGCGTCGTCACGAACCCCAGCCCCAGGCCCGGAATCAGGAGATGTTCGATATTCTCCGGGGCCTCCGGCGACATACAGCAAATTGTATCCCAATTCCGCGACACGGCCTCGCGCCGCAGTCCTTCCAGCATGGGCGCGGAGAATCCGAAGGCGTCGCGGAGTTCGTAGACGCGCGGGCAGAGAGTTTCCACGCTGTCGAAGCGCCACACGTACCCCTGACAGGTCAGCGAACCCAGAAAGCGCCGTACGCTATGCCCTTTTTGCGCGCCCCTGCGCCGGAGTTCCCGGAGCGCGATTCCACGGAAACGCCGTTCCGCCCTCTCCCGGTCGAACGACACCCCCGACGCCGCGCTGATTTCCACCGTCCGCGCCGCCTTCATCGCCCGATACGCCCGCGCATACGCCGCCTTGTATTCCACGGTGTACGCCTTGACTTCCGCCGCGCACGCTTTCGCGGCAATCAGGTCGTAGAAGCGGCCCAAGTCCAAATAGCGCTCCACCGCCGCCGGGTAACGCGGTTCGAGTACGTGCGGCGAAGTGCCGTCCGCCGCCGCGCAGCCCAGTTCCGGGAATACCACCCCGTCCAGCGACGCCGGGTCGCCCGAACAGTGCAGGTATTCGACACGCACCCCGGCCTCCTCCATCGTCCGCCCGAGTTCCTTCATGAGCGTGCTCTTCCCGATTCCCGGCCCGCCCTTCAGAATCACGAAGTCGAACGCCTCCTCGATGTCCACGATTTCCGAAAACAGGTTCCGGAATCCCTCGCCGCTGTTCGCGCCCGCGAAGAAATGCGTTGCCGCCATATGACTACCTCCCGCCACGAAAACGCCCGGATTCCCGGCGTTTTCTTTGTTCACTCCCAGACTATGCAAACTCCCACGCCCGTGACAGTAAAAAATTCCCACACCAGCACATAAATACCCCACAAGAAGCGCTTGAAAACGCGCCGGAAAGGCGTATAATGAGCAGTTACGAAACATCACGTTTCACAAGGAAGGGAACGGACGCCATGGAGCGTAACAACGAAGAGTTTACTTACTACAAGGCCAAGCACGTCACCTGTCTGAAATACCGCCGCGAGCACCACGTAGAGCTTTACCCGACCTTCTGCGGCGTGGAACAGTGCAAGCCCGGCTTTACTGTGGGGCCGCGCACACGGGAGAATTACCACCTGCACGTCATCCTCTCGGGGCGCGGCTCTTTGCGCGTGGGCGGCAAAACCTATCACCTGCACGGCAGTCAGGCCTTTTTGCTCAAGCCGTCGGAGGCCGTCTTCTACCAGGCCGACGAGAAAGACCCGTGGCATTACTGCTGGGTGTCGTTCAACGGCGCGTCCGCCAAGGACTACATGGACGCCGCGGGGTTCCCGGACGGCGTCAACGCCCGCGACTGCTACGCCGACACCAGCGAGTTCCTTATGCTGACATGGAAGCTGTTGGAGTGCCGCGAAAATACCCTCCCCAACGAACTCCGCCGCATGAGCCTGACCACCGAGTTTATCGCGCGCATGATTGAGGCCGGGGAGCGCGTCGCGCAGCCCCGCCGCCACGACGATTCCTCCGACATCTACGTCGACCACGCCCTCGACGTGATTCGCTGTGAGTACGCCAGCGTCAAAATACGGGATATCGCCCGGCATATCGGAATCAACCGCAGTTACTTAACCAACATTTTCAAAAAGCGGACGGGCCTTTCCCCACAGGCCTACTTGCTCCGCTACCGACTGAATATCGCCTGTCGCCTGCTTTTGACCACCAACTACCCCATCCAGGAAGTCGCGCGGCAAATCGGCTACGAGAACCCGATGACGTTCTCCAAGATGTTCAAAAGCGCCTACGGCGTCAGCCCGAGAAACTACCGTTCCCAGGGCGCGCTCCCCGACGACGCGCCCGATGATACAGGCAGGGAGGAAACCTAATTATGAGCATTCTGTACAACCCCGAAACGCGTCTGCTGACGCTCCACACGCGCCGCACGACCTACCAGATGTACGCCGACGAGCACGGCTTCCTCCGGCACACCTACTACGGCGCGCGCGCCGACGGGGCCGACTTCCGCTATCTGCAACGCAACTACGACCGGGGCTTTTCCGGCAATCCTCCCGAACTGCGCAACGACCGCGCCTTCTCCCTCGACACCATGCCCC
>CAMHBH010000034.1 GCA_946183175.1 uncultured Oscillibacter sp.
GAAAATTTCAATGATATTGATCAAGAAAATAAAGATGAATTAAATAAAATAATTGGACTCATGAAAAATGAAAAGGACTTATTTGTCTACAGAAAACTAATTTACTTATTATTTAAATTATTAGGATTTTCTACCGAAGTAGCATCATCATTTTTAAATATAACTCCAGTAACAGGTAATTCGTGGACAAAACAATGGAATGAAAACAAATACGAAGGATTATTAAAAAAATCTGGACAAGGAAGAAAACCGAAATTAACAAACGATGAATTACTTCCGCCTGCTGGAACTCGGCGCACAGCCCCAGGAGGCGCGGAGTATCCTTCCGAACAGCCTCAAGACGGAAATCGTGGTGACGATGAATCTTCGGGAGTGGCGGCACTTCTTCCGGTTGCGTACCGCGCCCGCCGCACACCCGCAAATGAGGCAGACGGCCTCGGCGCTTCTCCGCGACTTCCAGCGCCGGATTCCCGTCGTATTCGACGACATCCCCGCCCATGACGACGCCTGACGCGTGGGCCGCGCTCATGGACGCGTCCGCCGTACGGGAGGCGGCGCGGCTGTCGGAGTACGCGGAGGAGCGGCGCGCCGCCGGGGAGACAATTTTGCCGCCGCGACCCCTGATTTTCCGCGCTCTCGAACTCACCCCGCCCGACAAGACGCGTTGCGTCATTCTCGGACAGGACCCGTACCATACGCCGGGCGTCGCGAATGGCCTCGCCTTCTCGGCGAACCCGGGGTGTAAGATTCCGCCGTCCTTGCGGAACATCTTCAAGGAACTGTCGGCGGATATCGGTTGTCCGGTGCCGTCAGGCCCCGACCTGACGCCGTGGGCGATAGAAGGCGTGTTGTTGCTCAATGTGACCCTGACCGTACGGGCGGGCGCGGCGGGCAGTCACGCCGGATGGGGCTGGCAAGGCGTCACAACGGAAGTCCTGCGCGTCTGCGCGAGACTACCGCAACCCGTGGCGTTTCTACTGTGGGGCAACCACGCCCGCGACGCCGCGAACAAGGCCGGGATTCCGTTCGATTCGCGGGTCTTCTGTTCGAGCCACCCGTCGCCGCTGGGCGCGTACAGGGCTACGAAAACTCTCCCGGCCTTCTTCGGTAGCCGTCCGTTTTCGCGCGTCAACGCCTTCCTGCGCGCCTCCGGGGCCGGGGAAATCCGCTGGGAATTGCCGTAACATGAAAAAGCCCTCCCCGTGACGGGAGGGCTTTCGGCGTTCGTTATTCGCCGACGTACACGGAAGCCTGTTTCCGGTCGCGTCCGAGGCGCTCGAAACGGAGTACGCCGTCGGCGCGGGCGTAGAGCGTATCGTCGCTCCCGATTCCGACGTTCAAACCGGGGTGAATCCGGGTGCCGCGCTGGCGTACCAGAATGTTACCGGCCTTGACAAACTGCCCGTCGGCGCGCTTGGGGCCGAGGCGTTTGGCCTGGGAGTCGCGTCCGTTCTTCGTAGAGCCGCCGCCCTTTTTGTGGGCGAAAAATTGCAAACCAATCTGAAGCATGGTAAATTCCCCTTTCTTTTCGTTTTACGTTTCCTCATAGACTTCCACGGCGTCCGGATACTCGCTGTGTAACTGCGACAGGTATACCATCAGCCCGGCCATTAAGGCCTGTGTGGTGTCGTCCAGCTCCGCGGAAAGCCCTCCGGGCAGACGGAACGCTATCAAGGGCGGTTCCGTATCCCGAACCCGTACCGACGCGGCGAGGCCCAGCACGTCGTTGACCGTGGCCTCCAGATAGCGAATCGCGCTCGTGACGGCCGCGCAGACGATATCGCTTCCGGCCTCGGCGTGTCCGCTGTGCCCCTGACTGGTGAAGCCCGTAATCCGGCCCCCGTCGGTGCGGAAAGTGACAGTCGTCATGTCAGACGCTGATTTTGCCGATTTCGACCTTGGTGTAGGGCTGGCGGTGCCCCTGGCGGCGGCGGTAGCCCTTCTTGGGGTGGTACTTGAACACGCGGATTTTCTTCCCCTTGCCGTTCTTGACGATTTTGCCCTCGACCGACGCGCCCTCCACGACGGGCGTACCGAAACGGGGGTTGTCGCCGTCGAGAATGGCGAGTACGCGGTCGAAAGTCACGGTGTCGCCCGCTTCCTGTTCGAGCTTCTCAATGTAGATAACGTCGCCCTCCGCTACCTTGTACTGCTTGCCTCCGGTCACAATAATCGCGTTCATGGGCCGGTTTCCTCCTTTATGACGGTCTCGCTCTCGCGGGCGGCGTCGGCGACGCGCTTTCGACCCGTTCAAAGCGGTTTTCAAAGTATACCAGTCCGCCCCGGAAATGTCAACGTTTTTTTTCAAAAAAACGCCTCCCCATGACGGGAGGCGTCGCGCTTACTGCGCGTAATGGCGGTACAGGAATGTGGCAATCTGCCCGCGCGTACAGGTATTGTCAGGCGAAAACGTTGTCGCGGTGGTTCCGTTCGTCACGCCCTGCGCGACGGCCCACGAGACCGCTTTCGCGTAATCCGTATTCGGGGAAACGTCCGTGAACGGCGTAGTTCCGCTTGCCGGACGCCCCGCGAGAATCCACAGGTATTTCATCGTGGCGGCGCGTGTACAGGCCGAACCGCCGTTGAACGCGTTGCCCGAAACAAGGCCGTTTTCGTAAGCCCAGACGGCGGCCTTTTCGTAGTAACTTCCCGACGGCACGTCCGAAAACGGATTCGCGGCGGAAGGTTCGGGGGAGCCGTTCGCCCGCCACAGGAACGTGAGAATATTCGCCGTCGTACAGGTATTGCCGGGGGAAAACGTTCTGTCCGTCGTGCCGTTGGTAATGCCCCGTTCCACGGCCCACAAAACGGGGTCAAAGTAGTACGCGCCGGGCAAAACGTCGTCAAAACGCGTAAAGAGGGCTTTCAGCGTGACCGCATGGTCTGGCATAACAAACGTGATATTCTCCGAGGACTTGTCACCTTCCAGAATCGTCAGCCCCTCGAGATTTTCCCACTCCACGAACCAATACCCTTCCACTTCTCCGCACGATACGGGCCTGTGATTTCCAGCCGGAACGGCCCCGCCGAGCCTCGCCCCAGTGATGTTGTTCGAGACGCTGAAACCATAGAGGGGAACGATAATTTTGAAAGACGCGGTGAGGGTAATATCCCGCTCCGGCATGACAAACGCGATTTCCTCTGTATTTTCGTCCCCTGTAGTGAGCGTCAATTCGTCCGGAAGTTCCCAGCCTTGAAATTGCACGTCATCATGTGTTACAACGACCAAGCTGGGAGTTACCGTGACAGTTTGTCCGGCCTGATATTGAGGCTTGCGATTTGTGCCAGCGTACCAAGTGCCATCTTCCCTGCAAATTTGGCTTGTAATCGTCACCGTGTACGTTTTGCCAGTATCCGCCGCACGCCCCGGCACCGCCGCAAGCGACAGTACCAGCATACAGCATAACATCAAAATCCAGATTCTCTTCCCCTTCATCATGCCTCCTTTTCCTGTAAGCCTGTCCTCAACGGCGCGCCCCGGAAAGGACGGAATCCCGTCCCCCGGTCGTGACGCTTCCGCTGAAACAGCAAAAGCGGCGCAGGGGTTCCGATTCCCCGCGCCGCCGAAAGTTATAACGCACAGTCCCATTTTTGTAAAGAACCGCCTGTTCGCGAAAATTCGATTGATTCCTTTGCAAGAAGCGGCTATAATGGGCTTTGGCGCAGTAATCTTCTGCTGTGCGGGAGGTGGTGTCTCCTGCATAGGGGCGTAGAATGTTGCTTCCATTCCGCGCCCTGCCTTATACGCTTTGGCTGTTTCAATCGCGGCTTGGAGTACGCTTACGTCCAAGCCGCCCTTATTATATCCCATCGCCTGTCGGATTGCAAGTGTTTTTTGAAACTTTTGTTGAGGCGGGGCGGAGAGTGTGCTATACTGCCGCTGAAAGGAAGTGTTGCGGATGGAGCGGAGGAAGCTGTACGGACTGCTTGCGGCGTGTCTGGTACTGTGTACGACAGGCGGGTACATAGTCGGGGAGCGTAGCGGGGCGGCGCGCGGGGCAGTGGACGGCTACGAGAGCGGCTACACGGAGGGCACCAACGCCGGATACGACGCCGGGAAGAAGGACGGCTACACGGAAGGCCGCGCCGCCGCCGGGAGTGACTACGAGAGCGGATACCAGAAGGGCACGGAGGAAGGCTATCAACAGGGGTACGAGGAAGGGCAGAAGGCGGGCAACGCGGAGGGGTACGCGACCGGGGAGGCCGCCGGATACAAACAGGGCTATCAAATCGGATACGAGGAGGGAGCCGGAATCGGCTATGACAACGGCTACAAGGACGGAAACGGCGTCGGCTACGATAACGGCTACAAAGACGGAAGCGGCGTCGGCTACGACAACGGCTACAAGGCCGGGACGGGTGTCGGCTACGATAACGGCTACAAGGCCGGACAGCGCGCCGCGCCCACACCGTCTACGAGTACGGCTACACCGTCCGCGCCGCCTGTCAGCGCGCCCACAACGTCTACGCCGCCCGACAGTGTACCCGCTACGTCTACGCCGTCCGTGAGCGTGGCGAGTACGGTTAGCGAAAATCCCGCGCCGTCCCCGGCGTCCGTCCGGACGGTCTACGTCACCAAGACCGGGAAGCGCTACCACTACGACAACCACTGCAACGGCGGCACCTACTACGAAGCCACACTCGCCGAGGCCGAGGCGCGCGGTTTGACGCCCTGTCAAAAGTGCGTGGGCTGACAAACGCCTGTCCGAAAGGCTTTCGGACAGGCTTTGCTTATTCGCTGTCGGGTTTCGATTCGGGCGGCGGGGTCTCGTCGTCCTGGTCGAGCAGGCGCAGTCCCGCCGTACTCGTCACGGGCAACGAGAACACAATCGCCCCCGCCTGCGTGCCCATGCCCGCCTTTTCCATGACCGCCTTCATAATCGCGTTTTTCCCGGCGGTTTTCGTGACAATCAGTGTAATATCTTTCTCCGAAGCAAGCGAAATGCCCAGAAACTTTTCGGCGCGCTCCATGCCCGTCCCGCGCGCGTGGAGGACTGTCCCGCCGTGCGCGCCCGCGTCCCGCGCCGCGTCCATGACGAGTTCGTTGTAGCCCTGATTGCTGATAATCACCAACAGTTCCCGGTTCGTGCCCTGCATGACGCTCTCCGCTCCCTTCTTCCAGTTCTGCCCGTCGGTCAGGAACCGCAGTTCCCGCTTCCCGCCGATACTGCTCAGCGGTACAAGAAACGCGATTCCCGTACCCGGAATGTCAATCCGGATTTTCTGCTCGAGGTCGCGCTTGACCGTCCGCCACTTGTCGCCCGTGACCAGCGCCAGCGATACGGCGCGCTCCGAACCCGTCAGGCCCAGTAAGCTCAACAGTTCCCCGCGCGCGGTGCCGTGCCCCAGCATAATCATATTCACGTAGACTTGGTGGATACGGTACAGGGAGATGAAATCCCGAAGGCGTTTCCGGTCCATGACTGTTACCATCAGATACAACGCTCTCCCTCCTTACAGTTCAATAATGGCGTAATCGTCCAGCGCGGCGAACGGGTCTTCCCCGGCGGGCGTCTCGACAGTTTTGCCGTGTCCTTGCAGACGGTAGGCGAGGCCCAAGAGCTGGATTGCGATAAGCGGCGTCATGGCGACCATAGCGACGACGCCGAAGGCGTCGGTCACGACGTTCCCGCCGACCGCCAGACAGGCCCCCGTCGCGAACGGCAACAGGAAAGTAGCCGTCATGGGGCCGGAGGCCACGCCGCCCGAGTCGAACGCAATCGCCGTAAAGATGTCGGGTACGAGGAACGTCAGGCCCAGCGCGAGGGCGTAGCCCGGGAGGACAAAGTACAGAATCGGAAGCCCGGTGAGTACCCGGAACAGCGCCAGTCCAATCGAGACCGCCACGCCCACGGACAATGTACGTTGCAGGAGTTGTCCGGAGACCGCGCCGTTGGTGAGTTCCTCTACTTGCCGCATGAGGACGTAGACGGCGGGTTCGGCCTTGACGATGTAGAAGCCGATGAGCATGCCAATCGGGATGACGACCCAGCGGAAGGGGAGTTCGGCGAGGGTCTGCCCGAGGTAAGTACCGGCGGGCATGAAGCCCACGTTGACGCCCGTCAGAAACACGACCAGTCCGATGTACGTATACAGAATGCCGATTCCGATACGAATCAGGGTATTCTTGCCCAGATGGAGACTGAACACCTGAAAAAGTCCGAAGAATCCGGCGATAGGGAGCAGTGCCCGCGCGATTTCTTCCAGGTACGTCGGGAAGGCGTCAAGAAACAGCGTGCGCAGTTCGATGGAGTGCGCGATAGTAGGCACGACGGTTTCCGCATAATCGGCGCTGTCGGGGCGGTAAATCAGGCTTAACAGCAGTACAGCGATAATCGGGCCCACGGAACACAGCGAAATCAGGCCGAAACTGTCGTCTGCGGCGTGCCGGTCGCTACGGATGGCCGAAATACCGATACCGAAGGCCATAATAAAGGGTACGGTCATGGGCCCGGTCGTGACGCCGCCGGAATCGAACGCGACCGCGAGGAAGTCGGACGGCGTGAAAATCGTCAGCAGAAAGAGCAGTCCGTAGGAGGCGATTAGCATGGTACGCAACCGGACGCCCAGCAGGGTACGCAAGAGCGCCAGTACGAGGAACACGCCCACGCCGCCCGCGACGGAGAATATGAGTACGCTGTTGGGGATGGACTGTACCTGATTGGCGAGCACCTGTAGGTCGGGTTCCGAGACGGTAATCAGGAAGCCCAGCAGGAAGCCCACGACGAGTATCAGCGACAGCTTTCTGCTCCTGGTGATACGCGCGCCCATGTGCTGTCCCATGGGTTCCATAGACAGTTCCGCGCCGAGCGTGAAGAACATGTTCCCCACAATCAGCATGAACCCGCCGAAGAGAAACGCCAGCAGTACGCTTGATGTCACGGGGGCAATCGTCAGCGACAGCGCCAGCACAATGGCGACGACCGGAAGCACTGCCGAAATCGCCTCGTCTAATTTTTCCCGCAGTCTTGTTCGATACATAGGCCTCTCTCCTTACTCCGCGAATCAAAAGCTACACTTCTTTATAGTAACACAGTTTCCCGCCCGTGGCAAGGACTGTTTTTCACAGCGTTTTCAGGAAGCGTTCGATTCGGTCGAGGCCTTCTTGCAAATCGGCGTCGGAGTAGCAGTAGGACAGGCGCATGTAGCCCTCCGTATTGAAGTAGATTCCCGGAATCAGGCCGACTTTGCCCTCTGTCAACATCTTTTCGCAGAACGTCAGGGAATCCATGCCGTAGCGCGCAATCGGGATGAACATGTAGAACGCGCCCTCGGGTTCCTGTACGTCGAGGCCCATGTCGCACAGTCTACGGTACACCATATCGCGCCGCCGCCGGAACGCGTCGACAATGTAGGACGTGTCGCTTTTCAGCGCCGCGACGCAGGCCTGTTGTACAAAGGACGGTATCGAGGTCACGCTGTACTGTAGAAGCACCTGTAAGCGTTCGCGGATGGGCGCGTCGGCCATACACCAGCCCAGCCGCCAGCCCGTCATGGCGTAGGGTTTCGAGAAACTGTTGATGATAATCAGGCGGTCGCGCATGTCCTGGTACTCCGCGAAGCTGTGGTACTCCCCGGAGTAAACGAGCGTCCTGTAAACGTCGTCGCAGAGTACGAAAACCGGAAGGTCTTTGAGAATCTCGTGTACGGCGTCCAGAGTCTGTTTCGTGTAAATGCACCCCGTGGGGTTGTTCGGCGAAGTCAGTACGATGGCTTTCGTCTTACTCGTAATCGCGGCGCGAAGCTGTGCGGGGTCAATCTGAAAGCGGTTGTTCTCCGTGGGCAACATCACCGGGACGGCGTCGCAGAGTTGCACAAGCGCCTCGTACAGCCCGAACGCCGGAGTAGGGATAATCACCTCGTCGCCGGGGTTGCAAACCGTCTGGAGTGCGATATACAGGGCGTGCGTGGCCCCGACGGTCGTCAGAATCTCGTCGGGGGAATAGTGTAAGCCGTGTTCTCGGGCCTCGTAGTCGGAGATAGCTTCCAGCAGATAGGGGTAGCCGTTGCCGGGGGGGTAATGCGTATCGTTGGCGTCGAGGGCGGCCTTGGCGGCCTCCTTGATTTCCGCCGGGGTGTCGAAATCGGGCTCCCCGATGGTCAGCGCACACGCGCCGGGGGTGTCGCGTACCAGATAGGTGAAGCGGCGGATTCCCGACAGGCCTACTTTCGCGGCCGCGCGGTTTAGTGTCAGTTCCATGTTGCTCACTCCTCAATATGAATGTTATAATTCGGGAAACGGCGCGAAAACTCCTCCGGCATTGTTTGCATTGCCGAACTCCTCCTCCCGCCATTCCGCCAGTTCCTTTTCGTCGTCAAGGTCGGGAATCGGGCGGCGCAACTGCTCCAGACGCAGAAACGCTTCATGCTTTTTTTTACGCACCGCCTCTATGTCCTCCGGTTCGTCGATACTCTGCAAATACGAGAGCAGTTCTTTCAGCTTCCATTCCGGGAGGCGTTCCATAATGGAATAGGCGTCCTGACGCATAGCGAGAATATTCGCGTTTTCCATGACAAAAGCTCCTTTCGGTTGTTCCTCCTCGTTACGCCTTGTCACGTCGGGCGGCGAGTTCGCGCGCGGTCACGTCGTAGCCTTGCCGCGCCCATACGTCGACGGGCCACTCGTCCGGAATCGTCAAGCCCTTGCGCGTCAACAGCGCCCCGGCGACGTGTTCCAGCAGTTTCGGATTCTTGACCAGTAGCGGGCCTGTCAGCTCCGAGGCGTACACGTTGGCACTGTGCCAGCCTTCGGGGGCGTGTTCGGCGTCGTTGCCGAACCCCATGTCGAGGGCGTCCAACAGCGGACTGTCGACGCCCGATATCACCCCGCACTTGTTCATAAAGCCTACGACCGCCTCCGGGAAGAGTTCCGTCCGCCCGTACACGTCCCCGACAATCCGCCGCGCGCGCTGTACGGTCTGGAACGGCGCGAGGCCGATTCCGGATACGGTGTTCCCGTTGGCGTCCGTGACGCTCTCCCCGAGGAGTTCCATAGCCGTACCCGCGAACAACATCGGAAGCCCGTCATTGGCGGCGGCGCGCGCGTCGTCGGCGAAACGGCGGAAGTCGGCGAGCGCGAACTGCTGACGGCGTTCTGTCCCCGCGCCCATATACAGGAAATCCGCGTCCGCGAGGCCTGCGGCGTCGCCGGGCGCAACGTCGCGGACTTCCACGGCGTGTCCGAGGCGTTCCAGCAGTCGGGACAGTACCGAGACATTCGCGTAACTGCCGTAGAGGTTCATTAAGTCGGGGTAAAAGCGGAAAATCGTCAGATTCATGGTCAGGCCTCCCGTTCGGTCAGCGTCAGGAACTTGTCGCGGTCGGAAAAGCATGTCAGCACGTAGATTTCCTCACTGCCCGACGCCTTGAGCGTTTCGACCGCCGCCGGGATTCCCTCCACGACTTCCCATTTCTCCGCCGGGAGTACGCTGTACGCGAAACGCTCCGCGAGGTCGTTGCAGTAGCGCCCCGACAGGATGACCCGCTTTACATTCGGACTGTCCAGGTGGTCGAAATCAATGTCCCATAGCCAGCTTGTCTCACTCGTGAAGTATTTCCGGCTCACGGCGTCGACTATCACCACGACGACGCATTCCGTGCCGCAGTCCTGCACGTAGCGGAGGTTCGTATCGTAGGCGATAGAGTTCTCGTGCTTGCTCGTCAACAGTGTCCCGTGATGTGCGCCGAGGCGGAATGTCTGCATTCTGTCGTTTTTCAGGACGTAATTCCCGATGACGCCCGCCGCCGTCCCCGCCGACACCCCACAGCGTCTACAGACCGCGTAGGCCGCGAGGATGTTGTAGACGTTGTAAATACTCCGGAACGCGAGTTCGATGTTTACTGTGCCGTCGATGGTGAGGAGGCCTTTTCGCAAGTCCAGGGCGGTGGCGGCGTACTGCGTCGCGGGACGCGCCCGCCCGCACGATGTACAGCGCCACGCGCCAATATGGTTATAGTGTACGTAGTCGTACTCCATGGCCCCGCCGCACACCGGACAGTGTGCGCCGTCGTGGTACACGCCCGTCGGGGACGGGACGGAGTAGGCACAGCGTTCGAGGCCGAACCACGTCACGTTGTCGCGGTCGAGGCCGAAGCATGACGACAGCGGGTCGTCGGCGTTCAACACAAGTTCGGTCTCCGGCAAAAGCGCGGGGCGGAGTGCGTCGTATACGCTCTCCGGGTGTCCGTTGCGCGTCAACTGGTCGCGGTACAGGTTCGTTACTACGAAGTGCGTCGGGCGGAAATATTGGAACGTGCGCGCGGCGTAGCGTTCGTCGCTCTCCATGAGAAGCACGTCGGCGCGGACTTTCCCCGACAAACTTGCGTTCGTCAAAATCAGCGTCGCGACGCCCTCCGTCTGGTTGGAGCCTTCCTTATTGTAAATCACCTTCCGCCCGTCGGCGCGGAGAATGGCGGCTATCATTTCGACGGTCGAAGTCTTGCCGTTGGAGCCGCTGACGGCAATCACGGTCGGCGGGAGCTGTACTCTGCTGAGGATGTCCGGACAGAGTTGCAAGGCCAGCTTGCCGGGAAGGGAACTCCCTTTTCCCACGAGTTTCCCGACAAAGTAGCCCACTTTACAGGCAAGAATCGCCAGTAATTTTCTCATGTGACACTTTCTCCTTTATTCTACGTGTAAACGCGGCGGGGACGTGAAGCCGCTCCCGCTCCCCCGGCATATTACGCGGGGCCAGATTCTGCGGAACGTCCGAAGCGTTCCAGCCAGATGGTCAGCGCGGCGATATCCGCCGGGGATACGCCCGAAATACGCGCGGCCTGTCCGAGACTGTACGGGCGAACCGCCGCGAGTTTTTCGCGGGCCTCCAGCCGCAAGCCCTGAATCGACTGGTAGTCGATACCCTCCGGCAAAACCCGGTTTTCCATGCGCTGAAAGTCGGCGACCTGCTTCTGTTGCCGCCTGATATAGCCCTCGTACTTGACGGAAATCTCGACCTGTTCGCGGATATCCGCCGACAGTTCGGGGCGGGCGGGGTCGAACGGCGACAAATCGTCGTAGGAAACCCGGGGCCGCCGCAACAGCGCCAACAGCGACGTACCGTCGGGGACGGCCCCGGCGTCGCGGGCCGCCAGCAGTTCCGACAGCGCCGGGGACACCGAAAGCCCCGTGTGTTCCAGCCGCGCGATTTCCTGCCGTACAGCCTCGTATTTCCGCTCCACGGCCCGCAGACGTTCCTCCGAAACCAGTCCGATTTCGTACCCGCGCCGGGTCAGACGCTGGTCGGCGTTGTCCTGACGCAACAGTAGGCGGTACTCACTCCGGGAAGTCATCATTCTATAGGGTTCTTCCGTGCCTTTCGTCACGAGGTCGTCAATCAGCGCGCCAATATAGCACTCGGCCCGCGAGAGTACGAACGGCGTCTGCCCGCGCAGTTTGCGGGCGGCGTTGACGCCCGCGACGAATCCCTGTACGGCGGCCTCCTCGTAGCCGGATGAGCCGTTGAACTGTCCGGCCCCGTAGAGCCCCGGCACCGACTTTACTTCCATGGTCGCGTGAAGCGCCAGCGGGTCTATACAGTCGTATTCGATAGCGTAGGCCGGACGCGTCATTTCGGCGCGGCGCAGTCCGGGGACGCTGTGGAGCATGGCTACCTGTACTTCCTCCGGCATGGACGACGAGAAGCCCTGTATATACAGTTCCTCGGTGTTCAGTCCCATGGGTTCTACAAAGAGCTGGTGTCGGAGTTTGTCGGGGAATCGTACAATTTTCGTCTCGAAGGAGGGGCAGTAGCGCGGCCCCACGCCCTGTATGACGCCGGAGTACATCGGCGCGCGGTCTAGATTCGCCTCCACAATGCGGCGCGTTTCCGGGGTCGTCCAGGTCAGCCAGCACACCGCCCTGTTGACGGGCGGCGTCGCGGTCGAATACGAAAACGGTACCGGGAGTATATCGCCCTCCTGTAGCTCCATCTCGTCGAAGTCGACGCTCCGGCGGTTGACGCGCGGCGGGGTGCCCGTCTTGAAGCGCCGTAAGGGTAAGCCCAGTTTCAACAGCGACGGCGTAAGGCGCGCGGCGGGGTGCATGCCGTCCGGGCCGGATTCCTCCACCCACTCCCCGACGATTGTCCGCCCCGAAAGATACGTCCCCGTGGCGAGTATGACGGCCTCCGCACGGTACGCCGCCCCCGTCGCCAGTACGACGCGGAAGGCGTCGCCGTCCCTGCGGAGTTGCGTTACTTCCCCTTGTCGCACGGTCAAATTTTCCTGTAGTTCAAGGGTGTGCTTCATGCGCTCCTGGTACGCGCGGCGGTCGGCCTGTGCGCGCAGACTCCATACCGCCGGGCCCTTGCCCTTGTTGAGTAGGCGGTACTGGATACAGCACGCATCGGCGGCTTTCGCCATTTCGCCGCCCAGGGCGTCGAGTTCGCGGACTAAGTGCCCCTTGCCCGTGCCGCCGATTGCGGGGTTGCACGGCATATTCCCCACGGCGTCAAGGTTCAGCGTGAAAACCGCCGTGCGTAACCCCAGACGCGCCGCCGCCAGTGCCGCCTCAATTCCGGCGTGTCCCGCGCCTATTACCGCGATTGCGTACTCTCCGGCGTGAAATTCTGTCATAGTCTCATCCTCAATATGTTACGCCTTCCTGAGCGTCAAAATAGCGATTTCCGGGCGGTTGAACAGCCGGAACGTCTTCCCGGAATTGCCCAGCCCGCGCGTGACGAATAACCGCGAGCCGTTCTTCTCGTAAAACCCGGCAGTCCAGCTCGGGAACCACGTCCTGTCCGTCGACACGAGGCCGTCCGTGAACGGTAAACGTACAAGCCCGCCGTGTCCGTGGCCCGACAGCACCAAGTCGGCGCCCAGATAGCAGTATTTTGTCGGGAAAAGGTTGTTCCGGTGGGCCAGCAGTACCCAGAAGGGGTTTCCGTACTCGGCGTACAAGTCCGCCGCGACGCTCTCCGGCGACTTCTGGTCGGCGTACCCGTTCGGGTCGTCGATTCCCGCGACGACGATTGTTTCCCCCTCGCGCCAGAGCGTGACCGCCTCGTTGGACAGTACCCGCACGCCCCGAACCCGGAGACGTTCCTTGAGTTCGGGTACGCCTCCAATGGCCCACTCGTGATTCCCCGTGACGTAGTAGACGGGGGCGATATTGGAAAATTTCTCGGCGAGCGTCTCGGGGTAGCCCTCTATGGGCCCCCGGAAGCTGTCCTCGAGGTCGCCCAGGAGAAAGATATAGTCGGGCTTCTGCCGCGCGACTTTCCGGAACAGCGCGCGGTTGTTGTCCCCGAACAGCGCCCCGTGGAAGTCGGAGAGTACCGCCACGCGACAACCGTCGAAATTGTCGGGAAGGCCGGGGAACGCCGCCTCCCACTTTGTGACTTGTAACGAATGGTTGCTCCACTGGAAGAAGGCCCAGCAGAACAGCGCCAGCAGTACCACGCGCGACAGGTGCCCCAACAGCGTAACACGGCGGCGGCGTTCGCGTCTGCTTCTCTCACGTCTCCGGCTCAATCTATCCGCCCCCTTCCGCGACATCATAGCACAACTTATGCGTTTTGGCTACCATAAATTTTCCCGGCCCCGAAAATTTCGCCCCGCCCGGAACCCGTACAGGCCCGGGCGGATATACTGGTGTAACCGGACGCGGAGAGGAGGCGTGGCGGATGTGCGGGAAAAGCGGGATAGCATTACTGGGAATCTGCGCGGTGGCCCTCGGGATGGGAATCCTTATCGCGGCGATATTCCCCGTGGGGCTGCTGCTGTTCGTGACGGCGTTTCTGCTGATTGGGTGCGGCTGCGCCTGCTGTCGGAGACGGTGAGGGAAAGGAGCGTTTGCAATGAACATCGTGGTATGGAAAGCGCCGAAGAGCTTACACGGACTGTTGCGGCGTCTGTTCGGGATGAAGAAGCCGAAAGAGGCGTAAGCATTCCGGCGGTTCATAAAGAAGCATGGGCATTCCGGGCGATTCCGAACGCATTCCCTACAGTTCATAAAGAGGCATAAGCATTCCGGGCGGTTCATAGAGTAGGACAGGAACTGCCGGAAAGGGAGGAAGCCTCATGGAACTGGAATTGCGACAGGTCAGCGCGGACACCTACGAGACAGGCGGCGACATCACGCTCACGCAGGACGAGAGCGCCGAGACGATTGTACCGGACTACTGCCCGGACATGGCGCGGGTCATCTCCACGGAGGGGACGGTGTTCGTACACAGTCAGGAACTCCGCGAGGGCCGCGCGGAAATCACGGGGAGCGTACAAGTGAACATCCTGTACACGCCCGACGGCGAAAGCGGCGTCCGGGCGCTGGAAGTGTCGTTGCCGTTCACGGTCGAGAGCGACAACCGCGCGCTGTCGGACTGCGAGGAAGTCGCGGCGGAGATTTCGCCGGAACTTTTAGAGGCGCGCATGCTCAACCCGCGCAAAATCCTGACGCGCTGTCGGCTCACGTCGCGCCTGACGGGCTACCGCCGCGCGCCGCTGTCGCTGACGACGGACGTTGTCACGGAGGAGGCGTACCCGCTGGAGAAGCGCCGCGAACGGCGGAAACTCGTCCTGTTGACGGCCCTGTTGCGGCGGGAGTTCCAGTTCTCCGACACGCTGATACTTCCCTCTGGGCGTCCCGGGGCCGTCGAACTGCTTTCGGTCAGCGTGACGCCCGAAGTCACGGACGCGCGCGTTATCGGGAACAAGCTGATTTGCAAGGGCGCGTTTACGCTGGCGCTGTTGTACCTGACGGAGGAGAATGTGTGCGCGTCGCAGACGGCGGAACTGCCGTTTTCGCAGATTATGGACGTGGAGGACATCCCGGAGGATTCGCCGGTGTCGGTGCGCGTGACGCTCAACGGCGCCGACATCCAGCTCGACGGCGGAGACCCCGAAGGCCGCGAAATCGGCGTGACGCTCTATCTTGAAGCGCTGGCGGCGGTGCGCCGGGAAATGGAACTCGAACTCCTGCAAGACCTCTATTCCACGGCGTGGGAGACGCGCTACGACGCCGTGCCGCTGACGGTCGTCGAATCGTGGGAGCGGCAGACGTGCCGGCAGTCGGCGCGGGAGCTGTTGGAGACGGGCATGTCGCCCGACGAGATTCTGTCGTTGCGCGTGGTATGCGGTACCGTCGCGGCGGCGTCGGAAAGCGGGCGCGTCGTCCTGCGCGCCCCGGTGTCGGTACGCGTACTCTACCGCGACGAGGGCGGCGTGACGTTAGTCGCCGAACGGCGGACGGAAATCCGCTGTGAGACCGACTTGCCCGACGGGTATCAAGTCACGGCACAGGCGGTCGTATCGGAGGAGCCGCGCGGGAGTATCGGCGAGCGCGGAATCGAAGTGCGGTTCGCGGTCGATTTCCACTTAGAGGCGGTGCGCGTGTCGCGGATACTCTGCGTGACGGATGTCGAATTGGACACCGAATCGCCGAAGGACACCGCCGACGCGCCGTCGCTGGTACTCCGCCGGATTGGCCCCGAGGAAAGCGCGTGGGACGTGGCGAAGGCGTGCGGCAGTACGGTCGCGGCGATTCTCGACGCGAACTGCCTGGAGGACGAGGCGGAGCTTCCCCGCGACGCCATGATACTCATTCCGCGCGGGCGCGGTGGACAGGGCTTGAAAGGAAAGACCGTATGAATCACAGCATTTATCAGAACATCGCCACGCGCACGGCGGGAGATATTTATATTGGGGTGGTCGGGCCCGTCCGGACGGGGAAATCGACGTTCATCAAGCGTTTCATGGAAACGCAGGTTATCCCGAATATCGAGAACGTCTACCGCAAGGAGCGCGCCCGCGACGAACTCCCGCAGAGCGGTTCGGGGCGCACGATTATGACCGCCGAACCGAAATTCGTCCCGGAGGAGGCCGCGCAAATCCAGTTGGAGGGCGGCGCGTCCTTCTCGGTGCGCCTCATCGACTGCGTGGGCTACATGGTGCGCGGGGCCATCGGGCAGTACGAGGACGACGCGCCCCGCATGGTCACTACGCCTTGGTTTGACCACGAAATCCCCATGACGGAGGCCGCCGAGGCCGGGACACGGAAAGTTATCGCGGAGCATTCGACCATCGGGATAGTCATCACGACGGACGGGACGATTTCCGAAATCCCACGCGAGGACTACCAGGCCGCCGAAGACAGGGTAATCGACGAGCTACAGGAACTGGGCAAGCCGTTCATTGTACTTCTGAACTCGTCGGAGCCGGACAGCCCGCGCGCGCAGGCAATCGCGGCGGACATCGCGCGGCGTCACGGCGTGAACTGTACCCCGGTCAACTGTCTGGAACTGAGCGAGGAGGCCACCGCCGACATACTGCGCGGCGTCCTGTACGAGTTCCCCATGCAGGAACTCCGGCTTTACTTCCCCGCGTGGGTGGACGCGCTCCCCATGGAGCACCCCATCCGCGCCGAACTCTACGAGGCGGTCCGGGAACACGCCGCTTCCTTACGCCATATCCGCGAAGTCAAAGACGTGGTCGCCCTTCTCGGACAGGGCGAGAATATCGAGTGGGCGGATGTCACGTCGATGGACTTGGGGACGGGTATCGCGTCGGCGCGGGTGTCGCTTCCGCGCGCGCTGTTCTACAGGACGCTCTCGGAACAGTCGGGATTCGCGGTCTCCGACGACGGCGACCTGATGAGTCTGCTGACGCGTCTGGCGGAAGTCAACGAGGCCTACGGGCGCGTGGCCGGCGCCCTCAAGGACGTACAGGAGAAGGGCTACGGAATCGTCGTGCCGGACATGTCGGAACTCAAGCTCGAAGAGCCGGAAATCATGAAGCAGGGCGGGCGCTACGGCGTACGCCTGCGGGCGAGCGCGCCGTCGATTCACATGATACGCGCCGACATACAGGCGGCGGTGTCCCCGATTGTCGGCAACGAGAAGCAGTCGGAGGACATGGTCAACTACCTGTTGCAGGAGTTCGAGGGCGACACGAGCAAGATTTGGGAGACGAATATGTTCGGGCGGAGCTTTCACGAGCTTATCAACGACGATTTGCAGGCCAAACTCCGCCGCATGCCCGAGGACGCCCGGAAGAAGTTGCAGGAGACCTTGACGCGGATTATCAACGAGGGCAGCGGCGGCCTGATTTGCATCATCCTCTGACAGGGAGACATTGCC
>CAMHBH010000035.1 GCA_946183175.1 uncultured Oscillibacter sp.
TCGTTTTCGTCGAACAGGCGGTGACTGTGCAAATAGTTCTCGTACTCCTCCGCGAGCGTGTAGATGAACTCCCGGTGGCGCGATTCCAGCGCGGTATCCTCCTCCTTGAGTTTCAGGTACTCGTCGCGCGGGAGCAGGGGCGGCACGTCCTTAAAGCGGCTGTAATACTGTAGTATGCGTTCCAGCGTGGCCTCGTCCTGCGGGGAAAGTCCGCTGTCCGGTTGGTTACGGCTTTTGCGTCCCGACATCAGATTCCGTTCGCGTTCGGCGCGGCGGCGGGCGTCCTCCAAGTCCAGACGCGTCAGGGCTACGCTTTTCGACAGCGTAAATTTTCGACTGAGGGGGCCGCTACTCCCGCAACGGCGGAGATAGCCGTCGCGGAAAAGGCGGTCGAGGCGCGGGAACTGTTCCTGCGACAACGGCGCGTTGCGGTTCCAGTCGACGCCCATGTAGCCCTTGATGACGCCGCGAATCTCGCGCCAGACCGACATCGGCAACGGGGTATCGGCCTTCCGGGAGCGCCAGCACGACGAGAACTCCAAAAATTTCAGGAAGCCCTTTGCCCGGACGAAATTTTCCTCGTTCAGGTCCAATTTTTCCATGCAATAGTCGTTGATATTGAGAAACGAAACATCCTTGTCCGGGACGCCGCCCCGGTCTCGGCACAACTCGTCGTAAATGCCCTTCGAGTAGTGCAGGAGCTCGTTGGACTGCGTCAGGTACACGGCGGGGCTGACGGGCAAATCGTTCAGGACGTGTACGGCGACGAGCGTCTTTCCGCTCCCGGCACTGCCGAGGAGTAGCATAGGGCTTTTGCGGGTCTGGAAGGCGTCAATACAGGCCATTTGCCGCGACGAGAGGTGTACTTCCCGGGCGTTGTCCTGTATGAGTTCCTCGTCGGAGCGGAGATAGAGCCGGGCGTAGTCCTCCCAAATCATGCGCAGAACGTCGCCGACGTCGGAGAGGTTGATATCGGCGCTGTCGGGCGGGGCCTCGCGTTGCAGGACGCCCAAATCATAGAACGTCTCCACGATTTCGCGCAACGGCACGCAGTCGGCCTCCGTGACGCCGCTTTCAAAGCTGTACATTTCCTGATTGTCGTGGGACTGCCATTCGAGTAAGACGAAAGCCCCGGGGCGTTTCCAGCCGAGGTCTTCCGCCCACGTACAGAGCAGGCGGTCTCCGGCGGAGATTTTGAGTTTGCCCACGCCGTCGCCGTGGAACTTGCGCCAGTCCACGCCCTTCCGGGAGAGGTAGTCCGAAAACTTCGCGGTGTCTGTGAAGCCGTCCATTTCCTGAAAGCGTTTCAGGAGGCCCCGGAGCACATCGTCGGGGAGTTTCCGGTCTTGCAGTTGCCGGAGAAATTTCTTGTGTATGAAAACCGTGAGCGTCATTCCATCACCAGATTTCACAAAATTCTTTTCCTGTCCGCATTCTACCATAGTTTCCACTGAATAGCAAGGAAAACGTTTCTTGACAGCACGGGAAACGCCCCTTCGGCCTTTTACGGTCGAGGGGGCGACACGCTTATAAATTCGCGCGTTCGAGGGCAAGGAGGCGGGCTTTGACATCCACCCCGGCGGCGTACCCGGTCAGCGCGCCGCGCGTGCCGACGACCCGGTGACAGGGTATCACAATCGAGACGGGATTCAGTCCGACCGCGCCCCCGACAGCCCGCGCCGACGTGCCGAGCCGCCGCGCGAGTTCGCCGTAGGTGACGGTTTGCCCGTAGGGGATACCGAGGAGCGCTTTCCAGACGCCCTCCCGGAAGGGCGTACCGCGCGGGGCGAGCGGCGGCGTGAAGTCCGGCACGGCCCCGGCGAAATAGGCGTCGAGCCAGCGCGCCGACTGCTCAAAGACCGCCGTCGGCGCTTCCTCGTACGGCCCCGGGCACCCTTCTAAAAAGTGCCGCTGTCCGTCGAAGTAGAGGCCCGTCAGGGCCACGCCGTCGGAGCACAATGTCAGCGCGCCAAGCGGCGACGCGTAGTGAAAGATACGCGTCATTTTTGCCGTGCGGTCAGGCGGGGAAGCGCGCGCAACAGGAGCAGTCCGAGGACGTAGCAGGCGAGCAGTTCGCCGAATCCGACCGTAAAGCCGTTGAACAGCCACGCGCGGAGGAAGTTTTCGCCGTCCTGGGCGGCGAACCACGCGATTTCCGCGCCGATAATCACGGCGTTGCATACGACGGGCGGCATAGGGGCCAGTAAGGGATTTTTCACACGGGAAGTCCAGAGGGCCGCCAGAAGCGTCGCGGACGTGCCGATGACGCAGTCGAGCAGGAACGGCGAGAACAGATTCGCGATGAAACAGCCGACCGTCAGGCCGAAAATGGCCTCTGGGAACAGGAACGGCAGAACCGTCATGGCCTCCGCGACGCGGAACTGAATCCCGCCGTACTGCGGGACGGGTACGAACACCGTCAGGACGGCGTAGAGGGCGGCGATAAGTCCGGCCTTGGCAATCTGCCGCGTCGAGACCGACTCTTTGAGCGTGGATACGGGCTTGGGACTGTGCATGGGAAGTTCCTCCTGATTCTTTTCCGGCGCGGGCCGGTATTGTACTTTATGTTTCGTCGGGGGGTTCGAGTTCGCCGAACGCCCCTTTGTTGACCAGTTCCATGAAGGCCTTGACGACTTCGGGGCTGAGCTGTGTCCCGGCGGAGCGCTGGATTTCCGCGACCACGTCGCGGAGGCGCATTTTCTTTCGATAGGGGCGCGTGGAGAACATGGCGTCGAACGTGTCGGCGACGGCGATAATGCGCGCGATTTCGGGGATTTCGTTCCCTTGCAGCCCGCGCGGATACCCCCTGCCGTCGGGGCGTTCGTGGTGGAAGCCCGCGCCAATCGCCAAATCGGGCGCAATCGTGATTTCTTTGAGAATATCGTAGCCGCGCTGTGAATGGCTCTTCATGACGGCAAATTCCTCGTCGGTGAGGCGTCCGGGCTTGTTGAGGATGTTGTCGGGAATGCTGATTTTGCCGATGTCGTGCAGGAGCGCGATATTCCGGATGTCGTCGACTTCCTCGGCACTCTTGCCCATTTGTTCCGCGAGCATGGCGGAGTAGGCCGCCACGCGGGCCGAATGGCCTCTCGTGTAGGCGTCCTTCATGTCGATGCACTTCGCGAATACGACCGTAATCTCCCGGACGAGCTGTTTTACTTTCTCCTTCTCTCTCAACAGAATCGCGGTCTTGCGGCGGAAATAGAGCGCCACCGCGCCGGAGACCAGTCCCACTAACAGGAATACGCACAGCGCCCGGAACCAGTAGCGCTCATAAAGGCCCTTGTCCTTGATGATTGTCACTGTCAGGGATTGCGCTTCCTCCCCGGTATTCTCGTGGAGAATGGAGAGGTGAAAGCGGTAAGTCCCGCCGTCTAAGTTGGTATAGCCGACAGGCCCGAGTTCGCGCTTGGTCATGGTCACGGAGGCGTCGTCGAAGCCCTCCAGCCGGAACCCGACGTGCGGATTGTTCAGGGAGTAGGCAAAGACATAGGGGTAAATCACGAGGCGTTTGCAGTTATGCGGTACGTGAATCTCGTTTTGTCCGTGGAGCGGGATATAGCGGTCGTCCGCCGTCAGACAGGGGATGGACATCAGGATTTCGTTGTTGTCGTCGGTGCCGCCGTTGATATTCACGGCGCTGACGCCCTTGGAACCCGCGATATAAAGCGTACCGTCGTCGGCGAGGTAGCTGTAGGAATTGGCGGTCGCGACGCTGGGCAGTCCACAGGCCGTGTCGAACAGGGTGTAGTCCATGTTCTCCCGGTCGGCGAGGAGTTCGGCGCGCTGTAGCACGTAGATTCCGTTACTGCTCAGAACCCAGACCATGCCGTTTCCGCTGAAATAGAGGTCGAAGTTGTTGGAATACGGGAAATGTTGCAGGGTTGTGATTTGCTCGTCCCTCATCCACGCGATAGAGTTGCTGGTGATAATCCAGAAAAGTTCGGGGTCTATGGCGTCGCGCTTGATTCGGAGAATCACTTCCGATTCTAATCCCTGTTCCAAGGTTAGGCGCGTGACGCCGTTACTGTGCGCGGGGTCGGCGACGTAGATTCCGTCGCCGTCACTGCCCATGTAGAGTTTCCCGCCCGGGCCCTCTTCTAAGCACAGGATTTCCAGATTGTTCAGGCCCTGCGCGCTGGCGTAAAGGTCGGACACCTCCCCGTCTTCAAGAATCGAGACGCCCGCGTTCGTCGCTACGGCGATGTTGCCGTCGGACAGTTCGAGCATGACCCGCGCGCGGTTGGAGGGAAGCCCGTCCTCGTCCGTGTAGTTCGATACCGTGTCCGTGTCTCCGTCGTAGCGCATGAGGCCCTTGGCGCTGGCCGTGCCTAACCATAAAATGCCGTGGCTGTCGCGTCGGATACTCCGTATCCGGCACCCCCGTGCCGCCTCCGTCAGACTGTTCTCTATGAGTTCGCACTGGTCGCCCAGAATCAGCAGTCCGGTGTCGGTGCCGACGTAGAGCTCCCCCCGGTACATACAGGTACTGTTCACGACAAGCGGGTCAATATCCGCCGCGTGGAACAAGTCGGTAAAGCGGTTCGCCACGATTTTCATGACGCCCTGACGCGTCGACGCGAACCATAGATTCCCCTGATAGTCGACCATCATCCGGTGTACCTGCGTCGTCATGGGGAGATTCTGCACTTGTGTAAAGTTGTGCTGTGCGTCGAGGTAGCCGATACCGTTCTCCGCGCAAAGCCACACGCTTTCGCCGCCGTATTTGAGGGCGTGGATAGTCTTCAACGGCGCTATGGAAATGCTTTCGGTTTCGTTCAGCCCGGCGGAGAGGTCGCCGTAGAGGATTTCGGAGCCGTGCGTGCCCAGGAATACAAAGCCGGAGTTCTCCAAGTCCGGGTAAATGGCGTTGACGGCGTTCGGGAATCCGAGTTCGTCGCTGTTCTGGAAAGTCAGTACCTGCCCGTCGCGGATGGAGAAGAAGGAACCGGTATTCGTAGAGCCGTAGAGGACGCCGTCGGCCCCGCGCGTCAGGTCGGCGACGTACTGCATATTCAGGCGGTTGTCGTCGACGTGGCGCACGGTCAGGGACGCGTCGATATAGTCCACGCCCATGGTCGTGGCGATGAAAATATTGCCGTCGGGGTCTTCGGAGATAGCCTGTACGAACGAGGAGCGGAGGCCTTCCGCGCGGTTGAACGGCGTAAACACTTCGTCCTCTAACAGGAACAGTCCGTGGTCGTTGGTGCCGACCCAGAGGCGCTGTTTGGAATCCACAAACAGGCACTTGACGCTCGTCACGCCCTCGTAGCGCTGGAAGGTATTGCTGTCGTAGCGAATCAGGCCGCCGTAACTGCCAATCCAGATGAAGCCGTCCGGCGACTGCACGATGTCGTTGGCCTCGGACGTGGGCAGGCCGTTTGTGCTGTCGTAGAGTACGGAGGCGTAGCCCGCGCCGATTCCGCCCCGGGAATCTATGGTGATAGTGTCGGCGTAGGGTCCCGCGGCCCCGGCCCATACGGTGAGGGCGAACGCAAGCAGGAACGCCGCCGCGATTCCGCCCATCCCCGCCGCGTGCGCCGCCTTTGAGAATTTTTCCATGTTTTTCCTCCAGGGCGCGTCAGCTCCGCATGTTGTACAGGGACGTAACGACCCGCTCATAATTCCGGTCTTCGCTGAGGAGTTGGAAGTCTACGAGGCGTTCGAGCGTCTCGTACTGCCCCTTCAAGACCGCGTATTCCGATTCCGCGATTGCGGCGGGCTGTCCGTTTTTCAAAATCTCGTACTGGTTCTTCGTGCTGTCGGCCTGAAATTCCTCCCCGCCGTTCAGAAAGGTGTACGCGTACCGGGTGAGCATTCCGCGGGTCTCCACGCCCACGACGCCCCGGGCGTTATCGGCCCTTCTGCGCGCGAGGCGGAGTTCGTCGAACCCGGTGCCGCCGGGAGATTCCGCTAGCACGCCGTCCCGCCACTCGTAGAGCGCGAACTGGCACTCCGCGCCGTTCTCCGCGCGGTACGCCCCCGAAAACGCCGCGAACAGTTCGTCGGTGCCGTCGCCGTTGAGGTCGAGCAGGCGGACGTAGCAAAGGCGGGTGTCCGTGTCCATGGACAGGTGGTCGAGGACAAAGAGCTTATGCAGTATCGCGGTGGCCATGCGGTGGCGTTCTGAATGTTCGGGCGGTGCCGGAACCCGTTCGGCGGCCCCGTCCGAGACTGCCGCCGCCCACGCGTCGAGATACGAGACCATGTCGCGCAGGGGACAGGCCTCGTAGAGCGTATCCGCGAGCGACGCGTAGGGGGCCTCCCGGTACTCCGGCGAGACGCCCGCCGTAGGTTCCCACTGTCCGCGCGGGTAGGTCGCCTGTACGCCGTCGCTCGTGACGCGTACGACAGTCGCGCCGTTTTCGCGGGCCTCGTACCAGCTCTCCGTGACGGACGCGCCGCCCTCCCGGAAGCGGAACGTCTGCCCGCTGTGCGTACGGTTCGCGCTCGTCGAGGTCTCCACGAGCGCGACGGTTCCGTCGGACAGTTCGGTCAAAGTACCGCTCTGCTGTCCGCCCCAGGCTTCCTCCCCGGCGGCGAGTTTCGCTTCGCCCTCGGCCCAACCGTAAATCTCAAAGGAGTCGCCGCCGACCAGCGTACTGAACAGGCACAAATAGGGCACGCCGTCCCCGGCTAAATCGGCGAGAATCGCGCGCCCCCGGTCGGTCTCGTAGGAACCGTAGCCGAGTACGGCGTAGGGCTCGTCCCAGAATACGGGCTTTTCGTAGAGGGGCTTCCCGTAGCCGCTGAAACCGTAGAACTTGCCGCGAATGCCGTCGGAGAGGAGCTTGGCGTAGGCGACGGCCTGCGCGGCGCTCATGCGACAGTTTTCGCGGTCTCCGTAGTAGGGGGTGTTTACGAGGACTTCTAAAGCGTCGGCGCGGCGGGCCTGTTCGGCGCTCTCGTCTAGCTGGTCGCGCAGGGTTTCCAATTCCCGGACAAGCGCGGCCTCCCGCGCCACGACTAACGCGCGTTGTAAGAGTTGCGACGCCTCGTCGGGTTTGTCCTCCGCCAGTAGCAGCGAGACCATTCTGCCGTAGGCCGCGCCGCTGGAGGGGTCTAAATCGAGCGCCGCCTGATAGTAGCTGTTCGCGATTTCGTGACTGTAGGCGTCGGTCATCGCGCCGTCGTCGCGCGCCGCCGACAGCGCCTCGTCGCCGAGACGCAGGTAGTAGTTGACAAGCGTCCGCTTCGCCTCCGGGCTGGTATCGAGTTCGCAGGCCTTTTTGTAGTCGAGCAGGGCGGCGCGATGGTAGGAATTTTGCTCCGTACTGTAGGGCCGGGCGTTGTCGGCGAGGGCGGCGTAGGCGTTGCCGCGCCCGGTGTAGGCGGAGGCGCGGCGGGCGTTCTTTCCCAGAATCGCGCTGTAGGTCGAGACCGCCGCGTCGTACTGCCCGCGCTCCATTTGCAAATGGGCCTCCTCCAACTGCCTCCGGTAGCTGTCGCCGCAGGCGCTCAACAGTACACACAGGCATACCGCCCACAGTACGCGGTAGATTTGCTTTCTCATTGCCACGGGCCGGAATTATTCCATGACAATCAGCGCGACCATTTCCATAGGCGCGTCGGAGACGTTTTCGATAGAGTGGCTGTCGCCGTAGCCGGTCGCGCAGACATCCCCGGCCCGTACGGTGACGGGCGTGCCGTTGTCGTTGAACAGGGCCTCCCCGCGAATAATGTAGAAGAACTCGGTCTCGTGCTGGTGGTCGTGGAACCCGATGGAGTGTCCCGGCTCCACGGTGATGTGCGCGAAGAGGCGTCCGTGTCCGTAGAGGCCCTCTTTATTCGTCAGGTCTTTGATGTTGACGGTGCCCTTGCCGTTGCGGAGGCATTCGTCGCGGCGGGGGCAGTTTTCGGAACGCGTTACCATGGTAAAACTCCTTTCTTAGTACGGGGGCACCCCGTCGTACTCCCTGCGGAGTTGGCGGATATCCTCCCCGAAGAAACCAAAAATCTGGTACTCCCCCTCAATGCGGGAGGCAATCTGGGGCGAGTAGTATTTCGCGATATTTTTCGGCTCCAGATTGGTGCTCAAAATCGTGGCGCGCCGCTCCAGCAGGCGGGTATTGACAATCTGGTACAGCGCGCTCTTGACGAAGGGCGTGGCGTGTTCGGTGCCGAGGTCGTCGAGAATCAGTAAGTCACAGCGCAGTACGCGCCTGACATCGTGTCCGGCGTCCTCCTCGCGGTCGAACTTTTCGGCCTCGAAGCGCTGAAAGACATGCGCGGCGGTGTCGTAGACGACGGAGAACCCCGACGCGCTGACTTCCCGCGCGATAGCCGCCGAGAGGAATGTCTTCCCAAGCCCGGTAGAGCCGAAAAAGAGCAGATTCCCGCTGTCGGGCCCGAACTGGCGCGCGTACTCCTGGCAGGCCTCGTAAATGGCCTCCATATTCTCTTGCGGGGAGGCGTCTTTTTTGCGGTCGGTACGGTCGGAGTACCAGTGCAGGGAGAAGCTGTCGAAACTCTGGTTGCCGAGGTCGAGCATTTTGGAGAGTTCCTTCTGCTGTTCCTGCGCGCATAACTTGCGCAGACAGCGGCACATTCTTTCGTCGACGTATCCGGTATCCTGACAGAGCGGGCAGGCCGGGCTCCCGCTGAGGTAGTCGGGCGGGAGGCGGAGTTTCGCGAGAAGTGACTTTTTCTCCGCTTGCAGGTCGAGATTCTTTTCGCGCAGTTGTTCAACGGCCAGTTGGGGGTCGCCGCCCGGGCGGAGCGCGGCGGAGAGTATCCGCGCCGACGTTCGCCGGAGTTCGGCGTCGATTTCGCGCAGGCGCGGCTGGCGGCGGTACGCGTTTTCGCGCCGGATTTCTAATGTCTCGCGGCGTTCGGCGCGCCCGGCCTCCAGACGCTGTTTGGCGCGGCGCAGAATCTTCTCATCGTAGGCCATTGGCAACCTCCCCCTTCCGCGGAATCAGGAATCCGCGCTCTGCTTCTCCCGCGCCCGCTTCTTCTTCAACTGCCGCACGTACTTTCCTACTTCGTCCTCGTCGGTCTGGTGTCGCTTGCCGGACTTCTTCTCGCCGGTCTGCTCGTCCTTCTCGACTTCCGCCGGGGTGTGTAGTCCGTCGGCGTCCCAGCGCTTGAGAATCCCGTTGCAGTAGGCCCACTTGAACTCCCGGCAGTTCAGGACGGTCTTGTCGTAGGCCAGCGCGACGGTCTCCGGCGGGAAGCCCATCTCGTGCCACGCCGACAGGTAATCTTCTTCCGACTTGACCGGGAGGCGGTCGCCGAGTTCCAGGACGCGCATATATTCGGCGTAATGGGCCTGTTGCCGGGCGCGGCGTTTGAGGTACTCCGCCGCCGCCGCCTGCGTCGTAATGCCCATCTGGTACCAGCGCGCGCCCTCCGATTCAATCGACGACATTTTCGGGCGTCGTCCGGCCCCGTGCTGTGCGACGTGGCGCTCCACGCAGTAGTTGACCAGCGTGTAGATTACGTCGGAGGGCAAGTCCAGCTCGTTCATGAGGCCCAGGAGCCGCGACAAGTCCACGGGAGAGAGGCGCTTTCCGAGACGGCTTTCGACTTGCGCTATCAACTGCGTAAATTCGGCGTTGTTCTCCAACTGGAAGGCGAGTTCGTCCTGCCGGAAATCCTGCGGCGGTGGGGCGTCAGGCGCGGCGGAGTCGGACGCGACGAGGCCCAGTTCCCCGAGGACGGCTTCCGCCGCGTCCATGCGTTCCGTATCCCAGCGCATTTCGCGGGTCAGCGCGCGCGGGGAGAGCGTGCCCTGGTGGCGCAGGAGCGCGAGATAGAGCAGCGCGGCGTCCCCGTCCCCGCGTCCGAGCAGACACTTTAGGGCTTTTGGGGGTATCAAAAACGGTTCGTCGCCCGTATGAAGCAGAACATTCGGCACAGGGGTACTTCCTTTCAAGTATGGGTCAGGATTCGGGGGTTTCGGACAGTTCGTTTTCCACGACCTGTTCGGCGCACTTGCGGGCGCTGGCGAAGCTGAAGTAGCGTACAAGGATATTTTCGCGGCGCGCGGTCTCGATGATTCGGTAGTAGAACTTGTGGGAGAGGGCGTTGGCCTGAATCCAGACCACGTCCGCGCCCTTGATGGCGTTGAGGTCGGGGAGGGATTCGCGCTCGAAGAAGCGCGCCCCCGGCAACAGGGGCCGGATAGACTTGCTCCAGGTATCGTGCCCGCCGAAAATCAGCACCCGGCGGCGGATTTGATACGGGAATTGTATGGGCTTCTCGGGGGTTGAGAAGTCGGAGACCTCCCCCGCGCGGGTACGGAACAGGGTGTCGCGCAGTCCGCGTAATTCCATACGGTCCTGTTCGGCGCGGCGGGTCTCGTCGCGGAGCTGTTCTTCCAGTTGCCGTATGAGCTGTTCCTTCTCGTGGGCGGCCTGCTTGGCGGATTTCAACTGCCGCGTCAGTTCGGCGACGCGCTCGGCATTGTCGGGGTCACAGGGCCCGCCCGGTTCGCCGGGGGCCTTCCGGCTCGCGCAGACGGCTTCCCAGACGCCGCCCTCGGCGTCTGTACGGGCGTCGTCGGGGGCCGACAGCGCCATAGCCGCCACGGCCAACGCGCGGGAATCGCCCCCGGAAAGTCCTTGCGCCGTGAACCATGCTTCCAATTCCCCGGACGGCTCCCGGTCGCGCGGCAACAGGTACCCGGTCGCGCGGTAGAAGAGCTGTTGCGCGGAGAACAGCCGCCCTTGCGGGACAGTCCCGCCGCCTTCCTCCGGCGGCTCCGGACTGGCATAATGTAGCGCGTAGTCCGGCGTGGCGGCGCTGTAGAGAGGAGGCGCGGCCTCCGCGCGTTCACAGGCCCACGGCAAATGTCGCTCCGCGCAGGCTAAAACGGCGTTTGTCAGCGTGTTCAGATTCATCAGCAGGTCGTTTTCCCGCTCCAACAGCAACGACGCCGCGCAGATTTCGTAGGGGTTCCGTACCGCAAATTCCGACAGTAAATCCGTCAGACGCCGGTAGTAGAGCTCCGACTGCATTTTGTCGGGGGGCGTGCCAATCAGCGACGGCGTCTTGATGAGGAACGTCACGTCGGGGGTACGCTCCGGGAGATTGCGGAAGTCGGGCGGCGGGGGCGGCTTCGTGCCCGTCGAAAAGAGGTCCTTGGCCAGCGGGAACGGCGAAAGCGTGGGGGCGGTCTCGGGCGCGGGGGGCGTCGCGGGGGCCACGCGCTTGCATACTTCCAGAAACCGCCCGAAATAATCCAGCGTCGCATCCCGGAAGGACGCCCGCAAATTCGCGGCGTCCGGTTTGCGTAGAAGTCCCGTCAGTTTCCGGAACTCCTTGAGCGTACTTTTTCTGCGGTTCAGCAACACGTAGGCCACGCTTGACACGAGGCCGCGCGGGTACCGGAAATCCGCCGCCGGGGGTTCGGGAAGTTCGGTATTTTGCGGCAGAAGGGGTAAGAGTTCCGATTGCAAATCCTGTTCCTGTACATAGTCGAGTAACCAGAGCGCGGCACCAAAGGAAAGCGTGTTGAAGTCGTATGGCTTGACGGGCAGGGCCAGCGCGGTCGCAAAGGCTTTGATGACGGCGTCGCGCCCGTAGTCGCCGCCGAAACGCCCGCAAAAGTAGCCCAGAGACGCACGGGCGGCGGTTTCGCGTCCGCGCATCGTCGCGGCGCTGACGCCCAGCGAGGGCTCGGACATGGTCAAATTTTGAAAACTGGAAAATATCTCTGAGAATTGCCGCTCCTCCGTGTCGGAGAGCGCTTCCGGCGACAGAATTTCGCCGGACAGCCGCCACGTTTTTCCATGTGGCATGGTGGTTTTTTTTCCCATCGGGAATCCTCCTTTATTGAACGCTCCCTTCTCTGCGTGGAAAGGGCGAAATTATTTTAACATAAGTTTTCCCGCTTGTCACTCTTTTTTTATCCGCTCTCGGCGCGGGAGTATTGAGGAAAGATTTTCCACCCCGGCGCAAAGAAACGTTGCAATCCCGTGGGCGATGTGGTATCCTGAAGCACGAAAAACGGACGGGGGGAATGGCTATGCTACTGTTTACGGGCGGAACCGTGTACCGGGAGGGCCGATTCGACGAGGGGCCGCTGGCCGCCGACGGCGCGAAAATCGCGGCCTGTCCGGCGGGCACGGACGGCGCGTCGGTGGTACAAGTACCGGACTGTCTGATAGTCCCGGGCTTCGTCGATGTCCACGTACATTTCCGCCAGCCGGGCTTCGCGTACAAGGAGACTATCCGCTCGGGCACGTCCGCCGCCGCCGCCGGGGGCTATACGACCGTATGCACCATGCCGAATCTGCAACCTGTCCCCGACACCCTCGAACACCTGCGGGCGCAACTCGACTGGATACGCCGCGACGCCGTGGTGAGGGTACGGCCCTACGGGTCCATTACGCGCGGGGAACAGGGCGCGGAGCTGTCGGACTTCGAGGCGCTCGCGCCGTACGTGGCGGGCTTCTCCGACGACGGGCGGGGCGTACAGTCGCGGGAGGTCATGCGGGAGGCCATGGAGCGCGCGAAAGCCGTCGGAAAGCCGATTGTCGCGCACTGCGAGGACGAAACTTTACTCCGCAAAGACTGGGCAGTCCACGACGGCGGCTTTGCGCGCAAGTACGGCTTTCCGGGCAACGCGCCCGAGAGCGAGTGGAAGCAGGTGGAGCGCGATTTGGAACTTGTCCGCGACACGGGCTGTCAGTACCATGTCTGCCACGTCTCGACCAAGGAGAGCGTCGCGCTCATCCGGGAGGCCAAGCGCGACGGACTGCGCGTCAGTTGCGAGACCGGCCCGCACTATCTGGCGCTGACGGATATGGAGATTTCCGACGACGGGCGGTTCAAGATGAATCCGCCCATCCGGAGCGCCGCCGACCGCGACGCGCTTCTGTCCGGACTGCTCGACGGCACCGTAGACTGTATCGCCACCGACCACGCCCCGCACACTCCCGAGGAGAAGTCGCGCGGACTGCGCGGCAGTCTCAACGGCGTCGTGGGGCTGGAGACGGCCTTCCCGGTACTCTATACGCGCCTTGTAGAGACCGGCCTTGTGCCGCTGGAAACGCTCTTGCGGGCGTTATGCGTGCGTCCGCGCGAGATTTTCGGCTTCGCGCCGTGTACGCTGTCGCCCGGGGAGGCCGCGGATTTTACGGTTCTCGACCTGAACCGCCCGCACGTCGTCGACGTCGCAAACTTCCGTTCGCTGGGCCGCGCGACGCCCTTCGACGGCTGGGGCGTATCCGCCGCCGTCGCTATGACCGTGTGCGGCGGGAACATCGTGTACCACAATCTGCCGGACAGGGAGGCGACGCTGTGAAACAATCCGCCTTTACACTCGAACGCGTCCGGCCTCTTTCCGTCGACACCGTGGAGTTGCGCTTCTCCGGCGATACCTCCGACATCACGGCCCCGGGGCAATTCGTCAATCTGGCCCTGCCCGGGCGTTTCCTGCGGCGTCCGGTGTCGGTCTGCGACTGGACGCCCGGAGAACTGACACTCTTAGTTCGAATCGCGGGCGCGGGGACGCGCGAACTTGCCGATTCCCCGCCGGGTACCGCCTTCGATGTGCTCAGCGGCCTGGGCAACGGCTTCACGCTGTCGGGAATCGCCCCGGAAGACGTGATTCTGGCGGGCGGCGGAATCGGAATCGCGCCGCTTTACGGGCTGGCGAAAGCGCTGTCGCGGCGCGGGATTCGCCCCGTAGCCGCGCTGGGATTCCGTAGCCGCGCCGACGTGTTCTATCTCGACGAGTTCCGCGCCGTGTGCGATACCGTCCTTGTCGCGACCGAGGACGAAAACGGACTTGTCACGGATATTCTGCGGCAACATCCTTCCCGGCGCTACGTCTACTGTTGCGGCCCCCTGCCCATGTTGCGCGCGGTGTACGAATTGCCGCACCTGACGGGCGGGCAGTACAGCTTTGAGGCGCGTATGGGTTGCGGGTTCGGGGCCTGTATGGGCTGTTCCATGCCGTTCCGGGGCGGCTGGCGGCGGATTTGCACGGACGGGCCTGTATTCGCGCGGGAGGAAATCGTATGGGAGACGTGAATCTGTCGGTGACGCTGGCGGGCGTGGCGCTCAAAAACCCCGTGATTCCGGCGTCGGGCACGTTCGGCTACGGGCGCGAGTACGCCGCGCTCTACGACCTGAATATTCTGGGCGCGTTCTCGTGGAAGGGCACGACCGCGCGGCCCCGTGACGGGAATCCACCGCCGCGTATCGCCGAGACCCCCGCCGGAATGCTCAACGCCATCGGGCTACAGAATCCGGGCATTGACGCCGTCATCCGGGAGGAAGTCCCGAACATTGCGCGCATTTTCGACGGCCCCGTGATAGCGAATGTCGGCGGGTTCACGGTGGAGGAGTACGCGGAGAACTGCCGCAAGCTGGACGCCGTGGAACAGTGTAAAATACTGGAAATCAATATTTCGTGTCCGAATGTCCACGCGGGCGGGCGGAATTTCGGCACGGACGCGAAAGCGGCGGCGGAAGTCACGGCGGCAGTCCGGCGCGTGACGCGGAAACCTGTCTTTATGAAGCTGACGCCGAACGTATCGGATATAACGGAAATCGCCCGGGCGTGCGCCGACGCCGGGGCCGACGGGCTGTGCCTGATAAATACGCTTTTAGGAATGCGTATCGACCTGAAAACCCGCCGTCCCGTACTCGCGAACCGTACCGGGGGGCTGTCCGGCCCGGCGATATTCCCCGTGGCGCTGCGGATGGTCTGGGACGTGTACGAGGCCGTGCGACTGCCGATAATCGGCTGTGGGGGCGTGGCGTCGGCGGAGGACGTGGCCGAAATGATGCTGGCGGGGGCGTCGGCGGTGGAAATCGGCGCGGCGAATCTGCGCGACCCGTACCTGTGCAAGCGTATCGTGGAGGAACTGCCCGACGTGTGTCGACGCCTGGGAGTAGAGAATATCGCCGGCCTGACGGGCGCGGCGCACGAGTAAGGAGGGGCACTGTGAATCGAAAAGAGGTCATTGTAGCGCTGGACTTCCCCGGATACCGGGAGACGCTGGACTTTCTCGACGCCTTCCCGGACGGCGAAAAGCCGTTCGTGAAAATCGGAATGGAGCTGTACTACGCGGAGGGGCCGTCGGTAGTACGCGAACTCCGTCGGCGCGGACACCGGATTTTCCTCGACCTGAAACTGCACGACATCCCGAATACCGTCCGGCGCACCATGTCGGTACTCTCGCGGCTCGACGTGGACATGATGAATTTACACGCCTCGGGCGGCTCGGCGATGATGGAGGCCGCGCTGGACGGCCTGACGCGTCCGGACGGCTCGCGGCCTTTGCTGATTGCCGTCACGCAGTTGACGAGTACGGACGCGCGCACGCTCAAAGACGAATTGCTCATTGACACGCCTATGGAGGAGACCGTATTACGCTACGCCCACAACGCGGCGGCGCACGGCCTCGACGGGGTTGTGTGCTCGCCGTTAGAGGCCGCCGCCGTTAAGGCGCGTTGCGGCGACAAATTCCTGACCGTTACGCCGGGAATCCGCTTCGCCGACGGCGATATTGGCGACCAGAAACGCGTGATGACCCCGGCCCGCGCCGCGAATGCCGGGTGTGACTGTATCGTAGTCGGGCGGCCCGTGACGCAGGCCCCCGACCCTGTGGAGGCGTACCGCCGCTGTGTGCGGGAGTTCGCCGGAGAGTAATAGAAAGAGGCGGTTCTATGTTCACTTTCTCAGGCGTTGGTTTTATCCTCGCGGAAATGCTGTTTTCGTTTCTGTTCTTCCTGATTGCGACGCTGATTGTGCTCAACCTCATACGGGGTATCGGGCAGTGGAACAAGAACAACCATTCCCCGCGCCTGACGGTCAGCGCGAAAGTCGTGACAAAGCGCGAGGACGTTTCCGTACACTCGCACCACAACGCCGGAGACGTGACAGGCGCGCACGGCGTACACTACACCCATTCCACGGCGTACTTTGTCACGTTCCAGGTCGACAGCGGCGACAGGATGGAGTTTGCCGTAGACGGTTCGGAGTACGGAATGTTCGTGGAGGGCGACGCCGGGGAACTGACGTTTCAGGGGACGCGCTATCTTGGATTTGCGCGAAAGTAATGGAGGGAGAGCATGACAGAACGCAAACGGGAGATTGCACACGATTTATTGTCGATAGGGGCGGTATTTCTGCGCCCGGAAGACCCGTTCGTGTGGGCGTCGGGGATTCGCAGTCCGATTTACTGCGACAACCGCCTCACGCTGACCGCGCCGGACGTGCGGAACCGTATCGAAGACGGCCTCGCGGCGCTGATTCGGGAATATTACCCGACCGTACAGGTGCTGATGGGCACGTCTACGGCGGGAATCGCCCACGCGGCGATTGTCGGACACCTGACGGGGTTGCCGATGGGCTATGTACGTTCGGGGAATAAAGACCACGGGCGCGGGAACCGTATCGAGGGGCGGCTGGACGCCGGACAGCGCGTCGTGGTCGTGGAAGACCTGATTTCGACTGCCGGGAGCTGTCTGGACGTAGTCGCGGCCTTACGCGACGCCAAAGCCGACGTACTCGGAATCGTGTCCATTTTCACCTACGGCATGAAAAGAGGCTTGGAACGTCTCGCCGCCGCCGGAGTGCGCAACGAAAGTTTGTGCGATTTCGACGCCGTGTGTGAAGTCGCCGCCGCAGAGGGGAAAATCAAGCCGGAGGATATCGCGCGGTTGCGCCGTTTCCGCGACAACCCGTCCGACGAAAGCTGGATGAACACATAAATTTCGTAAAAGGGGCGTTTTATCTACGCTCCTTTTTTAATTATTTGTCGCTTTGAGCAAAAATTTGAATGAAGTCTTGACAACTTCATAACGATGATGATATAATCTGCTATACGCAATTAGGCTTTATCACATTAAGGAGTGTCTTTATATGGGGGATAGGAAGTATTTCTATTTTGAAGATCAATTTCCCACCGTCAGTTTCTGGGGCAGATTTTCTGGACGTTCTGTTTTTCCTTTTTGTGTATATTATGAGGACGGCAGATACTATGAGTTCTTTACTGGAAAAGAACTCGTTTTTGGTTACACATTTGTAGCTGGACAGTGAAAAGTTCGTAGGCTAAAAGGGTATAGCAATCCCCTTGTGATA
>CAMHBH010000036.1 GCA_946183175.1 uncultured Oscillibacter sp.
TTCTGCCCGAGAATGTAAGTCTGCGTGTCGCGTTGGGCGTCCGTGAGAACCGACGGGAACTTTTCGCGGATATCGGGCCAGTAATAGGAACCGTCGCGCGGCTCCCAGTAGTCGGACAGCACCGGGCCGCCGTCCTCCATGCGGAATGTCAGTACCAGCGGCCCGCTCCGCCCGCTGACACGCTCAAAGCGTCCGTCGCGGTAGTCGAAACTCTCCCGTAGCGACATCAGGTAGAGCGTCACAATTGACACCGCTTTTCTGTCCTCGTCCACGCTGTCGGGGCGAATCCCAAGTACGACGTGGCTTTCGGCGTCGAACTCGCCCTCCGCGTACAGGGGCTTATCGTGCGCGATAACCGCCGCGCGTACCGCGTCGCTGAGTTCGCCGGACAGCGTCTCCCCGACGCGCGTCACAGTCCCTACGGCCTCCGGGTTCGACGGCACCAGCAACAATTTCCCCGTATCCGTCAGGCGCAGCGTGCCCGTCAACAGCGGCCCGGAATACGGCTCTATATCCCTGCTTCTCCACTGCCGCGCCGTCAGCGTCCCGTTTTCCAGCGACAGCGTATAATTGAAGTAGAATCTTCCCTGCAACTCGCTCAAGCGCCCGTTGCGGTAGTCGTATACGTTGATTCTTTCGTCAATAATCCCGGAACCGATACTGACCATGGAGCAAAATTCGGGGTAGCCGTCGCCGTTCAAGTCCGCAAGATACACGCTCCACACGGGCATACCGTAAAAGAGTACGCTTTCCGCGCCGTCTGCTGTCGCCGTGACGTTCTCCGGCGTCCAGTGGAACGTCACGCCCGGAAATTCCGCGATTTGTAGCGTTTCCGTCAGGTTCGGCCAGTTTGCGTCGGCGTCGTTGCGCACCCATTCGTATACGTCGCCGGATAGCGCGCTAAGTTCGGCACCGTTCAGGGATTGCGGGTCGACGTTCAGTAATGCGGCTTCGGCGTCCGACGGTTCGATGGAGGTTTCGTCGGCGTCCGACAGTGCGACGGAGGTTTCGTCGCTGGTGTCGGCGGAGACGGGGCGCGTCAACAGGCATACGCCCGCCGCTACGCATACCACGACCGCCGCGCCCGTCAGCCAGAGCGCGGGCTTCCGGTAGCGCAGTACGGCCCGGACACGCTCCTTTACTCCGGTCTCCCCGAACGCCAGCGGATACACTTGTAATTTGCGGCGGCGCAGGCCGCGATTGAGCAACGCTTCCGAGTAGGCCGCGCGGCGCGGGGCGTCCATGCCGCGTATGGCCGCCTCGTCGCAGGCGAGCTCCACGTCGCGGCAGAACAGCGCGTAGGACACCCATACCAGCGGGTGGAACCAGTACAGGCAGGCGGTCAGCCACGCGCAGAGCTTCCAGAGCGGGTCGCCGCGCCGGATATGCGCGCGCTCGTGGGCGAGTACGCAGGACAGCTCGTCGCCGCCGAGGCCCGAGGGCACGTACACGCGGGGCCGGACGATGCCGAGTACGAACGGGGAGGGGATGTCGTCGCAGACGTACACGCCCCCCGACAGCGCCAGCGACGCCGCGACGGTACGCCGGAGTTTGAGGTAGCCGTAGAGGCCCCAGGCCAACAGCGCGCAGAATCCGGCGAACCACGCCCCCGACAGGACTTGTATCAGCGTCGGCGTCGGAGCTTGCGACGGCGCGGGGGCCTCGTGTACGGGTACGGGGTACGGCACGGCTTCCGGCAGAACCGCCGCCGTGACGGTTTCCACGTCGGAAACCAGCGTATTTTCGGGCGGCGCGGCGAAATAGACGGGCGCGGCGTCGGGCATGAGGCCCAGGCGGCTTTCGGGCGTATAGGGACAGAGTAGCCGCAGGGCCACGACGGCCCAGAGGAGCATACGGAACGCCTTCGGGGCGTCGCGGAGCGCAAAGCGCAACAGCACTACGACGGCAATCACGACCGCCGCCGGGGCGGAGCGCCCCAGCAGGTACAGGAATACGCCTTCCACGGCTAGTCCCCCTTTCGGTACTCGTCAATCATGCGGCGGATTTCGTCGGCTTCGGCGTCGGAGAGCGGCTTCCGCGACAGGAACGCCGCCACGAACGCGGGCAGAGAGCCGCCGTAGGTGTCGGACACGAACTGTTCGCTCTGCGCGGCGTAGAACTCGGCGCGGGAGAGTTGCGGCGTGACCGTGCTTTTGACGTTGCGGAACAGGCCCTTTTCGCAGAGCTTGCGCAGTACGGTGTACGTCGTGGGCTTTTTCCAGTTCAGCTCGCGCTCGCAGATTTTCACGAGTTCGCCGGACGAGAGCGGCGCGTTGGCCCATACGATGTCGGCGAAACGCGCCTCGACTTCGCCCAGTGTGATTTTTTTCATGAGAAGTCCCCCTTCCGGGATAGATTGATTACCGGTAAACTAACGCTAGTTTAGCACGAGTAAATCGATTTGTCAAGGGGGACGCGAAAGTTTCCCTCCGGGTATTGACAGGCGCGCGAACCTTTTCGCGTTTCGTGTCGAATCGCGTCTTGACAGCAAAACGGCGCGGGTGGTATCATACAGGGCGTAATTCTTCCGGCAGGTGTCTTTATGAAAACGATTCGACCTACCCCGCGCACAGGCTGGCGGCAATACTGGCTCGCTATGGCCCTGCTGTGTATCGTGACGCTTGCGCTGTTGCCCGGCGGGCGTCTCGTCTTCCGCCGCACGGCGCACATCACCCTCCCGGACAGTATCGGCCTGACGGGCGGCGAAATTACGGGCGGCCTTACGGCGGCGGTACCGCTGGATGTCTCCCCCGATACCGTGCAGGGCGTCGTCGCGACGCTCTCGCGGAGTACGCGCTACCGCCGCGCCGTGACCGTCCGGCGTACCTGGAGCGGCGGGGAGGAGGATACGCCCCTCGTCGTGACCGTCTCCGGCAACTGGACGCGCGTCGACCGCAGTCTCCCCGACGGCACCACCCGCCACGCCGTCACCAACGGCGCGACAACCTATCTTTGGTACGGCGACGGCTCTGACGTGCTGAAAGTCCCCGCCGGGTCCGTCAGCGCCGACAACGAACAGTTGATTCCCACCTATGAGGATGTGCTGCGCCTTCCCCGGGAGCGTATCGCGCTGGCCGACTACCACCGTATTGAATCGGGCGTCGATTGCGTCTACGTTGAGACTACGCAAGAGGACAACCGCACGGAGCGTTACTGGATAGGCGTTTCGAGCGGACTGCTTGTCGCGGCGGAAATGCTTCTCGACGGAAACAGTATTTACTGGATGGAGGCCGCCGAGCCCGAGGAGCCGTCGCCGGACGCCTTCGCCCTCCCGGACGGTACGGTTCTGGTGCCGTATCCGTGATTCCGCACAGGAACGCATGTTCTGATTTTGGTGGTTTTCTGTAAAAAATGTGGAAAACCTTGTGGAAAGTGTGGAAAACTTGCTGTATAAAAGGAGGCTTCTCCGTGCGTTTTGTCAGATTGCCCCCCGGGGACGTGCCGCCCTCCCCCGACTGGCCCGCCGAGTACCGCGCCGGACACCGCGTCGGCGTACTCTCTATTGGTACGCGCAACCTCTTCTTCCGCAAGGGCTTGCGCGTCTACGCCATCCCCTACGACCGCCTCAGCCGCTATTTCCGCCGCGTGCTGGCCGTCCCGGCGCGAATCGGCTGCTGCGCCGGCGGCGAACTCCGCATAGAGCATATCGTACTCTGCGCCGTCGACGCCTCCGGCGTCGAAACCGAACTCGCGCAAATCCAACTCCCCGGGGAGCGCGCCGCCAAGGCCGTCATGAACGAGTTGCGCGACCTCGCCCCCGACGCCATTCCGCGAAAGGCAGGCCCGTCATGACCGCAAAGGAAATGCTCGACAAACTCCTCCGCGCCTACGCGGCCTACTACGACGTGAACCGCAAACACCCCGCGCCGCCATTCGCCGCCGAGGCCGCGTTCCGCTCGCATACCGAACAGTATTTCCTTGTGCGGCGCGCGCGTCTCGCCGAGGCGGAATCGAATGAGTACGTATACTTCGCCGTAGAGGAAAATTTGACCGTTCCGCTTCTCCGCGCCCTCGACGGGGCCGCGTGGAACGCCGGAACCGCGCGTATCACGCCGCACAAAGACCACCGCAACAGCGACGTAACGTTGCTGATACTCGCCTCTACCGTCGAACCCGACGCCGCCGCCCTGATTCCAAAACTCAAGCACTACCAGAGCTACTTGTTCGGCTTTCAGGGCTGGAGTCACTTCCGGCTCGCGGCGGTCGCCGCCGATACCGGGAAAATCTACTGCAACCATCAGGCCAAGACCTTGCGCGGATTCCTCAAAAAGAATCTGTCGCGCTGATGTCGCGTCCCCGCCGCGGGGATTCATTCCGGCGTCGCCCGGGCGGATTCCGTCCGGAATCGCATATCACACAATCGGAAAGGATGAAACCAAACTTATGCAGGCTATCTTGATTATTGCCGCGGCCATTGCCATTCTCATCGTCGGCTACGTGCTCTACGGCAACTGGCTCGTCAGGCAGTGGGGAATCGACCCCGCGCGCAAGACCCCCGCCCAGACTATGGAAGACGGCGTCGACTACGTCGCCGCCAAGCCCGCCGTCCTCATGGGACACCACTTTTCGTCCATCGCCGGGGCCGGCCCCATCAACGGCCCCATTCAGGCCTCCGTATTCGGCTGGGTGCCCGTGTTCCTCTGGTGCGTCTTCGGCGGTATCTTCTTCGGCGGCCTCCACGACTTCGGCTCCCTGTTCGCCTCCATCCGCCACGACGGAAAGGGCATGGGCGAAATCATCAAGGACAATATGGGCAAACGCGCCGGACGCCTCTTCCTTGTCTTCGCGCTCCTCGTCCTGATTCTCGTCATCGCCTCTTTCGTCAACGTCGTCGCGGGCACGTTCGCGAGTGACCATTACGGAATCAGCGCCAACCCCACCGGGAACGAGACCACCGCTATGATTTCCCTGCTCTTTATCGCGCTGGCGGTCGTCTACGGTATCGCCACGAACCGCTTCGGGCTGGGCGTCGTCCCCGCCACCGTCGCCGGAATCGCGTGCATTTGCCTCATGCTTGTGCTCGGCCTCAACGTCGGAATCGCCATGCCCACCCTGCCGTGGATTGTCTTTATCTGCGCTTACATCACCGTCGCGTCCCTCGTGCCCGTCTGGATTCTCCTCCAGCCCCGCGACTACCTCTCCAGTTTCCTCCTCTACGGCATGATGATTCTCGCCGTTATCGGTATCCTGATTTCCGGATTCACCGGAAGCGCCACCTTTGAAATCCCCGCCTTCACCGGGTGGACTACGAATATCGGTACCCTGTTCCCGGCCCTGTTTATTACGGTCGCCTGCGGCGCGTGTTCCGGCTTCCATTCCCTCGTCGCCACGGGTACCACGTCCAAACAGCTCAACAGTGAGGCCGACGCCAAACCTATCGGCTACGGCGCTATGCTTATCGAATCCGCCCTCGGCGTCGTGTCCCTGATTGCCGTCGGCATGGTGTTCAACAAGTACGTCAACGGCGAATTCGGCTCCCCGTCCGTGGCGTTCGCGTCCGGTATCGCGACGATGTTCGGCGACGAATCGTCGTCGATTTACGGCACCGTCCGCGCCCTGCTCACGCTCGCCGTCTCCGTCTTCGCCCTGACCAGCCTCGACACCGCCACCCGCCTTAGCCGCTTCATGTTCTCCGAACTCTTCCTCAAAGAGGGCGAGGCCTCCTGGCGCGACGCCTCCGGTATCCGCAAAGTCCTGACCCACCCGCTCTGCGGCACGCTGATTATGGTCGTCATCGGCGGCACGCTCGGCGCGCTGAAACTGTCGCAAATCTGGGCGCTGTTCGGGGCCGCCAACCAGCTCCTCTCCGGACTGGCCCTGCTGGCCGTCGCCGCGTGGCTCGGCAACGTCGGCAAAAACAATAAGATGTTCTACTTCCCCATGTGCTTCATGCTCGTCGCGACGCTGTGCAGTCTCTGCCTGACCGTCAAGGCGAAAGTCGGCCTCATCGGCGCGGGTGGCGCGATGTGGGGCGACTACTTCCAGCTCGTTTTCGCCGCCGCTATGGTCGTTCTGGCCGTCATCCTCGCCGTCGAGGGCGTACAGACGATTCTAAAACAGCGTCAGGGCGTCAAGGCCTGACAAAGTATCCAACAACGCCGGGGGCGCACGCCTCCGGCGTTATTTACTTCCAGTGTGTCTTACTCCCCGGCGTCCAGCATGGCGAAAAAGTCCTCTGTAGCTCCCGTGAAATGCTGTCCGCCGCCCGTGCGAATCATCTCATCCGTTTCCTCCGTCGCCGCGACGGTCTCCGCGTTCGGGACTTCCTCGAACGCGCGGAGAAACGTCAGCAACGCCGTGATTTTGTATTCTGGCATGGCGCGTATGATGTTCAAGGCCTGTTCGCGGTCGCTCACGCGCAACGCCCCCTTTCCGACTACATTCTACCATCGGACGGGGCAATTTTCAACGCCGGGAAAATTTGTGAAAAACATCACATTCTCGCTTGACAGAACCGGCAAACACTGGTAAAATAATCTACGGTCATCATGGAGGCGGAACCCGCCGCCCCTGAAGCAAATCGGAGGAGGAACAGAAATTATGAAGCAAATTCTGGAAATCGTCGACGTATGCGGTCGCGAAATTCTCGACAGCCGCGGCAACCCCACTGTAGAAGTAGAAGTGTGCCTCGAAGACGGTACCGTAGGCCGCGCCGCGGTGCCTTCCGGAGCTTCCACGGGTATCTATGAGGCCTGCGAACTGCGCGACGGCGACAAGGGCCGTTATCTGGGCAAGGGCGTCGAGAAGGCCGTCGCCAACGTCAACAGCGAAATCGCCGAGTGCCTCGTGGGCATGAACGCCCTCGACCAAGTCGCCATTGACCGCGCTATGATTGACCTCGACGGCACCGCCAACAAGGAACGTCTGGGCGCCAACGCGATTCTGGGCGCGTCTCTGGCCGTCGCCAAGGCCGCCGCCGCCTCTCTTGGCCTGCCTCTGTACAACTATATCGGCGGCACGAACGCCAAGGCCCTCCCCGTGCCCATGATGAACATCCTCAACGGCGGCGCGCACGCCACCAACAACGTGGAGATTCAGGAATTTATGATTATGCCCGTCTCCGCGCCCTCCTTCAAGGAAGCTCTGCGCCGCTGCGCGGAAGTGTTCCACCAGCTCAAGAAGACCCTCAAAGAGAACGGCACGCCCGCCGCCGGCGTCGGCGACGAGGGCGGCTACGCCCCGAACCTGGGTTCCGACGAGGACGCCCTGAAGACCATCGTAAAGGCCATCAGCGAGGCCGGCTACAAGCCCGGCGAGGACTTCTGCATTGCTATCGACGCCGCTTCCTCCGAGTGGCAGAAGGACGGCCCCGAAAAGGGCTATCTCCAGCCGAAGTCGGGCCGCAAGATGACTTCCGACGACCTCGTCGCCATGTGGAAGGATTTCGCGGACAAGTACCCGATTATCTCCCTTGAGGACGGCATGGCCGAGGACGACTGGGAGGGCTGGAAGAAGCTCACCGACGCCATCGGCGACAAGGTTCAGCTCGTCGGCGACGACCTGTTCGTCACGAACGTTACGCGCCTGTCCACGGGTATCGAGAAGGGCGTCGCCAACTCCATCCTGATTAAGGTCAACCAGATTGGCACCCTCACCGAGACCCTCGACGCTATCCAGATGGCCAACCGCGCGGGCTATACCGCTATCGTGTCCCACCGCTCCGGCGAGACCGAGGACGCCACCATCGCCGATATCGCCGTCGCGCTCAACGCCGGACAAATTAAGACCGGTGCCCCGAGCCGTACCGACCGCGTGGCGAAGTACAACCAGCTCCTCCGTATCGAGGAAGAACTGGGCGACGTGGCGCAGTATCCGGGCCGCAAGGCGTTCTTCAACCTGAAGTAATCCCATACAGCGTAACCGGGCCGGGGCGTGCGAACGTCCCCGGCCTTTTTTGCAATCCGCTTGCGCGTAATGATATGAGGAATTAGCCGAAGTATACCGATTTACAAGAAGCGCCCCCGCGAAAGCGGGGACGCTGTTGTTTGCGCTATTCGGAATTACTCGTCAATCTCGGTGACGGCACCGGAGCCGACGGTACGTCCGCCCTCGCGGATGGCGAAGCGGAGGCCCTTTTCGATGGCAATCGGGGTAATGAGTTCGACGCTCATTTCGACGTTATCGCCGGGCATGCACATTTCGGTACCCTCGGGCAGGGAGATAACGCCCGTCACGTCGGTGGTACGGAAATAGAACTGCGGACGGTAGTTGTTGAAGAACGGGGTATGGCGTCCGCCCTCGTCCTTGGTCAGCACGTAGACCTGGCCCTTGAACTTGGTGTGGGGGTGAATGGAGCCGGGTTTCGCGAGAACCTGCCCGCGCTCGATTCCGGTACGCTCCACGCCGCGCAGGAGGCAACCCGCGTTGTCGCCGGCCTCGACGTAATCGAGGGTCTTGTGGAACATCTCCATAGAGGTGACGACGGTCGACTTCTTCTCGGTGGTGAGGCCCACGATATCGACCGTCTCGCCGGCCTTGAGGCGTCCGCGCTCGACACGGCCCGTGGCGACGGTGCCGCGCCCGGAAATCGTGAACACGTCCTCGACGGGCATGAGGAACGGCAGGTCCTCTTTACGGTCGGGGGTGGGGATATACTCGTCAACGGCGTCGAGCAGTTCCTTAATGCAGGCGTACTCGGGGGCGTTGATGTCGGTGGACTCGGACACGAGAGCGTTCAGCGCGGAACCCTTGATGATGGGGATGTCGTCGCCGGGGAACTCGTACTTGCTGAGCAGTTCGCGGACTTCCATTTCGACGAGTTCGAGGAGCTCTTCGTCGTCGACCTGGTCGCACTTGTTCAGGAATACGACAATAGCGGGCACGCCGACCTGACGGGCGAGCAGGATGTGCTCACGGGTCTGGGCCATGGGGCCGTCGGAGGCGGCGATGACGAGTACCGCGCCGTCCATCTGCGCCGCGCCGGTAATCATGTTCTTGATATAGTCGGCGTGGCCCGGGCAGTCGACGTGCGCGTAGTGGCGCTTGTCGGTCTCGTACTCGACGTGGGCGGTGTTGATGGTGATGCCGCGGGCCTTCTCTTCGGGGGCCTTGTCGATGCTGTCGTAGGCCTCGTACTTGGCCTTGCCCTGGAAGCTGAGCCACTTCGTAATGGCGGCGGTGAGGGTGGTCTTGCCGTGGTCAACGTGGCCGATGGTGCCGATGTTGACATGGGGTTTCGTTCTCTCGAACTTTTGCTTTGCCATTTGGATTTCCTCCTGTTCGGGTACAGTAACGAAAACTAGTTACTGTGTATTCTACCTGATTTTCCCGGGGAATGCAAGGGCTTTCTCAGCGGTGGCCGTGGGATTCCTCAATTTTCTCCCGGAGACTGCGCGGAAGCTCGGTGTAGTGGCTAGGCTCCATCGTGTACTGTCCGCGCCCCTGGGTACGCGAGCGCAAGTCGGTGGCGTAGCCGAACATTTCCGCGAGGGGCACGTTGGCGTCAATCTGCTGCGCGCCGGCGCGGGCCTCAAGTTTGGTAATCTGTCCGCGGCGGGCGTTCAGGTCGCCGATAACGTCGCCCATATACTCGTCGGGCACGATGACGCTGACTTTCATAATGGGTTCCAGCAAAGTCGGGTCGGCCTTGCGGCAGGCGTCCTTGAAGGCCATGGAACCGGCGATTTTGAAGGCCATTTCGGAGGAGTCGACTTCGTGGAAAGAACCGTCGTAGAGGGTGACTTTCACGTCGACGACGGGGAATCCGGCGATTACTCCGGCGTTCATAGCGCCCTGTATGCCCGCGTCGACGGCGGGGATATACTCCTTGGGAATCGCGCCGCCGACGACCTCGTTGTGGAACTCGTAGCCCTTGCCGGGTTCGTTCGGCTCCACGCGGATTTTGACGTGCCCGTACTGCCCCTTGCCGCCCGTCTGCCGGGCGTACTTGGTCTCCTGCTCGACGGCGCGCTTGATGGTCTCCTTGTAGGCCACCTGCGGCGCGCCGACGTTCGCCTCGACTTTGAACTCGCGGAGAAGGCGGTCGACGATGATTTCAAGGTGCAACTCGCCCATTCCGGCGATAATCGTCTGCCCGGTCTCCTCGTCGGTGTACGTGCGGAAAGTGGGGTCCTCCTCGGCCAGCTTCATCAGGCCGATGGTCATTTTCTCCTGTCCGGCCTTGGTCTTCGGCTCAATCGCGACGCGAATCACGGGTTCCGGAAACTCCATAGATTCCAGTATAATCGGGTGCTTCTCGTCACAGAGCGTGTCGCCGGTGGTCGTACGCTTTAGCCCGACGGCGGCCTCGATGTCCCCGGCGTACACTTCCTCGATGTCCTCGCGGTGGTTGGCGTGCATTTGCAGAATGCGCCCCATCCGCTCCCGGATGTTCTTCGTACTGTTGTAGACCGTGGCCCCGTTGTTGAGGTGCCCGGAGTAGACGCGGAAGAAGCACAGCCGCCCGACAAACGGGTCGGTCATGATTTTGAACGCCAGCGCGGAGAAAGGCGCGTCGTCGTTCGCTACGCGTTCCTCTTCTTTTTCGGTCTTGGGGTTGATACCGCGAATCGGCGGGATGTCGAGCGGGGACGGCATATAGTCGACAATCGCGTCGAGCAACTTCTGCACGCCCTTGTTGCGGTAGGACGTGCCGCAGGTGACGGGCACCATCTGGTTGGACACCGTCGCGGCGCGGATTGCCGCACGGATACGGGCCGAATCGACGGCCTTGCCCTCCAGTACGTCCTCCATAATGCTGTCGTCCATCATGGACACGGCGTCGAGGAGCTTTTCGCGGTACTCGTTGGCGATTTTCTCCATCTCGACGGGTATCGGCTCGATACGCATATCTTTTCCGAGGTCGTCGTAGTATACGTCGGCGTTCATCTCCACGAGGTCGATGATTCCCCGGAAGGTGTCCTCCGAACCGATTGGCAACTGAATCGGAATCGCCGTGCATTTCAGGCGGTCGTGAACCATGCGCAGGACGTTGTAGAAGTCCGCGCCCATGATGTCCATTTTGTTGACGTAAATCATGCGCGGGACGCGGTAGGTGTCGGCCTGACGCCAGACGGTCTCCGACTGCGGCTCCACGCCGCCCTTGGCGCACAGTACGGTAACAGAACCGTCCAGCACCCGGAGGGAGCGCTCGACTTCTACGGTAAAGTCGACGTGTCCGGGCGTGTCGATAATGTTGATACGCGTCTGCGGGAACTGGTTGTCGCTGCCCGACCAGTAGCATGTCGTCGCGGCGGAGGTAATCGTAATGCCGCGCTCCTGCTCCTGTGCCATCCAGTCCATAGTCGCCGTGCCGTCGTGGGTCTCGCCGATTTTGTAGTTGACGCCGGTATAAAACAGGATTCGTTCCGTGGTCGTGGTTTTCCCCGCGTCGATATGGGCCATAATGCCGATATTGCGGGTGTTTTCAAGCGATGTTTTTCTCATGGTCTCGTTTCATCCCCCGCAAGGGGGCCGGCGTTCCCGCACGGCGCGGAAACAATTCGATTACCAACGGAAATGCGCGAACGCCTTGTTGGCCTCGGCGGTCTTGTGCATTTCGTCACGGCGGCGAACCGCGCCGCCCGTGTTGTTCGCGGCGTCCATGACTTCCCCGGCGAGGCGTTCGGCCATCGTCCGCTCACTGCGCGAGCGCGCGAACGAAGTCAGCCAGCGCAGGCCCAGCGTCGTACGCCGCGCGGGGCGTACTTCCATAGGAACCTGATAGTTCGCGCCGCCGACGCGGCGGGCCTTGACTTCCAGACTGGGCATGACGTTCTCCATGGCTTGGTTGAACACTTCCACGGGTTCCTTGCCCGTCTTGTCCTTGATTTCGTCGAAGGCCGCGTAGACGACTTTCTGTGCCACGCCCTTCTTGCCGTCGAGCATGACGCTGTTGATGAGACGCGTCACGAGGATGGAGCCGTAAACGGGGTCGGGTAAGATTTCGCGTTTGGGGACATTCCCTCTTCTTGGCACGTTGCTTCCCTCCATTCCTGTAAATTGCTTCCCCATGCTGGGGCAGGTACTCGAAAGGGGCGGGATACCCCTCCCGTATGCCGCCGAAGAGGGTTTGCCACGATATATGTCAAACCTTTCGGCATAGTTTCAGTTCAGTCGCGCGCGGCTTACTTCTGCTTGGGCCGCTTCGCGCCGTACTTGGAGCGGGCCTGCATGCGGCCCTGTACGCCCTGCGTGTCGAGGGTGCCGCGGATGATGTGGTACCGCACGCCGGGGAGGTCTTTCACACGTCCGCCGCGAATCATGACGACGGAGTGCTCCTGAAGCGAGTGCCCGACGCCGGGGATATAGGCCGTGACTTCGTAGCCGTTCGTGAGGCGCACACGGGCGATTTTGCGGAGCGCGGAGTTGGGCTTCTTGGGGGTCGCCGTACGCACTGCGGTGCATACGCCGCGCTTCTGCGGGGAGGGCAAATCGGTCGTGCGGGTCTTGAGGGTGTTCAGGCCGAACTGGAGCGCGGGAGACGTGGATTTGTACGTCGTCTTTTCGCGGCCCTTCCGGACGAGCTGGTTAAAGGTAGGCATAGCGTTTACTCCTTTCTGTAGAAAATCGGGGGTACGCGGGTCGTACCCGCATAGGCTTTCAGGATAGCACACCGAAAAGTTGTTGTCAAGTATTTTTTTGACATTTTCGCGTATGGCGGTTCTTGTCACGGCGCGGGGGTGCCCCTCCCCTACAGCGCAGGGAGCAAAGGAGACTGTCGGGTACAAAAAAGCCTCCCCGTCTCAATGGGGAGGCCACTAAAAGAGCGTTTATGCGCGCTTCGCGCCGGAGCGCTGGAACAGTACCACGCCCCCGACGGTCACAAGGCCGATAACGTCGGTCAGCGCGCCGGGAATCATCATGGCCAGCCCGCCCGCGACGAGTACCACGCGCAGGAGCGGGGGAATCGGGCGGTAGAGGTAGCCGTTGAGGGCCGCCGCCACCCCGAACAGTCCCGCAAGCGACGTGACGACTATCAGCGCGGCCTCTAACACGCCCTGTACGCCTGCCACGTCTACTAACAGCATAGCCGGGTTGAGGGCGAAGATATACGGCACGATAAACGCCGCGATTGCAAGGCGGGTGGCGTTGAAGGCGGTCTTCATGGGCGGGGCCTTGGCGATAGCGCTTCCGGCGTAGGCGGCCAGCGCGACGGGCGGCGTAATATCCGCGACGATTCCGAAGTAGAACACGAAGAAGTGCGCCGCCATGCGCGGAATGCCGATTGCCGGATTGGTGAGTATCGGCGCGCACGTCGCCGCCATGATACAGTAATTCGCCGTCGTCGGGACGCCCATCCCGAGCACGATACAGCACAGCATCGTCAGTACAAGCGCAATGAGGGGCTTTCCGCCCGATACGGACACAATCGCGGTAATGAGCCGCGAGGCCAGCCCCGTAGAAGTAATGCACCCCGCGACAATCCCCGCCATCGCGCACGCGACCGCGACCGTAATCGTGCCCCGCGCGCCCGCCTCCAAAGCGTCCACGAATTTGACGGCGGTCAGCTTTTCCTCCGGGTAGAATACGCCGTTCAGAAGGCCGACGACAATCGTCACAAGTATCGCAATCGCGGCGGAGTAGGCCATAGAGCGCGCGGACGTGGAGACGAGCCATACAAGTACGACGAGCGGGAGTAGCAGATAGAGCTTTTTGGCGAGCACGCGGAATTTCGGCAACTGGTCTTTCGGGATACCCTGTAGGCCGAGCTTGCGCGCCTCTAAGTGGACAGCAATATAAATTCCGGTAAAGTAGAGCACGGCGGGCAAGATAGCGGTCAGGGCTACTTTCGCGTAGCTGACGCCCATGTACTCCGCCATAAGGAACGCCGCCGCGCCCATGATGGGCGGCATAATCTGCCCGCCCGTGGACGCCGCCGCCTCGACCGCCCCGGCGAACTCCCCTTTGTAGCCCGTGCGTTTCATCATGGGGATAGTGACCGAGCCCGTCGTGACGGTATTGCCGACGGAGGAGCCGGAGACCATGCCGCAGAGCGCCGACGAAATCACGGCGACTTTCGCCGGGCCGCCCGCCGACGCCCCCGCGACGGAGTTGGCGAGCTGAATAAAGAAGTTGGAAATTCCCGTGCGTTCCAGGAACGCCCCGAAGATGATAAACACGACAATGTACTTTGCGCATACGTCGATAGGCGTATTCATGATTCCGGTCTTGGCGTAGTACATATCGTAAAGGGCCTTGCCGAAGCGCGTCGTTGCGAAGGTGTACACCAACAGCGCGCCGACTACGCACAGAATCGGGACGCCCACACTACGCCGACACAGTTCCATAAGCGCGAGAATCGCGATGACAGCCATTGCGACCATGAGGGGCTGTTTCGTGATGGCCGTCGACTGCCGCACGATTTGCGAGGCGTGGAAGGTGTAGTAGAAGAGCGACGCCGCGCCCGCGAGCATAATTACAATGTCGTACCACGGCATATAGTTCACGCGCACGTCCTTTTTCCGGGCGGGGTAGTTGAGATAGCCGATGATGAGAATCATACCCAGAAAGGCCGTGAGCGTGATTTCGCGCAGGCCCCGGAAAGTCAGGGTCGTATAGATACAGTAGACGGAGAAGGCCGCCATTAAGACGCGAATCGCGAGTTTCGGCTTTCCCTCCCAGAGGCGGACGTTCGATTCCCGGTCGTACTTTTTCATAACGGCGTCGACATCCGCCATCATAGCGGCGGTCTCGGCGGGGGTGGTCTTGGGATTCAATGCAAAGTCTCCTTTCCCGTGGAATGGAAACGGACCGCGGCGCGCCGCAGTCCGTACAGTGGGCAGTACAGGACTGTCCGGGGTGTTACTTTGTGGGAACGTCGAAGCCCTTCTCGGCGAAGTAGCGCGCCGCGCCGGGGTGGTACGGCACGGAAGTCACGGACGCCGCGAAGTCGAGGTTGAGTTCGGCCCCCTTGGCGTGGGACGAGGCCACGGCGTCGAGGTGCTCAAAGACGCCGGAAGCAAAATTGTACACGTCATCCTCGGAGGCGTCGTCGCGGGCGATAACCACCGCGCCCACGGCGACGGTCGTCACGTCGGCGGGGAGGTTGTACTTGTCCGCCGTGATAACGTCGCGGGTGTAGTAGGGCGAGGAGGAAATCAGGGCGTTGATGTGGTCGTCGTCGAGGCTGATAAGGTATACAGTCTTGGAGGCGGCAAGGGAGGTAATCGCGTTGGTAGGCGCGCCCGCGACGACGAACGCGGCGTCGATTTTGCCGTCCTGGAGGCTGTCGGCGCTTGTGCCGAAGGATTCGTAAACGGGGTTGATATCGTTCTCGGCGTCGATTCCGTAGGCGCTGAGGATGTCGACGGCGTTGAAGTAGGTGCCGGAGCCGGCGTCGCCGACGGAGACCGTCTTGCCCGCGAGGTCGGCGACGCTCGTCAGGTTGGGGTCGAGGGTGACAATCTGGACTTGTTCGGTATAGAGCGCGGCGACGGTCGAGAAGCCCGGTACCGGGCTGTTAAAGAGATTCGTCCCGGTGTAGGCGTAGGACATCACGTCGGACTGCACGAAACCGAGCTGTGCGTCGCCGTCGGAGAGGGCGAGGATATTGGCCTGTGAGCCGCCGGAGGTAATCGCCGTGACTTTCGTGCCGGTCGTGGCGCTGACCTGTCCGGCGAGGACGCTTCCGAGGGCGTAGTAGGTGCCCTGGTCGCCGCCCGTGGTGAATGTCAGACTTCCGCTGGGGGAGGGCGTACCGCCGCCGGAGGGGCCGGAGTTGTTAGAGCCGCCGCACCCGGCGAGCAGGCCCAGTAAAAGCAGGGCGGAGAGCAGAACGGAGAGCTTCTTTTTCATACGCTTCGACCTCATTTCATCAAATCTTTCAATCCGGCGGGAATACCCCGCCATTTTGTTATGATAGCACGTCCGGGCGGGGCTTGCAAGCGATTTTCTGAAAAATTCATCTTTTTGGCGGAAACGCCGAAAAGGTTTCGCGTATTTGCAACTTATACCCGGTATCTTGCAAAGTGTCAGTCCTCGTCCTTGGGCGCGTCCTCCATGCGGTACTCGAAATAATCGGGGGTCTCGAGGCGTTCGCGCTGTTCGTCGCGTGACATCACGCTGTCGGGGTTGCGGTAGAGTATCGACGCCGTCTCGTTGTCGATATAGAGCGTGTCGCCCGTCGCGCCTTGCAGAATCAGCAGATGTTCGTTGATAGTCCAGAGGGTAACGGGGTTGACCTGTTCAAAGTAATCGTCGGCCTTGTCGTGGAAAGCGAGCAGCGCCCCGGTATCCTCGTCGGTATAGTAGAGCGTGGCGGAGTACTCCGGGGTCTGGATACTCTCCCCGGGCGGGAGGCTGTTCCCGTGGTAGCGGATATCGCGCAGGACGCCGCAACCCTCTTCCATGCGGACAGTCCGGAGGTCGTCGGCGTCGAAGTCCCAGCAGAGCGCGCCCGTGACGACAATCTGCTTTCCGGCGAAGGCGAATTTGCGCGTATCGCCGACGATGATACTGCCCTCGTAGAGCGGCGCGCCGCCGCCCTCGGGGAGTACGCGGTAGGTATAGCGGCCCTCCGGGAAGTCGCGGGTGTCGGACAGAACCGCGTCCCCGGTGCCCGTCTGGAAACGGGTCTCGGTGTCGTCGGGGGCCGTCAGGACGATTTCAAAGCGGCTGTCGGATTCGCCGACGAAGTTCTCCTCCGACTGCCAGAGCAGTTTCGCGTTTTCGATGGTCAGCGGGCCGCGCTGGAAAGTCGGCTGGAACATCAGCGTAGCCAACTGGTACGTGATACGGTGATTCGGCCCGGAGCCGTCCCAAAGGGAAATCCACAGCGGGGCCTCCCGCCCGAACGCGCCGCCCTTGGAGAGCATGTCGCCGAGCAGGAAGCGTGAGGCGGTGCCGTCGTCGGGTACGGGGGAAATGCCTAACATGAGCTGGGAGTTCCAGCCGGAAGGAAGGCGGAGCGTCAAAATCTCGTCGGGTTCAATATCGCGGTGCCAGACGGCCTCCGGGGACAGGAACGCGTTCCGGCCCCGGAACACGCAGTGCACGACGGGCACATCGATTTCTACGGGGTATTCGAGCCCCGGCATAGTCAGCGACACGCTGTCGACGCCCGGCGGGAGCGGGAGCGCGTACTGCCGCGTGC
>CAMHBH010000037.1 GCA_946183175.1 uncultured Oscillibacter sp.
TCGGGGAGCAGGTTGCTGACGGTGGTCGTGACGGTGCCGGAGGTGATGGGGACGTAGCCGGTGATGATTTCGGGGTTGTCGTACTCGGGGTTGACGATTTCCAGGTAGGACGGCGTGGAGACGTAGAAGGGCGCGAGGGGAATGGGGTTGCCGTCCTCGTCGCGGACTTCGTTCCCGTTGGTGTCGACGCGGACATCGCTCCCGGAGGTGGGGATTTCGTCCTTGCGCGTCCAGTTGACGGCGAAGCCGTCGAGGTCGCGCGTGCTGATGGTGTCGTCGGCGGGGGCGAGCGCGTAGAACACGGTGCCCTGCCGCGAGATTTGCAGACGCATTTCGACGCTTACGTCCAGCGGGTTGAACATCGGACGCCCGGAGGAGAACGTCGGGGCCTCCGTGTCAAGGAAGGCTTTCGTCAGGCGGAAACCGAGGTCGGGCGGCGTGCTCAGTTCGTTAATCGTCTCTTCCTGCTTGGCGGTCTGGAAGCGCTCCTCCGTGACGTTGGACGCGAGGTTGCCGAGCTCATTCGACGAGCCGGAAATCACGGAGATGAAGAAGTGTACTTCCTGGCTCCAGCCGGAGCGCTGGTTGTCGCCGTTAATCTCCCGGAAGCGGATTGCGTACTCGTACACACTCCCGTCGGAAAGCCTGGTCAGGTTGGGCGTCTCGCCGACGCCGTAGTTGTAGAGGTTGAAGTGCAGGCTTTGTCCTACGCGCTGGTTGCGCATGGTGGACGGAATCGCGACTTTGCCCGTGCCGCCGGAGGCGTCGTGCGGGTTCTGGATACGCTTCCAGCCGTTGGCGTCGGTCTCCGCCGATACGTCGTAGGACTGCGAGTCCGACAGACGCGAGCGGACGTACATTTCGTACTCACAGGAGATGTCCGACCAGATGAGCATATCCCAGGTCGTCATGGGGTCCGACATGGAGGTCGAAACCGGCGTGACGGCGAAAGACATGTCGATGTCGCTGATTCCGACGGGGTAGGAACTGGCCGGGAGGCTGAGCGTCGTCAGCGCCACTTGCGAGGCGATTGTGCGGAAGCGTTCCAGGCGCGTCAACTGCATGCGGTTCTGGGCCGAGGAGGTGTCGGAGATGTCGTCGATTTGGAAGTAGTAGGAGGTGCCGCTGCTGAGGCGCAGGGCGCTGGTCTGCTCCCCGGCGCTTTCGATGTACGTCGGGAACGTGATGACCGTCCGGGCGTCCTCCATGGTGACGGTGCAGTTGCGGTAGTCGATGACCCAGTTGGTAATCGTGTCGGCGTTGGCGGTGGTGCGCTCGTTGACCAGTACGGGCAGGCCGGGGTTCGTGCGGTCGTAGAGCTTGATGGTCGCGCTCAACGCCTCGGCGAGCGTATCCTTGGCCGTGGCGCGGTCGGCGGACGACTGCGCGAGCACCACGTCTTGGTACAAGTCCAGAAAGCGCACGTTCGTCGACGCCTGCTGGATGCTCTCGTTAAAGACAAGGCGGATGTCGCTGTCGGCGTAGGGGGAGTTGGGCGAGTTTTCGGGCGTCCGCGTAAACTCCTGTGTGGCGACGGGCGGGGCGTTGTCGAGGGTGTTGGCCGTGACCATGCAGGTACGCTTCGGGTTGTTGGGGTCGGTCGGGTTCGTGGGGTCTCCGGTGGGGTAGATGGAGTAGTTCCCGGCGAGGTCTTTGGCGATATACCAGATATCGTAGGAAGTCTCGGCCTGCAACCCGGTAATGTTGATTTGGGCGAGGGTATTCGGGCGGGCGGTGACGGAGCCGGCCTTTACGCCGTTCATGCCCGAGGAAATCTGCAACTGCGCGTATTCCGGCGTGACGATACTGCTTCCCGCCGGGGGGAGGGGGTAGTCGGTGCCGGAGCGAACCGCGACCCAGTAGATAGTCCCGGCCTCGTTGAGCATGGCGGTGAAGCGGATGGAGGTCGAGCGTACCTGGTTGACGGTCATGGGCGTGCGGAACTCCGGCGGGGTGCCGTCGACGGTCGTGAAGGTGAGCTTCCGGACGGGCGAACTCTGCGCGAAATCGGCGTCCGTCAGCCACAGGTACACGTCATATTTCGTCTGTTCGTGCAGTCCGGTGAGCTGTACGAGGGAGGGCAGGCTGCGCGTCAGTTCCATAATGCCCGTGGAAATCGCGCCGCCGAGCGACCCGGCGCGGAAATCGCGTCCGGCGGGCGTCGAACTGCCGGTGTTGTAGAGCGCCCAGTAGAGCATACAACTCTTATTAGCCATAACCATGACCTGCGCGCTGTAGCGGTCGACGCTGGCGGAGTTCCTGTCGTAGGTGTTGGAGCTGATGTTGGGGTAGCCGGCAGTAAAGGCCGGAATCGTGCCGTCGGGCGCCGAGAACGAGACGACCTTCACGGGGGAGCGGGTGCCGCGCGCGTCGACCATAATCGCGGAGAGGTAGTAGGAGCCCCCGGCGGTCAGGCGCTGTATTTTCACCTGTACTTCCTGGTTCGAGGCGTCAATCTTCGTCGAGCCGCTGTTGATGGTCTTGGAGCCGTAGGTGGAGGGGTTAATCAGCTCTTCCTCGTTCACGGAGCCGTCCGGGAGGCCGCTGACGGCCCAGTAGACGGTGCCGGTCTTGTTGGCGGAGAACCACCCGAGGGCGTTGCTGGGCGAGATGTCCGACACCCTCGGGTAGCCCGCTAAGAGGCGCGGGTCTTCCGACGCCTCCGCGCCCTGCGTGGAGTCCATGCGGGTGCCGGATATCATAGCCGTAATGCCGGGCCGGATGTTGACGTTGTCGGGGAGCATGGAGACAATGGAGCCCGCCGTATTGATGTTGACGTTCTCTATGTCGCCGTTGCCCGTGACGGGTACCCCGGTATCAAGGTTGAGCGTCTTGACGATGGCGTTGGGGTCGAGTATCAGCGAGGAATCGACGGCGGCCTCGTCAATCGTCAGATTCTGCAACGTGCCCGAGGCGATACGGAGTGTGGATTCCCGGGTCTTGTTGGTCACGTTCTCCAGATTGCCCGACAGAGAAAACTCGTTCAGGGGCGAACCTTCCAGCGTAATGTTGAGCAGTCCGCGCCCGGTGGGGGTTCTGTCCTGGAGGTACGCGCTGGAACGAATCGAGGTGTTCTTGATAGAAGTCGTGCCCTCCGAGCGCAGGGACAGGTACTGCCCCTTGAGGCTGTCGACTTCCAGATTGTTGGCCTCCACGTTGCGGAGAATCACGCTTTCGTCGCCGGTCTCGCTCTCGCCGCTCCCGGCTACGATGATGTCGCCGAGGACGCGGACGTTTTCCAGCGTGACCGCGCCGAGTTCGAGGCCGCCGCTGATGTACAGATTCCCGGCAATCGTCGTATTCCGCAACGTGGTTGCCGAGCTGGAAATCGTCACGTTGCCGAACACGTCGTCGAGTTCGTAGACGCCGGGTTCCTGAATCAGATTGCCCAGCGCGCGGTAGAGCAACAGCGCCATAGCGCCCCGGGAGATGTTCGCCTCGGGGCGGAACGTGCCGTCGGGGTAGCCCTTAATCAGGCCCTTCTGCACGGCGGCCTTGACGTAGCCCTTGCTGTAGTCGGCGAAGGCGTTGCCGTCGATGAACTGCGTCACCTCCCCGGGCACGGGCGTCAGGCGGAGATTCTTGGCGAGCATGGTCATGGCCTGCTGGCGCGTGAGGAGGCGTTCCGGGGAGGCGCTGTAGCGGTCGGTTCCGGTGAAGTAGCGCGCCGTGTAGGCGATGACTACGTCGTCGTAGTACCACGAGGTGGCGAGGATGTCGCGGAACGGTACTTCTCCTTTCGCGGTGTAGCCGTAGGCGCGGTTGACCATGGCCACGAACTGCGCGCGCGACACCATGCGTTCGGGGTGTACCTCGCCGTCCTCGTAGCCGTGGATGACGCCCCACGAGACGAGTTTCTCGATGGCGTCGTCGTAGACGCTCTCGGCGGCGCGCGCCCGCGCGGGGTACGCGAACACGAGAAGCAGTACCGCCGAAAGAAGCAGGAATTTTGTGACTTTTTTCAAATTCTAACTCCTTCCCTGTCTGGCGTTGTCGCGGATGTGGGCGAGCTGGATGTTGAAGACCGCCTCCTGAATCATGCTCTCCTCGTCGGGAATCAGGTCGACGAACTGGCAGGCGTACTTCTGAATGGGCGGGGAGAAGGGCAGTACGCGGAGAATCGTACAGCGGACAATAATCGGGGCCTCCGCCGTAATCGGAATCACGACTTCCGTATTGGAGCCCGCCGGGAGATTGGCGACGGTGTAGAAGGCGATTCCGCCGGAGCTTAAGTCGATGGCCTTGATGATGTAGCGCCCGCCGGAATCGGGGTAGATGAAGCTCTCGAAGTCCACGGGCATGCGGAAATTCTTCCGGACGGCCATTCCCATTTCGCGCATATGCTCAATGGTCACGACGCTGCCCCGGCGTCCGACCGCCTTGCCCATCGTCACGGATTTGGTCTTGTCGGTCGGCACGACCTGCACAATCTCCATGCGGAGAATGCGCTCGATGTCGCCGTCCATGACTTTGAAAAGAATGTCGTCGCTGTCGGGGTTGTTCTGCAAGGCACCCCGGGCGAGATAGTTGGAGTTCTTGTCCATGAGGAAATAGTAATCCTGCGTTTTTTCCTTCTTCAGAAATCCGAATAGGGCCATTCGCTTACACTCCTTCCGCGCTTTCGGTCTCCGGCGGCGTCAGGACTTTGGGCCGCCGGTTCTGTACGTCGAAGTTGAGAAAGTAGACGTAGATTTCGACAATCGCCTGGTAGAGTTCCGGGGGAATTTCCTGGCCCAAATTCAACTGCGTCAGCACCGTCGCGAGGGAATCGTCCTCGTAAATCGGCACGCCGTTCTCCTGCGCCACGTCCACTATCCGCTCGGCGAGGTAGCCCATCCCGGAGGCCACGACGACCGGCGCGCTGTCGTCGGCCCCGTACTGAAGGGCCACCGCCCGTTTTGTCGCTCTCGGCACTGCTGTTCACTCCTTAATGCTCCGCTATACCTTGACGTTAATGCCCGTCATGCCCTCCATAATCTTGGGGAAGACTTCCGAAATCATAATGGGCCGCCGCATTTCGGCCACCGTCACATTTTCCGGGCGGAGGCCGTTCCGCGACAGGATTTCCGCGAGCGTCTGCGAAACCTGCTGGGCGTGCGGCGCGACTATCGACGGGCACGCCACCTGTAAGTTGACATCCGTCCCGTGGGCGTCGAACAGCAAATCGAAGGCCCCCAGCGATTCTATGTCCAGCTTAATCAGAATCCGGAAATCCCCGTCGCCGTACTGCTGGCGCGTGTTGCCCACGTCGGGGTCTACCCACATCTCCGCGAACATCTTCTGGCCGTCCCAGTCGAGCGGCAGAATGACGTGGTTGAGCGGCATGTACACGCTCTCGTTAATCAGCATGGCCGACATCATATTCCGGAACGCCTCCTGCGCGTTGGCCCCGCCCTCGCCCCGGATTGCGGCGTTGGTCAGGGACGCCATACGCGCCGCGAAGGCGTTGTTTTGCGCCGCTTTCGCGAAGTCCGACTCTTTCAGCAGTCGCAATATGTCCGCGTCCGACAGCTTCCCCAGCTCTTGCGGCAGGACGCCCATCGAAGTCAGGTGCCGGAACGCGTGGAGCAATCCCTTGGTGTCGCCGTTCTCGTAGCGGGCCAGGTCCAGCGTCATCATCGACAGGATATTCCGCGCCCGCCCGTGGTCATGCGTCAGGGTTACATAGCGCGCAATCAGCGGGAACAGCTTCTCCCGCAACAGGTTCAAATTCCCCTGACGGTCTCCGGCCTCGACGCCGCTTTGCAGCTTGGACAGAATGTCTTTTACCTGGTCGGCCCACTGCGAAGGCAGGGATTCGGTCATGTCCCCGGTTTCCCGGAGCAGTTTTGTCTCTAGATGTTCCGTGGAGGAGAAGTCGCTGTAGCGGCGGAGGAATTGCAGGATGTCGGAGCGGGCCATTTCGGAGGGGTTGCCGTTGTAGGCGTCGCGAATCAGCCCGAACAGCGCCCCCGTGAACCGGGAGCCGCTTTGCAGTTGGTTCTTGAGAAATTCCAGAAGCTGGGCCTCGTCCATTTGCAGGAATTCCATGAACTGCGACATTTCCTGGGCGAAGCCCGAACGGATTCCCGACGAGACCTCCACCCCGCCCCATTGCAGAATGCGCATGAACACTTCCGGAAGGTCACGCGCCCCGCGCAGGCGTTGCAGGAACGTCATGTAGTTCGACTCGTACCGGGTAGTGCCGGAGGTGTCGGCGTTGTCCTGGCGCTCGGACTTGCTGTCGGGCCGGACGACGCGCTCGGGGTCTACGATATTCTGTACGCTGGTATCCGTTGGCGGCGGGGTCGTGATTCTGACTGGCGGCTGGTCGTAACCGGGTACCGGATTGGTGGGGCCTAACAGGGCCGGCATGGCGTTCACTCCTTTGCGGGGGAAATCAAACACGCTCGACAGAACTTGCTTTCAGGCCCTGCAATGTTACCATGAAAACCGGGAAATTGCAATGCTTTCCTGTCATTTTCGCGGGGTTGCGGGGCCGTGGGATGGAAATTCGTGGACGTTTGAAAAAAAAACGGGCGCGGGCTATTAATTTATCAGGAATCGTGCCGATAAATAGATTAAGAGACGTGGGTTATACCCTGAATCGGGAAAAGGACCTTTTACGGGCCGAAATCAGAAAACAGAGGTGGATTTTCCATGAGCATGAACAACGATATGCTGGAAGCGTACCTGTTCGAGATGCACTCCCTTTTGGAGCAGTTGGACGACTTAGTGCTGGCCGCCGAAGAGGCCCATACCTTCTCCCAGGACGACGTGAACGAAATCTTCCGGATTATGCACACCATCAAGGGCTCCTCCGCTATGATGGAGTTCAATTCCCTGATGACCATCGCGCACCGGATTGAGGACTTGTTTTTCGTCATCCGCGAAAAGACCATGGACGCCATTTCCGACGAGCTCAAACCGGAGATGTTCGACCTTATCTTCCAGTCTATCGACTTCTTCCGCGAGGAAATCGAGAAGGTTGAGACAAATCAGCCTCTTTCTACCTCTATCGACACGTTCCTGGATAAAATTAATAGCTTTTCGGCGAAAATTTCCGGCGAGGCCGAGGACGAGCCCGCCGACGAACCCGCCGACACGCCCCAGCACGGTTCGGCCCCGACCGCAGAGGAAGCCGCGTTCGCGAGCGCGGAGTTCCCGTACGGCCTCCACGTCTATTTCGACGAGGGCGTCGGCATGGAGAACCTGCGCGCTATGATGTTGATTAACTCCGTCAAGGACTACTGCGAGGAGTCCCAGTTCGACTACTACCCGCCCGACGTGCAGATGAACCCCGAAACCGCCAATTTCATCATCGACAACGGTTTCTACATCCGCTTCCGCACGGCGGGAGACCGCGAGGAAGCCGTCCCGGCGGTCAAGGACAACGGGGCCGTGCGCAACTGGCAGGTATTCGACGCGCCGGAGGCGTCGCCGGCCCCGGCGCAGAAGGCCGCCGCCGTACAGGCCCCCGTAGCCGTAGAGCCGGAGCCCGCGCACGTAGAGGAACCGGCACCCGCGCACGCCGCCGTACAGCAGGCCGCCGCCCCGACTGCCGCCAAACAGGCCCACGTCAAAGAGAGCCTGATTTCCGTCAGCCTGAGCAAACTCGACTCCTTAATGGCCGTCATCAGCGAAATCGTCATCACGGAGGCGCAGGTCACGGCGTCGCCCGACCTGAAGGGCCTCAAACTCGACAACTTTACCAAGGCCGCGCGGCAGTTGCGCTCCCTGACCGACAATTTGCAGGACGTGGGGCTTTCGCTCCGCATGGTGCCCGTGTCGGCTACGTTCCAGAAGATGAAGCGGATTGTCCGCGACATGAGCAAGAAACTCAAGAAGGAAACCAATCTGGTACTCGTCGGCGAGGACACCGAAGTTGACAAGACCGTAGTCGACAGCATTTCCGACCCCATCATGCACATCGTGCGGAACTCCATGGACCACGGAATCGAGAGCGACCGCGCGGAGCGTATCGCCGCCGGGAAGGACCCCGCCGGGAAGATTATCCTTTCGGCGCGCCAGACGGGCGGAGAGGTCATTATCGAAGTCATCGACGACGGGCAGGGCGTCGACGACGACGCCGTGCTCAACAAGGCCATCCGGCAGGGACTGGCCCAGCCCGGCGTCGAGTACAGTCACAAGGACATCCTCAATTTCCTGCTCATGCCGGGATTCTCCACCAACACGGAAGTCACGGAGTATTCCGGGCGCGGCGTCGGTATGGACGTGGTGAAAAGCAACGTCGAGAGCGTCGGCGGAACTGTCACGATTACCAGCGAGCGCGGGAAGGGCATGACCACTACTCTGCGAATCCCGCTGAACATGTCCATCATGGACGGCATGGAAGTCGCGGTAGGCGATTCCATTTTTACCGTGCCCATCAGCGATATCCAGCAGATTTTCAAGGTATCCGACATCAACATCATTCAGGACGCCACACACGGCGAAATGGTCAAGATTGTCGACAACTTCTATTCCATCGTGCGCGCGAAGGAGTTCTACCAGCTCAACGGCGGCGTGGACAACCTCGACGAAGGCGTACTGCTCTGGGTGGAATCCGGCGACAACTCGTTCTGCCTGTTCGTCGACGAGCTCATCGGCGAACAGCAGGTCGTCGTGAAGCCCCTCCCCGACTACGTCAACAACTACGGTATCAAGAACTACGGCGTTTCGGGCTGTACGATTCTCGGCGACGGTAGCATTAGTATCATTCTCGACGTGGCGACGATTTACTCGTCCCAGAACAACTAAGCGCCATGAAGCTCAATTCCGACACCGCCAACAAGCTCATTAAGAACTGTGACGCGGAAATCGCCGCCCTTCTGGACGCCGAATCCAAAAATTCCACGTATTCCTACAGCGTCGGGGAGGAGCCCGTCGTCCCGGCGTACTCCTTCTCCGACACCCAGGCGCGGATTCACGACTACCAAAGCAAAATCGCCAAACTCCGCCACGCTGTGGCGGTGTTCAACAGCGGGAAGTTCCTCCCGGAGTACGGTTGCACGCTCGACGAGGCAATCGGGCGCATGAGCCGCATGAACGCGGAGAAGAACCGCCTCTACGCCCTCCTCCAAATCCCGGAGAAACAGCGCTCCCGTACCTACGGCAGCCGCGAGGCCGACATCACATGCCGCAATTTCGACGCCGCCGAAGTCCGCGCCGCCTACGACAGGGTGTCGCGGGAACTGATGGAAATCCAGCAGGCCATCAACATCGCGAACCTGACGGAAACGTTTGAAGTAGACCTGTAGCGCGTCTCCGTGGCCGGAATCCGTGAGACCGTCGGACTTGCGTCCGCCAACGCTTGAAATAAAGTTCAGGGAAGTCACAGGATTCCATGTCTTTTCGTATTCCATGTTGAGCCCGAAGGGAAGAGGGGCGAAGGAATCAATAAAAGTATCGCGCGTTCGGGCCAGAAAACCCCGGAGACCGGGAAACGGGGTTCGGTTGCTCCCGGTCAATCGACTATGCCGCCGTCCCCGGACGGCGCGACGGATATCTTGGAAAGGAAGTAACGCCATGTCTGAGGAAAACGGACTGTTCGCCAGAACCGACGAGGCCAGAAGCGCCCTCTCCGACAAAGTGCAGGAGACCGACGAGGAAAAGTACCTCATTTTCCGTTCCAGCAACATCCTCTACGCCCTGAGCACCGCCTACGTCATCGAAATTCTGAACAATGTCTCCATCACACGCATTCCCATGGTACCCGACTACATCGCGGGCGTCATCAACCTGCGCGGCGCTATCGTGCCGATTGTCGACTTCCGCCTGCTCCTCGGGCGCATTCCCGAAGAGGAAAGCTGTGTCATCATCCTCGACATCCTCGACACCAGTATGGGAATCGTGGTCGACAGCGTAGACCAGATGGTCGACATCTCCCGCTCGGCGATTCTCCCCGTGCCGTCCCAGAACGAACACAAACTTGTCAGCGGTATGTGTACGGTACCCGGCGGCGTGAGTACCATCATGATTCTCGACGGGGAAGCGCTCGAACACACCCACGAGTAAGGCGTAGGACGGCAGGTGATACCCTTGAGTTACGAGGAAAAAATGCGAACCCTCCTCATCTCGGACGAGGATTTCACACGGCTGGTTCGGTTCGTACAGCGCAATTACGGGATTGACCTCCACCAGAAGCGGCAGTTGATTCAAAGCCGCCTGACCGCGACGATTAAAAACCGGGGTTTCGCCGACTTCAAGTCCTATGTCGACTACCTGCTGATTAAGGGAACCGGGGACGATATCAACGAACTGCTCGTGAAGCTGACCACCAACTACACCTATTTCATGCGGGAAACCGAGTCGTTCGACTACTTCCAGAAGAGCATTCTCCCGCAGATTACCCAGCGGCGCAAAATGGACAAGTCGCTGTCCATTTGGAGCGCGGGCTGTTCGTCCGGGGAGGAACCCTACAACGTCACGATGTACATGATGGACTATTTCGGCACGCAGTGGGGCGCGTGGGACGCGCGCATGTTGGCGACTGACCTTTCCCTGGACGTGCTGAAAAAGGCGCAAATCGGCGTTTACCAGCTCCCGGATTCCATGCCGGAGGCGTGGAAGGAGAAGTATTTCACGCACGTCGGCGGGACGCGCTACCAGGTCTCGAAGAGAGTGCGCGACAACGTGATTTTCCGCCAGTTCAACCTCATGGACCCGATACAGTTCCGCCGGAAATTCGACGTGATTTTCTGCCGCAACGTCATGATTTATTTCGACCAGCCGACGAAAACCGCCCTCATCCGCCGTTTCTACGACGCCACGGCCCCCGGCGGATACCTCATCATCAGCCTGTCGGAGACTCTCCCGCCGAATCTGCCTTACAAGCGGGTCTCGACCTCCATTTTCCAGAAGTAGTCCCCTCGCGGCGGCTTCCGGTTTTGCGAAGGGGAGAAGTGACGGGAAAGGAGCATCGGAATGGCAGAATTTAACCGGCAAAAAATCCGCGTCCTCGTGGTCGACGACTCCATTCTCGCGCGCAAGGTCATTATGGACGGCCTGTCGGCGCGGCGCGGGATTGAAATCGTGGGCTACGCCATCAACGCCATGGACGCCAAAAACAAAGTCAGGCAGTTGAAACCCGACGTGATGACCCTCGACGTGCAAATGCCGGGTATGACGGGCCTCGACTTCCTGAAGTCGTTACTACCAGAGTACCCGCTTCCGGTGGTGCTGGTGTCGGCGCTGAATCTGGGCGTATTCGACGCCCTGCACGCCGGGGCCGTCGATTTCGTGCGCAAGCCCGACAGCGACATCAGCACGGAGGCCTTTGTGCGCATGCTCGGCGCGAAGGTCGTGGAGGCCTCGAAGGCGAAAGTACAGGCCCCGAGCGCGGCGGCGGCGACACCCGCGGCGGCGGCGCTGGGCGCGTCGGTGTCGGGGCGGGTTATCATCGGCCTGGGCGCGTCGACGGGCGGCACCGAGGCCACGCTGGAAGTCATGAAGCGTCTGCCGGAGGATATTCCCGGCATGGTCATCGTACAGCACATGCCCACGGGCTTTACGAAGATGTACGCCCAACGCCTCAACAAACTTTGCCGGATGGAAGTCCGGGAGGCGAAGGACGGCGACGCAATCAAGCGCGGCCTCGCGCTGGTGGCCCCCGCGGACTTGCAGTGCCGCGTACTGCGGGACCCGCTGGGCGGCTACCGCGTGAGCTGTACGCCCGGGGAGCGCGTCAGCGGGCACAGGCCCTCCGTCGACGCCTTATTCCAGTCCATGGCGCAGAACGTGCGCTGTCAGATGTACGGAATCATCATGACGGGCATGGGCCGCGACGGTGCCGCCGGATTGCTCGCTATGCGCAAGAAGGGCGCGTACACCATCGGCCAGGACGAGGAATCCTGCGTCGTGTACGGCATGCCGCGCGCCGCCTACGATATCGGGGCCGTCACCGTACAGGCCTCGTGCAAGGACATCTCCACCGCGCTTCTGCGCCACCTCCGGTCGCGCCCCGGCGGCAGATAAAAAGCCTCCCCCTTGACACGGGGGAGGTTTTTTTGCTGAATTGGCTCCCCCGCCGCGCGGAGGGGCATTCCCGAACTAGCTTACGGCGGGGGAGGTGTCGCGGGGCGACGGAGGGGCAAACGCGGCTTTGCCAACACGGAGGGGCCGACGTATCGTCGGCATAACTTTGTTGTAGGGGAATTTTCCAAAATATGGAAGCGATAGTTAAGGTAGCGAGAAACTGTAGAAAATCGGCAAAATCACGCCGAAAATGAAACCTCGGAATAAGCTCTTTTTCATACCGTTTCCCCGTTTTCAGCCCCTTTCAGAAAATCCCTACAACAAAGTGATACCGACCGACGTATCGCGGGACTTGACAAGCGCCCCCCGGACGGGTAGACTGAACCGTGTCGCCGCAAGCGCACGGAAAGGACGGTCAATTATGCGCCGCTGTTTTGTATTCTCCGCCGCCGAGTTTGACGGCCTCCGCGAGTCCCCGCGCTCCGGGGACTTCCTCATCGCCGCCGACGCCGGATACCTGCTCTGTAAGAAAATCGGCCTCCGGCCCGACCTGCTCATCGGCGATTTCGACTCCATGTCCGAGCCGCCCGACGCCCCCGGTATCCCACACGTCGAGCGCGTCCCCGTCATGAAGGACGATACCGATACCATGTTAGCCCTCAAGGCCGGGCTGTCGCGTAACTGCAACGAGTTCCACATCTACGGCGGCACGGGCGGACAGCGTATGGACCACACCCTCGCCAATCTGCAAGGCCTCCTGTACCTCCGCCGCCGCAAGGCCCGGGGCTTCCTCTACGGGCGCGACTTCGTCTGGACGGTCGTCGAGAACGAGACCTTTGAAGTCGCCCGCGCCGTCCCCGACGGTCTGCTGTCCGTATTCGCGCTGTCCGGGCGCGCGCAGGGCGTGACGATTGCCGGCGTACAGTACCCCATCGGCGGCGCGGAACTCTCCAACGACTTCCCCCTCGGCGTCAGCAACCATATCACCGACGCGCGCGCCTCCGTATCCGTCGAGAACGGCGCGCTCCTCCTCGGCTGGGAACTCCCCCCGCTCTCCTGATAATACGCCTCCATAATGCGTACAATTTCCGTTGCAAGCCCTCCCCGTTGTTACGGGGAGGCTTTTGTTACGCCTGACGGTTTCCCGTTCCCCGTGCGCCGTCATAATCCCGGGCGGCCCGGAATATAACGCAGGGGGAGGGATGCTACGATGTTCATATGGACAGCGAAATTTCCGGCGCTCAAAACGCTGATAATCCTGCTCGCGGCGGCGATGGTGGGGCTGGCGTTCCTGATTATGCGCACGCCGCCGACCACGCCCGACGAGGAGGCGCGGATTCTCGAGACGAACGCCGACCGGGTGGCGTATCTCCGGGAACTCGGCTGGGAAGTCGAGGAGGAACCCGTGGAAACCTACGAGTTCCTGCTTCCGGAGACGCTGGAGGAACCGTACCTGAGCTACAACGCGCTACAGCTTCCGCAGGGCTACGACCTCGGGCCGCATTGCGGGGAGAGCGTGTCGCGGTATACCTACGCGGTGACGAACCACCCGAACCGCGAGAAGGGCGTACAGGCGAACTTGTACCTGTGCAACGGGATTCCGGTCGCGGGGGACATCTTCTGCCCGGGGGCCAACGGCTTCCAGGAGGCGCTCGTACAGGCCCCGCGTTAAGTCACGCGCTTGAAAACGTCGTCGAGACGGATAGTCAAATCATCGAACAGACTGCATTGAAATTCCGTCACGACGGCGGCTTTTTCTTCCTCGCGCATTCGTTTCAGCATGAACGGAGGGTAGCGCGAATAGACATCCCGCAGGACAAAGCGCCCGTTCTCCAAGACGTACTGCTCAATGGACTGGTCGCCGGGGCTGACAATCCAGTATTCGCGGACGCCGTGCTTTTCGTAGACGTTTTTCTTGTGTCCCTTGTCGTTGCGGCCCGTGCTGGGGGAGAGAACTTCTACGACGAAATCCGGCGTACCGTGAACGCCGTCGGTCTGGAGTTTGTCGGGGTCACAGACAACCATCATGTCCGGCTGGTATTCCTCGGCGTCCTCTTCCAGAAACAGCGCCGCCCCGTCGGGAATTGCGGTGCAGGGCTTGCCGTCAAGATAGTCGTCAAAAATGCGGTAGATGTTGATAGCGATGAAAATATGCTGAAGCGTGGGGGCGGACATCATGAAGACTTTCCCGCCAATGATTTCCTCCCGCTGTTCTAACTCGTAGGCTAAATTCGTTTCCATTGCCGACGCTCCTTCCTTTTCCGTTACACGCGTTTCCAGACCGCGCCGCCGGGCACGTCCGTCAGTTCGATTCCCCGCGCGCGGAGTTCGTCGCGGATACGGTCGGCCTCCGCGAAATCCTTCGCCTTCTTCGCCTGATAGCGCGACAGAATCAACGCCTCAATTTCGGCGTCGGGGCCGCTCTCGCCCGTGATGGCGTAGCCGTCATGGGAGGCCGTCGCGCTCTTGCGCTCCTGCTGCCGGAGGGCGTCGGCCTTTTCGAGCAGGGACAGCCCCAGAACGCTGTCGAATCCGCCGATAATGGAACGTTTCGTAGCGTCGCTGGCGTCGGCTTTGAGCACGTCGTAGAACAGGGACAGCCCCGACGCGGTATTCAGGTCGTTGCCCACGACGGCGACGAACTTCTCGCGGAACTGTTCCGACAGCGCTTCGTCGACGGTACCGCCGTCGGGGTCGAGCGCCGCGACACGCTTCACGAGTTTCTTGTACGCCCCGCGCGCGTTGTCGAGGTTCTCCCAGGTAAAGACCAGCATTTTGCGGTAGTGGCTTTGCAGGCAGAAGAAACGGTAGTCGAGGGGGTCGTAGCCCTTTTCTTCGAGCAGGGAGACGGTGAGAAATTCCCCGGCGGACTTGCTCATTTTGCCGTCGGACGTGTTCAAGTGCGCGACGTGGAACCACCACGGGCACCACGGGTGCCCTAAATAGCTCTCGGACTGCGCGATTTCGTTCGTATGGTGGGGAAAGGCGTTGTCGACGCCGCCACAGTGCAAGTCGAGGTACTCGCCGTTGTACTTCAGGGAGATTCCGGAGCACTCAATATGCCAGCCGGGGTAGCCGGTACCCCACGGGGAATCCCATTTCAGGGCCTGGTCTTCAAATTTGGACTTCGTAAACCAGAGTACGAAATCGTTGCTGTTGCGCTTGTTGGAATCGGCCTCCACGCCGTCGCGCACGCCGACTTCCAAGGCGTCCTTGTCGTGGGCGTTGAAGACGTAGTAGCGGGGGAGTTTCGACGTGTCGAAATAGACGTTGCCCCCGGCGAAATAGGCGTAGCCCTTCTCCATGAGCCCGGAGATAATCTTAATATACTCGTCTACGCAACCCGTGGCGGGCTGTACGGTGTCGGGACGCTTGATGTTGAGCTTGCGGCAGTCGTCGAAAAAGCAATCCGTGTAGAACTGCGCGATTTCCATGACGGACTTGTGCTCGCGGCGCGCGCCCTTGAGCATTTTATCCTCGCCCTCGTCGGCGTCGGACGTGAGGTGCCCGACATCCGTAATGTTCATGACGCGGTTGACGGAGTAGCCCGCGTAGCGGAGGAACTTTTCGAGCACGTCTTCGCAGAGGTAGGAGCGCAAGTTCCCGATATGCGCGAAATGGTACACCGTCGGGCCGCAGGTGTACATTTCGACGTGTCCGGGGGTGTGAGTCGTAAATTCGGCTTTGCGGTGCGTGGCGGAGTTGTAGAGATACATACTGTTTCCTCCCGTTGAATTTCAGAAAGCGCGTGGAGTGGTGTCAGATTACATAGTCGTCGTACTCGTCGACGCTGTGCATAGGCGCGGTGTGCATATCGAGTTTCTTTTCGAGTTCCGCGACGCGCGCGGCGAGGGCGGCGATACGTTCGAGGGTGGGGTTCTGTACGCTGGTATGGTCCACGTCGTCGGCGTAGAATACGGGTTCCCCGGCGCGGCGGACAATCTGGGCCGGGACGCCGACGGCAGTACAATTCGGCGGGACTTCGCGGAGTACGACGGCCCCCCCGGCGATACGGGCATTGTCGCCGACGCGGAACGGCCCGAGGATTTTCGCGCCACAGCCGACGAGTACATTGTCTCCGAGGGTGGGGTGCCGCTTGCCCTTATCCTTCCCGGTACCCCCGAGCGTGACGCCCTGATAAAGTAAGCAGTCGTCGCCGATTTCGGTCGTCTCCCCGATAACGACGCCCATGCCGTGGTCGATGACGAGGCGGTGTCCGATGACGGCCCCGGGGTGGATTTCGATTCCCGTCCAGAAGCGCGACCACTGCGACACACAGCGCGCAAGAAAGCGTAAGTCGTGGCGGTAGAGCCAGTGGGCGAGGCGGTGCCAGAGGATGGCGTGTACCCCGGGGTACAGCAGGAAGATTTCGAGTTTGCTTCTTGCGGCGGGGTCGCGGCGCTGGTAGGCCGCGAGCAGTCCGCCGAGGCGGGTTACGCGTCTGTTCATAGTACGTCTCCTTTCTGGGGATTGCAGAAAAGCCGCCCCCCGTACAAGTACGAGAGGCGGCGTAAAACCGCGGTTCCACTCTCATTTCTCACTCAAAGTCCCCTGACGCGGGACGGTTCGGGGGAGTTCCACCCCGCGCTCCCGGACGCACTTCCCGGGGCCCCGCGCGCCTCCGCTTACAGCCTTCCGGCGGGGGCTCTCTGTGCGCGGGGGTATCCGGTACTCTTTCCGTTCTTCGCGCTGTTCATGCTTACAGTATATTAGCCAATCGGCGCGCCCGTGTCAAGGACTTTCCGAAAAGAATGTGGCCCCTACAGGGGTTCGTC